>NZ_JBAURZ010000377.1:0-78833 GCF_049581445.1 Paraburkholderia sp. | reverse complement strand
CGCTCGAACAGCTTGACGCCCAGAATCGCCTCCAGTTCCGCCACCGTCTTGGAGACGGCCGGCTGGGTGATGGACAGGCTCTCCGCAGCCCTCTGGACCCCGCCGAACTGCGCGACGGCCAGAAAGCACTGGAGATGACGGAATTTGACGCGGCTATCCGCGAGACTGCGTTGCATAACGAAAGGTTATACGAAAGGCGAGAAAACGTCATTTTGCATAACTTCTCAGATTGGATAAAGTCCGTTTATACCCGCGGATCACTCGCGATTCCAAACATCCCCTCAGGAGACACCTTCATGGATGAATCCATCCTTACTCCGCGCGACTTCGAGTCTCATCCCCTTTACGTGTATCCCGGCTACGGTTCCTCGGTGAAGCGTGGCCCGACGCTGCCGCTGATTCCGCTGAAGGAAAAGCTGCGTGACCAGCGAGTGCCGGTGTACGGCACGGACGATCTGGGCGCGCTCGACAACGATTTGACCCGCAACGCCGCTCGCAATGGCGAACCGCTTGGCGAGCGCATCATCGTGACGGGCCGCGTGCTCGACGAGGGCGGTCGGCCGGTGCGCAACACGCTGGTCGAGGTCTGGCAAGCGAACGCCGCAGGCCGTTACGTGCACAAGGCGGATCAGCACGACGCGCCGCTCGATCCGAATTTCCTCGGTGCGGGTCGCTGCGTGACGGACAACGAGGGCCGCTATCGCTTTATGACGATCAAACCTGGCGCGTATCCGTGGGGCAATCATCCGAACGCATGGCGTCCGAATCACATCCACTTTTCGTTGTTCGGCGACTACTTCGGTTCACGTCTCGTGACGCAAATGTATTTCCCGGGCGACCCGCTGCTCGCTTTTGATCCGATTTTCCAAGGCACGCCGGAACATGCTCGCGAGCGGCTGGTATCGCGCTTCTCGCTGGATACCACCGAAGAAGCCTACGCGCTCGGCTACGAATTCGACATCGTGCTGCGCGGCCCTAACGAAACGCCGATGGAGCGCTAAGCCATGACCACACTCAAGCAAACGCCTTCGCAGACGGTTGGACCGTATTTCGCCTACGGCCTGTGTCCCGAGCAATACAACTTCGATCTCAAGAGTCTATTTTCGCCGGCAGTCGCTGACCATGAAGCGGCGGGCGAACACATCACGATTGTGGGCCAGGTATTTGACGGCGACGGCAAGGTAGTCGGCGATGCGATGCTCGAAGTTCAGCAACTGGATAGCAATGGGCGCTATCCAGCCTCACGCGCGGAAGTTGATGCCAGCGGATTTCGCGGTTTTGCGCGGGTGGGTACCGGAACTGATCCGCATAAACGGTTCATCGTCGAGACGGTGAAGCCGGGCCGCGCCGCTGAAAATGAAGCGCCGCATTTGAATGTGATTCTGACGATGCGGGGCATGTTGCTGCATACGTTTACGCGGATTTATTTCGATGATGAAGCCGCGGCGAATGAAACCGATCCGGTTTTGGCGCTGGTGCCCGCAACGCGTCGTGGGACGTTGATTGCTCGCCGTGAGCCTGGTACCAGCAAGACGGTGTACCGGTTCGATATCTATTTGCAGGGCGATAAGGAAACCGTGTTTTTCGACCTGTGAGGTTTCACAACGGCTTCATATTTGAAGCCTAGGATGGAGATTCGGGGCTGCTTTTTTCAGTCTCGAACTCCGAGTATTTTTGGCCCGCTACGTGTGGGCTTTTTTTTGAATTTTTCCCCTTGCAGGCACCTGAAGAGTCTCCTCAGAGCGCCCATGCCCGATCCGGTCAATCTACTATCCCGCCTGCGTCCCGTACTCTGTCACCGCCGGGGGTTTGGGCTTCTGCACATTCGGCACGCTCGGCTGTGGCGCGTTGTGCTTCACCGTGTCCGATGTTGCATTGATCAGTTTCAGCGTATTGTCCTGCGCCTCGATCCTCACCGGATCGGTCTTCTTCCACTGCTTCTTTGGGATCACCAGTTTCCAGGTTGCGTTCTTACCCGGGTCACGGAAAAATGCAACGACGCCGACATACTCCGCATCCTCGTTCATCGGCTCGCTGATGCTCGCATTCGCGTCCGGGCGCAGCATCACATCCTTCGTCGCCAGCAGATCGGTCTTCAGTGCATCAAGATCGTTCGTCTGTAGCTCCGTGTAATCCAGTTGCTGGAATGCTTGCGGTGTCTTTAGCTGATAGATCCGCACGACCGTCGACAACGACTGCCCGGCGCCGTTCGCGTTCAACGACGACCGGCCGAGAAGATCCACGTTCATCGTCTTCACCTGCGTCGTGAATGCCCATTTCGCCGCATCCACCGTGTTGTCTTTTACAGCCTGCCCTACCCCGCATCCCGCGACGGTAAGGGTGGCCAACACGGCCGTGCCGGTTCTAAGCTGTCGCATCATGCTGGTGATCCTCCTGGTATTCCGTATCCGTTAAATGCTGGAACTGTGCTTATTTCAGCTCGCTGAGTGCGGCTGACTGAGTGGCTGACTCAGTGGCTGACTGAGTGGCCGACTGACGGCTGACTGGCGGGCTGACCACTCGGCCGACTTTCGCGCCGCTCGCTGCTCCCCGTCCACTCGCCCAACTGCACGCGCGTGGCCTTGGCTGCACGATCCTGCCGGCGAGCCTGCGGCAACTGCGTGGTATAACCCAGGCTGACCTGATCCGAATTCAACCGCTGGGCGGGCATCAGATCCGGACCCACGTGCATTTCAAGATGCGCGCACGCTTCGTAACCCAGATAAAAGCGCAGCAGCGCCATGAGTTCACGGTGATGGGCCCGCCCCGGCATCAATCCAAGCACCGATTCGCCTGTGGTCGGTGTGATCACCACGCGCACCGTATTCGCCCGGTCATAAAATCCGCGGCCCAGCAGACAGTTCTCGCCCGACGCTCCGGGTAGATGACCGTCCGCGCGAACCCACACCTGATAGAACTCCTCCACCGTGATCCGTGCATCGGGCACCGCATGTTGCAACACACCCGCCAGCCCTTCAGCGGTGCGCGTCTTCTGGCCCGCGAGACCCAGCATCGATAGCAGCTTGCGCGGGCCAACAGCCTGCGCGATCTCCGACGCCCCGATGCCGAGTCCCACGAAGCTCAGCAGGTAGCGCGACATCTCGTCCGTACCGTTGTTCCTGAAACCCGCCGGATAGCGATACTTGCGCCACACACGGTAGTACTGCGTAACCACCCGGTGATGGAACAGGTCGAGAAAGGCCGCCATCGGCTCAGCGCCGTCGCGGTTGCGCGCGACCTCGTCGACGAAGTAAGACGGCATGCGCGCATCGACCCCATACAGGCCAAGAAAGGTCGTGCGCACCGCCGGTGGTGCCGCCGGGTTGTCCAGATCGTATTCGACCGCGTCGATCTCGCGGCTCGGAAAGCCGATGCGTGCCCGCGATCGGAAACGCACCGGCTCGGTGGCTGGCGAATCGGTTGTGCCAAGCGGCGGCTTATCCGGTGCGGCCAGTTCGATCAGCTCGCAGAAGCGGAAGAAATTCATCCGCGTCGCTTCATCGAGGAGCACCGGCAGCAAAGTCCGATCCGCGTAGGACGAAAACTCCCTTTCCGGCGCGTTCAAAACGGTGCTCCGTCGCCCTTCGTATCGGACCACTCGATGCGCCGGCCGGTCGGCTGCGATACGACAACGAGCTTCGTGAACAGATTCAGGGTCGCGTACAGCCCGAGGAAGCGGTTCAGCATCCCGCCAAACAGTTCGACGTCACCCTCTCCGGCAAAGTGGCCGCTGTCGAGCGTCACCTCGATCTCGACGCCGCGCTGCAGTCCGCCCTTCGCGAGCTTCTGCAGCAGCCGGTGCTTGACGTCGGTGATCGCGTCGATGCGACGTCTGTTCCGTTCACCTTCGGTCCAGTCGTACAGTGCCAGCGAACCGCGCAGGATTTCCGCATTCAGCAGCGACAGGTAGTTCGGCGCGAGATGCGACAGCACGCGCCACTGGAAGCGATCACCGGTTGGCGGATAGACCGGCAAGGTCGGCGCCGTCAGATTGCGCACCGAGCCGATGTTCGTGAAGCCGCTGCGCATACGGGTGATGCCCGCTTCGCGCAGGCCCTTGCGCGGCAGCATGCCGTTGGTGCCCGTCACGGACAGCGACAGGGTTTCCTTCGGCAGCGTTGACTGATGCTCCCATGCATGGCCACCCAGGACGACCCAAGTGTCGAACCGCCCCGAGGGACCGCGCCGCAGGCGGGTGTGGAAATACCGTTCGGGCATCTCGTGACGCAGCATGCCGCCGCGATGCCGGAACGACGCGAACGGCGCATATTCGAAACGCCGGCCGGTGCCCGGCTCGAAGCCCTGAACGGTATCGACCGAATACACGTCAACGTTGTCGCCGGGCTGCCTGATCGTATGAACGCGGTACTCGGTTTCGAACTGCGTGGCCGTGATCGGGTCCGCTTCCAGCGCAAACAGGTTGATGATCGGCGTACAGAAGAGCCGCACATTCTCGGCGGAAAAACGCATGTCGTCCGGATAGGGCCTCTGCAGCACGACCTCGACCTCGAAGTAAGGCGCGTCCTGCGGGATAGCCTGCATGTCCAGACCCAGCAGGTCCACGAACATGAACTTCTCGGGGAAGGTGAAATATTCGAGCAGCAACTGGTACTTGTACAAAGCGGTGACGAGCGGTCAAACGCTGAAGTCGGTCGAGATCAAGTGGTACAAGATCGACGACGCGGGCAAGGAGAAGGAGTACTTCAATACGAAACTCGACAACGTGAAGGTCGTGGCCGTCAATCCGAAAATGCTCGACATCAAAGACCCGGCGTTCGAGAAGCACAACCACCTCGAAGACGTCCAACTGCGCTACGAGAAGATCACGTGGTCGTACAAGGACGGCAACATCATCCACACCGATACGTGGAACGAACGCTCGTAAACCTGGCTCTCCAGGACTGGTGTTTGCCTTTCTAACCGCTGCATTAGTGGGGCGTCAGTCCTCTTTCGCCGGTCCGCCTCGCGGGCTGGCGCTTTTTTCTCCCCGTCATTTCCTCGCTGCTTGCTGCCATGACCCATCGCGATCTCTCTGCGTTCCTGCGCCGCCTCAACGATCATTGCGCCCGTGCATTAGCCGATGCGGCGAGCCTGTGCGAGACGCGCGCCCATCGTGACATCGAGGTCGAGCACTGGCTGATCAAGCTGCTTGAACTGGGCGAAGGCGACCTTGTCGCGATCGTGCGCCGTTATGAACTTGATGTGGACGGCATCTGGAACGGTCTGCTTGGCGCCATCGACCGGTTGCCGCATGACCTGCGAGGCAAGCCGGGTCTGGCTCATCGTCTTGGTCAGTTGCTTGAAGCCGCGTGGATGCGCGCCTCGCTCGAAGACGGCACGCAGTCGATCCGCTCCGCCCATCTGCTTGCCGCGCTCGCCGACGCGCCGCACCTGTTGCATGCGCCGGATGCATGGGCTCTGCTCTCGGTGTCCGCCGCGCAGATTGAGCGCCTCATGCCCGAACTGAACTGGGCGTCCATCGAGGCGCCCATCGCCGCCACTGACGTGCAAGATCGCATCACCGCATACCCGATGCAAGACCGTGCCAAAGGTGAGCCGAAACGGGAGCCGTCCGCGACGCCCACGCAAGTGAACGGGCGCACGCAACCCGTCTCGGAAGCGCTCAAGCGCTTCACCATCGACATCACCCAGAAAGCACGCGAGGGCCGGATCGATCCGGTATTTGGACGTGATGTCGAGATCCGGCAAATGGTTGATATCCTCGCGCGCCGGCGCAAAAACAATCCGATACTCGTAGGCGAGCCTGGGGTCGGCAAAACCGCGCTGGTCGAGGGCCTCGCGCTGAAGATTGCTGAAGGCGACGTGCCGGCGGCGATCCGCGGCGTCGGCGTGCTCACGCTCGATCTCGGCCTGCTCCAGGCGGGTGCCGGCGTCAAAGGCGAGTTCGAGCAGCGCCTTAAAAATGTGATCGAAGCGGTCCAGCAATCGCCTACACCGATCCTGCTCTTCATCGACGAAGCGCACACGCTAATCGGCGCGGGCAATACCGCAGGTGGCGCCGACGCGGCAAACCTGCTCAAACCCGCACTCGCACGCGGTGAGTTGCGCACCATCGCCGCAACGACCTGGTCCGAGTACAAGCAGTACTTCGAGCGCGATGCCGCGCTCGAACGCCGGTTTCAGATGGTCAAGGTCGACGAGCCCGACGACGACAACGCATGCCTGATGCTGCGCGGTCTGAAGGACCGTTACGCACAGCACCACGGCGTACACATCACCGATGCGGCAGTTAGTGCTGCGGTGCGTCTGTCACGCCGCTATTTGACCGGCCGGCAGTTGCCCGACAAGGCGGTCGACCTGCTCGATACGGCGGCTGCCCGCGTGCGCATGAGCACCGACGCCACGCCGGTCGCGATTTCAGCGTGTCACGCCGAACGCGCGGCACTCGAAGTCGAACGCACCGCGCTGATCGAAGATCAGGGCGCGACGTCCGCGGATGTTGGGGAGCGCCTGTCGGCGATCGACGCCCGTCTCACCTTGATCGCGACCGACATGAGCGCGCTTGAGCAAGCGTATGCATCACAGAAGGAAACCGTTGCCGCGCTCGTCGCACTACGCAAACAGTGGCACAACGCACCGGACGAATCGGCGCGTCGCCATCTCCAACTGGCGATCAGGACTCAGCATGACGCATTGGCGGAACACGGCGCCAATGCACTGGTTCATGCCGAGGTAGACGAAGCCGCAATTGCACGCGTGATTGCCGACTGGACCGGCGTGCCGGTCGGCAGCCTGCTCGAAGATGAACTCGCTACGCTGCTCGAGCTGGAGGAGCGGCTTGCGCGCACGGTGGTCGGCCAGGATGACGCGCTGGCTGCGATCGGTAAGAGCCTGCGCGCTGCGAAGGCCGGTCTGAAATCGGACGAGGCACCGCTCGGTGTCTTCTTGCTGGCCGGCCCGTCAGGTGTCGGCAAGACGGAAACGGCCCGCGCACTCGCCGACTTGATGTTCGGCGGTGACCGTGCGCTCATCACGATCAACCTGTCCGAATATCAGGAAGCGCATACGGTATCGCAACTGAAGGGATCGCCGCCGGGCTACGTCGGTTACGGTCAGGGCGGTGTGCTGACTGAGGCCGTCCGGCAGCGCCCCTACAGCGTGGTCCTGCTCGACGAAGTGGAGAAGGCTCACCGGGACGTGCTGAACCTGTTCTATCAGGTGTTCGATCGCGGCTTCATGCGTGACGGCGAAGGACGTGTGATCGACTTCCGCAATACCGTCATTGTGATGACATCGAACCTCGGCAGCGAGCAGATCATGGCCGCGACCGAAGCTGTGACCGAAGCCGGCGGTGAAGTGACCACCGGCATGTTGATGGAAGCGATCCGCCCACTGCTGCTCGAACACTTCCAGCCCGCGTTGCTTGCGCGCTTCCAGGCTGTCGTCTACCGGCAACTGTCAAGCGGGGCGCTGGGCGACATCGTACGCATGAAACTCGATAAGGTCGGGCAACGTATCGTGCGCCGCTTCAACGTGCCGCTCGTGTGCGACGACACGCTGGTCGCCGAACTCGTGCGTGCATGTCTGCTACCGGATTCTGGGGCACGCAATATCGACAGCCTGCTTGATCAGCAGATCCTGCCGATCCTGTCGCGCGAACTGCTCGAGCGCATCGCGAAGCGGCAACTGCCTTCAGCAATCCACCTGTCTCATTCGGATGAAGGCGGCATCGCTGTCGATTTCGATGCAGTTGAGGTGAGAGCGTGACGCGCGGCGGCCCGGGACTCTTCGAAGCGCTGACGGGACACTTTGCGAACGGCGCACGGATCGACGGCTACGACGCGGCGACGCAGACCTTCCTGTCGGTGCAGGACAACATCCAGCGCATCCTGAACAGTCGCCGCAACGGGCTTGCGCACCTCCCCGACTATGGGCTGGACGATCTGTCGGAAATCTACCGACACCTGCCATCGTCCGCGCACAGGCTCAGGCACGCGATTGAAGCGACGTTACTCAAATACGAACCACGCCTGCAATCGATCGACATCGAGATCAGGGAAACGGAACCTGGCATGTTGTTGAGCTTTACGATGGGCTGCCATCTACATCAGGAGGGGCTGGTGCGTTTTGGTACGCATTTCACCCCCGACGGACGAACGCGGCTCGATATGCTGAAAGCCGATCTTGATCGCGACTGAGAGACGGACACAGGCTGACGAAGTCGGGACAAACAGCAACAGACAGATAAGGAAACACAAGTGGGCAAAGCCGAAGCTTCAGTAGAAGAACTGGTATCAATGATTGAGCGCGACGGCGCGCTGATCTCCGTTGCGCCTGTGCCTTGCAAGGCAAAAACAACCCTTCATCCAAACGGCCGAACCCCAATCAACCATCCATGCAACCAAAGAACAAACACAACCCAAACAACACCGCCACCCACGACAGCCATCAAATCCTTGCGTAAAACACCGGCTGGATAGACAACCCCAAGCGCAGCATCCCGCCGCACGGCAGCGACATAATCCACCACCGCCCATACCAGAAACGCCCCAAACAGCACCACCGCATTCAGCGTCCCATTCGCCACGAGGTGCGCAAACGCCCACAGTCCGACGCCCACCACCATAGGATGCTTGACCCACGCCTTAAAGTGATTTCCAGGTATATGCGCCGCAGGAAACAGAATAAAAGCGAGCAACGTCAGTAACGCAGCTAGATGCACAGCCCAGACCGGTTGCGCCCACAGCACGACCGGCTCACGGCGCGCCATTCCGTATCCCCAGATAATCAACACAAACCCCGCCAGCGACGCCGCGGAATACAAAAATTTCCACCGCTTCTCGCCGAGGCGTTCAATCTGCCTCGTCCGCCAGGGATCGGCAAAAATCCGCACTGAATGAGAACCTAGAAAAACCACCAGCCCTAGTACCAGTACCAACATAGCCCACTCCTCGCGATAGATATCGACGGATCGAAGCATCCGGCTTGTTTCGGCAATCAATCACTGCGCGCGGCAAGGCGCAGGTTCCGGACGACTCAGGGTTCCAGACGCCGGCGTGCCCGGCGATCTCGTGCATATGGAAGTCAGTGCGGCGCATCCTGGCAAGGCTGCAGACCCGGCACCTGGTGAAACCATTGCTAGCGTGCTGGCGCACGCATCGCGGACCCTGCGAAGGCAAAAGCTGCGGGCGCCCGGAAATAATATTCAGCGTCGATTTAACAGCGAAAATGATCGATATTCTGGCCGGCGTAAATCGCCCGTGCCAGCCAGTCGGGTTTATCGCCCTGGCCGTCCCACGTATTCCCGTAAGCGTCCCGATACATGACCGCCCTGGTTTTGGCGGCGTCGGCGTCAATCGCTGCGGCCAGGGCCTCCAGCGTAATGCCGTATTCATCCATGCGGCGACGGATCCACAGGACGAGGCGCTCGCGCGCGTTCCCGTCGAGGTCGAACATCCGTTGTTCTTCTCGCTCTTTCATAACGTACCGATGTCGCGGCTGAATTAGCGCGCGTTTTGAAAATATAAAAGGCCTCGTTAAAAACGCGGAGGCTATACATGATTCGAGTGCACCGAACGCCATTCGATATCACCGCACAGGAGCGCACGCGAATGCGCGCCCGGAAATGATGCCCGATCAATCTATTTTGCAGGAAAGTTCAGGAAATACGTTAGGCAAGCGGCTCGAATGGTCGCCCGTCTAGCCTTCGGCTGGCAAGGACTGCTTTAGCGTCTATTCGACAATTTTAGCACCCATTTTCCAACGCGCATCGCAACGCGCTGCAACTCCCTCGATACTCGTATTGCATCGTGCTATTTTGTCGTTCTCGCCTTTCTTTCGCGCGCTTTTCATAGGAAGCAGCCATGTCACCCTCTGCAGCGATTGCCGCCATCCTCACCGCGCTTCTGATTGGCGCGATGAGTCCAGGACCGAGTTTCGTCATTGTCGCGCGCAACTCAGTTGGCCTGTCGCGTCGTGACGGTTTCGCCACTGCGCTCGGCATGGGCGTCGGCGGCGTGTTCTTTAGCGGCATCGCGTTGCTCGGGCTCTACACCTTACTGGCCGCGGTCACTTGGCTCTACGTGAGCCTGAAGGTGGCCGGCGGTCTGTATCTGATCTACCTGGCGGCTAAAATCTGGCGAGGTGCACCCACCCCGCTCGCATTCAATCAGGCCCAAGGCGGCGCGAATGCCAATAGCAATCCGCGCAAGTCGTTCTGGATCGGATTAAGCACTCAACTCAGCAATCCAAAAACCTCGATCTACTACGGCAGTATTTTTGCGGCATTGCTGCCGCAACATCCGCCGGTGTGGTGTTATTTTGCTTTGCCGCCGGCCATCTTCACCATCGAAGCGGGGTGGTACACGATAGTTGCGCTGTGTTTTTCGAGCAGACGGCCGCGCGAGTTGTACCTGCGCGCCAAGACCTGGGTGGACCGAGTCGCCGCAGGTGCCATCACCGCGCTCGGCCTCAGACTGATCTTCGCCGCGCATCGAGTCGGACTTTGACCGCTACACCACATGGCCCGCGCGTGCGCCCCGTGTGGTTTCGCTGCACGCCACGCCAAGCATGACGTTCAGCGAAATATCGCAAGAAGATCTGGTCAGGGGGACTGACGTTTTCGGCGTCGCCGGCCTCACCCTGACGAAGGCTTTACAACAAAGTCCTTGACGGCGCAGGCATTATCCCGCTATTCTAGCCCTCGAAGTTCAAGAAGTTCGATTGCTGTTCATCAATTGCTCGCTCTCTCAGCGGTATTCGTTGTCCTCTCCCTCCTTGACGCTTCACGTGCTCATTTCTGAGCGATTTTTCACATTTTTTTCCTCAAGGATTCTTCATGGATACCGGTACCGTTAAGTGGTTCAACGACAGCAAGGGCTTTGGTTTCATTACGCCGGACAAGGGCGGTGACGACCTGTTCGCTCACTTCTCGGAAATCAGCGGCGACGGCTTCAAGACGCTGGCTGAAAACCAGAAGGTGAGCTTCGAAACGAAGCAAGGCCCCAAGGGTCTGCAAGCGGCTAACATCAAGCCGCTGTAAAGTTTGACGGGTCCGGTATCCGAAAACGGGTACCGGGCTGCTGGGACATCCTCGCGGAGCTTTGTCTCCCATAGTTGGCGTAATCGCATAAGCAGTTTCGTTGCGCCAAACGCCTCGCTTGCCCCCCGCATACTCCCTGGCTTGACCGGCCTTCGTGCCTTTTCTTATTCTCTATTCGCGTTGACGCGCCGAATCCGGCTTGAACGGGCTTTTCCCGCTCGCCTTCGCGCACGCGTTCGATTCATTAAAATTAAAATGCAAGACACACACATTCATCATTACAACGGCTATGCCGTACAACCCTCGACACATCGTCTGCCGGATGGTTCATTTTCATCCAATCTGCTGCTAGAGCGAACCGGCAATGCGCCCACAGAATCGCGCTACCAGTTCTACTCGCTCGACTACTTCAGCGATGAAGAGCAAGCCTTGCAGCACTCGTGCCATTGGGCGCGCAACTGGGTCGATACCCGCGGCTAGGCGAGCGCATCGAAACTGCCTCCGCGCCGCATAGCGCGGAATGCGGCCCGATGCAGCACGATCTGCTCGTTACGATTTGCCAGGCGGCTCACTGCCGCTTCCACCGGCTTCATCGATAGCGCTTCTGGATTTCACCCGCGCACGCAACTCGAATTTCTGAATTTTCCCGGTCGACGTTTTCGGTAGTTCACCGAAGAAAACCGCTTTGGGCAACTTGTAGCTGGCGAGCAACGAACTGCAGTGGGCGATAATCTCATCCTCCGTCACGGATGCGCCCTCCCTGAGTTCGACGAACGCGCACGGCACCTCGCCCCACTTCGGATCCGGCATGGCAACCACGGCGGCCACCGAAACCGCCGGGTGCCCATACAGCGCGTCTTCAACTTCGATGCTCGAGATGTTTTCCCCACCCGAAATGATGATGTCCTTGCTGCGATCGCGAATGCGCATGTAGCCATCGGACATCAGTACGCCAAGGTCGCCGGTGTGAAACCAGCCGCCCTGAAACGCTGCTTCAGTCGCGCGTTCGTTCTTCAGATAGCCCTTCATGCAAATGTTGCCGCGAAACATGATTTCGCCAAGGGTCTCGCCGTCGTTAGGGACCGGTTCTAGCGTGTCGGGATCCAACACCGCTACTGCGCTTTGCAGGTGATAACGCACGCCTTGCCGCGCATTAAGCTGCGCGCGTTCGTCGTCGCTAACGGTTTCCCACTCATCCTGCTTCGCGCACACTGACGCCGGCCCATAAACCTCCGTCAAGCCGTACACGTGCGTTAGGTCGAAGCCAATCTCCTTCATCTTCGCAATCACCGCCGGAGCAGGAGCTGCACCCGCGACCATCGTCGCCACGCGGTGATCAATGCCCTCTCTCCATTGCACGGGCGCATTGGCCAAGGCATTCTGGACAATCGGCGCGCCGCAGTAATGGGTGACCCGCTCGCTGCGAATCAGATCGAACACGGCCTTCGCATCGAACTTGCGCAAGCAGACGTTAACTCCCGCTCTCGCCGCCACGGTCCATGGAAAGCACCAGCCATTGCAATGAAACAAAGGCAGCGTCCACAGATACACCGCGTGTTTGGGCATATCCCATTCGAGGATATTGCTCAGTGCATTCAGATAAGCGCCGCGATGGTGATAGACGACGCCCTTGGGGTCGCCCGTGGTGCCGGACGTATAGTTCAGCGCGATCGCGTCCCATTCGTCGGCAGGCGGCTGCCACGCGAACTGAGGATCGCCGCTTTGCAGGAACGCTTCATAGTCGGTTGCGCGGGCAAACTTGTCGGGAGCAGCGGGCATGACATCGTTCACGCTAACGATTCGCAAGTCCGGACACTCCAGCGACGCGCGCTGAGCCAACTCGGCATACTCGGTATCGACGATCAATACTTTCGCCTCACCATGCTTCAGCATAAACAGAATCGACAAGGTATCGAGCCGCGTATTCAGCGTATTGAGCACGGCGCTCGCCATCGGCACGCCGAAATGAGCCTCGATCATGGGAGGAATGTTGGGCAGCAGCACAGCCACGGTATCGCCGTGGCCAATCCCTGCCCGCTGAAGCGCACTGGCTAGACGCCGGGTGCGCTCGTAGGTTTCGCCCCAGGTGCGGCGCACGTTGCCATGGACGACGGCGAGACGCTCGCCGTAGACGTCGGCTGCACGGGCGATGAAATCGACAGGCGTCAGCGGAACATAATTGGCCTCACGGCGGCCAAGACCTTCCTCGAACATATGCATTGAGTCGTCTCCTTGAGAGTGCGGGCTATCATCGACTCCCGTTGGCTTTCTGATCACCTTAGGCACGCCAGATCGCGACCCGATGCAGATGCGTCGCCGACTGCGCCACGCATGACGCGCAGCGGACTATTCGCGCGCGTCGCTTACTTCGTCGCCAATCTGTTCGAGGCGGTATCCATAGCCGTAGATCGGCGTCAGACGGTAACCGTTTTCCGGGCGCAAGCCGAGTTTGGAACGCAGCATCGAAACGTGGGTATCCATCGTACGCGTTGGAATATCAACGGTCTGCTTCCACACCATATCCACGATGTGAGCCCGCGATAGCGGGCGGTTCAGATGCTGAAACAGCAACAGCGCAAGCTCGAACTCCTTTTGCGTGAGCGTCACCAGTTGATGCTTTAGGTGGACCTGTTTCGCGTTCAGATCGAATTCGAAATCGCCATACGCTGCTTTAACGGGCGCGGGGTCCAGTTGATAAGTGCGCCGCAGCAAAGAGCTCACTCGTGCAAGCAGCACATTGGCGGTCACCGGTTTGACGACGTAGTCGTCGGCTCCGGCGTTCAGCATCGAGACAATGTCGCTTTCCCGGTCACGTGTGGTCATGAAGATGACCGGCACCCGCTCGGTGAGCGCGGAACGTACCCAGCGCAGCACTTCCTCGCCGGACAGGTCCGGTACGACCCAATCGAGAATCAACAGGTCGAAGGTCTCACGGTGTAACTGCCGAACCAGCACGCGCCCCGCGGAGAATGTATGACACACGTGTCCGGCCGCGGACATCGTTTGGTGTACGAAGGTGGTTTGAGCCGGATCGTCGTCGAGTACCGCGATTCTCATGCTCGCCTCTTGTGGGAGCGGGGCGGAGCGCCATGCTGCGTTTGAGTGCCTGGCGTGGCGCCCCCGGGTCATTCATCGCGCGAGGCGCAAACGTGCAGCCAAGCTTTGCAGCTTACCGCTCGCGTTTCGCACGCTGCGCACGAATGCGAAATGATTGTAGCCTGGCGGGATTGGAGCCTGTGAGGGACAGCACACCGTCCGCGAGGAAAGCCACCTGCGGCCTGGGGGCCGGGCCCCAGCAACGCAAGCTAGGCTGCATCTCCGAATCCGGCCAGCAAACCACTCGCCCGGTGCACCTTTGCGGATACCGCCCGTTCGAGTACCGTTTTCCCCTCAGGCACTACCAGCGTAAGGAACGCGCGGGCGCGGGTGATGCCGGTGTACACCAGCTCGCGCGTGAGAATCGGGCTGAATGTATCGGGCAGCGCCAGCGCCGCGTGCATGAACTCCGAGCCTTGCGACTTGTGCACCGTCAGCGCCAGGACCGTTTCCACCGCTTGCAGACGGCTCGGCAATACCCACCTGATGCCCCCCGCGCCGTCGCCCGCCGGAAACGCCACCCGCAACACCGAGCTCTCTGGTGTAGCGCCCGGCAGTTCCAGCGTGATGCCAATATCGCCATTCATCAGTCCAAGCTCGTAATCGTTGCGCGTGACAAGCACCGGCCGACCGGGATACCACTCGCCGCGCACCGCAATCAGACCTTCGTCTTGCAGCAGACGCGCCACCCGCTTGTTGAGCCCCTCGACGCCCCACGGCCCGCGACGCAATGCACATAACAACTGGAATTGGCCATGCGCCTTCAGTACCTCACGGGCCCAGCCGTCGAAGGCCTCCGGCCCGGCGTGACGATCGGGCTGCTGGGCGTGCATGGCCTCCAGATAATGGCGGTAACCATGTCGCACCTGCGCGGGCTCGCCATTCGCGCCAAACAGCTGTGCGGAAGCAGCCGCACCACCGTCGCCGTCAATCACCAGCGCCTTGAACGACGCATCATCGCTCGCTGGAGAGACCAGCAAGGCGAGATCCGCGTGGCCGTGCGTCCAGATACGCGCCACGGATGCCGCGTCCCCGGCATTGACGAGGGCAGCAAGCTGGCCGATGCCGCTCTCCGCCGAAAAACGATGGCTTTGCCGCAGCATCGCCACTGACTGATCGAGCGCCGTGCCTTGCGCATCGAGCATCGCCGCTTCGATCTGCTCGCCGGTGGCCGCCTGCAACCAGTCACGCGTGGCAGGCGTGTAGTGGCCCTCGCCCGCGCGCTGGCAGAGTTCGCCGAGCACCGCGCCGGCTTCGACCGATGCCAGTTGATCCTTGTCGCCCAGCAGAATCAGCCGCGCCGACACAGGCAGCGCGTCGAGCACCGCAGCCATCATTTCCAGATCGACCATCGATGCTTCGTCGATCACCAGCACATCCACCGGCAACGGATTGCTCGCATCGTGGCGGAAGCGCCGGCTATCCGGACGCGTGCCGAGTACGCGGTGCAAGGTGGTCACAACGGTCGGAATTGCCTCCTGCACGGCGGAGCCATTTGGCAGAAGACTCACCGGCAGTTGCGCGACCGCACCAGCGATTGATTCGTTCAGACGCGCCGCGGCTTTACCGGTCGGCGCGGCAAGTCGAATCCGCAACGGCCGCGCGGCACGCTGAGTGCGCGCGGGATCGTTCAGCGCAAGGGTCTGCAACATCGCCAATAGCCGCACCACGGTCGTCGTCTTGCCGGTGCCCGGGCCGCCCGTGATGATGCTAAAAGCGCTACGCGCAGCCAGGGCACACGCCAGCTTTTGCCAGTCGGCCCCTTTGGCTTGTGCGGGACGCGGGGGAAACAACACATCGAGCGCGGCGCGCGCGGTATCGGCCTGCAGCGACGCTTCAAGCCCTAAGGACGCAGCAAGCCGCCGTTCGATTCCGGCGCGCACATCCTGCTCGTATTGCCAGTAACGCCGCAGATAGAGCCGCGTGCCAACCAGAACCAGTGGCGTATTACCTGCATCTGCGCCTACCAGCGTGGGTTGATCGAGCGCCGCCAGCCAGCGCGAGAGGTCGACCCCGGCCAGCACCTCGGTTGGAGCCTGGGGCGGTTCCGTCGCCATCTGAACCTGCGGTCCGTCCGGCGGCAACGACAGTGCAAAGGCGGGATCGTCGAGCGTCGCCTGCAGATCGAGACACACATGGCCACGGCCCAACTGGTGACTTGCAAGCGCGGCAGCAAGCAGCAGCAATGGCGGCGCGTGCGGTTCTTCGATCCACAGAAAACGCGCGAATCCGGCGTCGAGCGCGCGCAGCCAGCCGCGTTCGACCCACCGGTCGAGCACGCCGAGCATGTACGACGTGTCGCTCTGCGCGTCGATCGTGGCAAGGTTGTTAGAAGAGCGGGTCGTCATTCAGTATCCCTCAACGCATACTCGGTGGCATCGTGTTCACTGGAACGACGTGCAAACAACTCATCCAATGCCTCGATCAATTCGCGCGGCGGACGCTCGACATGCAGTCCCTGACCAGGCGCGCGGCCACCGCGCAGAAACAGATAGACCGCGCCGCCTACATGGCGATCGTAGTCGTAATCCGGCAAGCGCACTTTCAGCAGACGATGCAGCGCGAACAGGTACAGCACGTATTGCAGTTCGTAGCGCGAGTGCAGAATCTGCGCGCGCATTCGCTCGGACGTATAGGCCGAATCTTCAGGGCCGAGCCAGTTCGACTTGTAATCCGCGACGTAATAGCGGCCATCGTGTTCGAACACCAGATCGATAAACCCCTTGAGCATGCCATTCAATTGCGCAGGTTCGAGCGCGGGACGCTGGTCGCCATCGAGCGTCAAGCTCGACACCAGTTGGTCGAGCGCCAGCGTATCCACCGTATGCGCGGCGAGCCAAAACTCCATTTCCGCCATGTACGAATTCAGTTTCGACAACTCCACCGGCGGCACCGGCTCGCCATCCAGAGCAGGCAGGTTCAGCGGCGTGCGCAACAGGTATAGCAGCCAGTCAGTCAGCGGCTCGATCCAGCGAGCCCAGCCACGCAGATTGCAGCGACGTGCCACGGTATCGCGCACCAGTTGCGTATTGGCGGCCACCTTGTCGAACCCCTCATTTGCCGCCCATTCCATCAAGTCGTGCAGGAAGCTGCCGGCATCCGCGCCGCGCAAAAAGCCGTGCAAGGTTTCATCGGCGGGCAACGCAGGCGCAATGAGGCTTGATGAGACCGCTTGCGTTAGAGGCGCGTCTTCAGCGTCGTCGAGCGCTTCGGCCTCGAGTAGTTCGTGAAACACGTCTTCGTTGCGCGTTTCCGGCGCCTCGCGCGACTCGACAGTTTGCGTTACGGCGGCCGGCGCGGCGAGCAGTTGCGTCGTGCCGCCGCCAATTACGCCGTTGTCTTTTCTAAGGCTCGAATAACTCGCGATCCACCAGTTTTCACGCACACGTCTCAACAACCTGCGCGCGCTACCGCGCGATTGCTGCGAATCAACCGGCACGAACGGTTCGTCACTCGCGACAGGCGCCTCGCCAACGCTGATCTCCTCACGCTCCCCACGCAACGCGCCAAGCAGGTTCCCCAGTTCAGCGGAGACAATCGGCTTGCCGCCATTAAGCAGGTAACCCAGCGCGCTCAACTCGAGGTTCGCGATCGGCGCCATCCCCACCCACGTCGCGTAGCGTGCGCGCGTAAGCGCCACGTACAGCTTGCGCAAGTCCTCGCCGAGACGCTCGCGATCCACACGCGGCACTACGTCGGCATCGCCCAGGTTGATGTGCAGTTTTCCCGTTTCATCGTGCCATTTGAGTGGCATGTCCGAGGCGCTGGCAGGTCGATAGGTACACGCGAACGGCAAGAACACGAGCGGATATTCCAGACCCTTCGATTTGTGGACGGTCACCACCTGCACCAGGCCCGCGTCGCTTTCGAGGCGCAATTGCCGTGCGTCGCCACCGGCACTGCCGCCCTCGTCGCGACACTGCTCGTCGAGATAGCGAATTAGCGCGTGCTCGCCGTCGAGTTGTGCGCTCGCCTGCTGCAACAACTCGGCCAGATGCAGCAGGTTGGTCAGCACACGTTCGCCGTTGACCGCCGCTCCTGCGGTTTGTCCGAGCAACCGTTGCGGCACATGGAAATCGTTGAGCAGGCGACGCAGCATCGGCAGGACGCCTCTCTTGCGCCAGCTATCACGGTAGCCGCGAAACTGCAGCACACAGGCTTCCCACGCAAGTTCATCGCGATTGAGCTTGTCGAGTG
The DNA here is from genome assembly GCF_049581445.1 of Paraburkholderia sp. Classification (GTDB taxonomy): domain Bacteria; phylum Pseudomonadota; class Gammaproteobacteria; order Burkholderiales; family Burkholderiaceae; genus Paraburkholderia. The sequence goes on along the minus strand of NZ_JBAURZ010000377.1, from coordinate 60,538 downwards.
CGGTCCAGTCCAGCCCGAGCGCGACGGTGGCAAGCGCGGAACGTATCAGGCGGCCGTCGTCGGGGTCGGCGCAGGCAGCGAGCCAAAGACGCAACTCTCCCGCCTGCTCGGTCTTGAATACTGAGTCGCGATCGGACAGGTAGACGCTGCGCACACCGCGCTCGGCCAGCGCGGCGCGGATTGCGCGCGCTTCGGTGCCGTTGTTAACCAGCACGGCCATATCTGCTGGGCTCAGACGCGCCGGACCCTTTGCGCCGACCAGGCTCGCATCGTCCTGTTGCCCGAGGTTTAGCAGACGCACCATCTCCGTCGCGCAACTGACCGCCATGCCGCTCAAGTACGCCCCCTTGCTGAGCGGCTTGCCATCCTCACCCGCCGGCAGCCACCACACGGTGAGCGCGGGCAGATCGACGCCTTCGGCCTGCAAGCGCTCCTTGCGGCCGGATGCCTCGGCGGCAATGAACGGTAGTGGATTGTCGCCGCCCTCTGCGCCGCGAAACAGGAACGCGCCCTCACCCTCCTGACGTTCTTCCGCCACCTCGAAGCAACGATTGACCGCGGCCACCATCTCACATGTAGAGCGGAAATTTCTCTTTAGCGTAAACAGTCTGCCCGAACAGTCGCGCCGCGCTTGCAGATAAGTATAAATATCCGCGCCACGGAATGCATATATCGCTTGCTTCGGATCGCCAATCAAAATGATGGCGGTTTCCTGATTGTTCTCGGCGATGCGATAAACCGCATTGAAAATTTCATACTGAATCGGGTCGGTGTCCTGGAACTCGTCGATCAAGGCTACCGGGTATTGCTGGCGAATGATCTCCGCCAGACGCTGACCGTTCTGCGTATGCAGCGCCGCATTCAGGCGCGTCAGCAGATCGTCGAAGCCCATCTGCGAGCGGCGCGCTTCTTCTTCAGCGAAACGCTGCGCGACCCAGCGTGCCGCGTGGCACAGTACATCGCGGTACGCGGTGGGCCGCGCTTTCAGCGATTCCTGCAACGACTCCATTGCGACGAACGCGGGATGAACCGGCGGCTCACCTGATAACCAGATCTCCGCGAGCCCTGCGGGCGTAAACCGTGCCCACACCGCCGCCGTGGCATCGAAGCCTGGCTCGAGCATCTCAGGGTCGTTGGCCCAATCGCGCAACTTGTCGATCCACCGTTTGCAATTCGCTACGTTCAGGCTCGCGGCCTTAAACTGCTTTTTGCCGCGCGCATCGTCGAACAGCGCCTGAATCTCGTCGGCCCACTGTGGCCAGTTTGCCTTGATGGCATCGAGATGCTCACGCTGCTTTACGCGAGTCTCCTGCAAGGCCTCAAGGGGTGCTAGCGCCTCCGGCAGCAATTCCGCGTGGGCGACGAGGCCGCGAATCTCGTTCTGCAATTGCGTTGGACTGACAAACCAGTTGCGCACCTCGCTGGCCGATTGCGCGTCGAGTGGCGCGAGGAAAGTGCGCCAGTAATCCCGTACGACTTCCGCGCGCAATTCGCTTTGATCGGTTTCGAGCGTCTGCGAGAACAGGCTATCGCTATCGAAGGCATGTTCGCTTAGCATCCGGTTGCACCAGCCGTGGATAGTCGAGACCGCAGCTTCGTCCATCCATTCAGCAGCGAGCTGCAATCTGCGCGCGCAGGCGGCCCACTGATCCTCAGCATACGCGGCGCGCAAATCGTGCAGCAGATCTTCGTCTGCCGGACGCGCTTGAACCTCTTCCGGATCGACCCGGAAATACTCCGCTGCTTCAATTAAGCGGGCACGGATACGGTCACGCAGTTCCTTGGTGGCCGCATCGGTAAAGGTCACGACGAGAATTTCCGGCGGCGTGAGCGCGCGCGCCTCGCTGTCTGCGCCACGATGCCCAAGCACAAGTCGCACATAAAGCATGGCGATAGTGAAGGTCTTGCCAGTGCCGGCGCTGGCCTCGATCAGGCTACTGCCCTGAAGAGGGAACTCCAACGGGCGCAGCACTTGGGGCGTTGCCGCGAGTGATGGCTTATCGGTCGCGGTCATTGAGTGTCTCCAGCACTGGTCGCAGCAGTTGCACCCGGGTTGCCGGCTGCGTTGGCGGTTGCGCTCTTCGCTTTGGTTGAAGATGCGGGGATCGCACGATGCAATGGCAGCAGTAATGCCACCGCCAGTTCGTCAAACTCACCGCTCTGGGAAAGCGCGCTAAAGCTGGGGTACGCGCGGCGCAAATAGTCGTTGGTGTCCCGCTCGCCTTGCTGATTCGCTCCGCCCTCATAGGTGACGCGCGCGGCGTCTTGAGCTTCGATGAGTTCGGCACGTGTCGAATCGCTCGCATCATCCGCTGACGCTCGCTCCGGCGAATCAAACGAAGTGGGCCGCTTCCTGAGCCACGCAAAGGCGGTCTTGACGGCCAGCGGCAGCGGTCTGCGGGTGCCCTCGTCCCACGCGTGCAACAGTGTCAGCAGATGCGTACGCGCCACGTCCGGCACAACCGGCGCGAACTCGACGCTGCCCACCTTGCTGACGATCACCGTCGTCACCGGACCCGCAGCGAGTTGTGCAGCGAGGTGCGGAACCCAATAGGCAATCAGCCGCTCGCCGCGATACTTGCGGTCCTTGATCAGCGTGCCGGGATCGAGAAACACACGGCCGTGACTGTTGTCGGCACCGGTGCGCAACTCGCCAACCCAGTCTTCAACCGTCAATCCGCGTGGGCCACCACCAAGGCGTAGTTCGTACTGTTGGTCGAGCAGAGTCGGCCAGCGCTTCAATTCCGCGCGATAGCGTTCGAACAGATCGGCCATCGGTTCCATCAGATCACCGGCGATCACCTCGCCGAAGCCTCCCGCGGCCAGGTCTCCACTACGATGCATACGTTCCAGGCGGTCAAGTGCGGCCGGTCGCAGATCATCCTCACCGCGCTCCAACGCAGCAGCCTGCGCCTGGATCAGCTCGTTTTGCAGTTGCCATGTTTCGAGCTGGTCAACTTCGAATGGCTCATGATTTTCGCTGGATGCATCCTCGGCTTCGAATGCCACTCGCAGACGCTGACGAAAGAAGCTCTTGACCGGATCTTTGAGAAAGTCCGTGAGTTCGCGCACCGACAGCGGTTCATCACGCTCAAGCGGTTGCAGTGTCGCTTCATCGGACGCGGCTAATGCTGCGCTATCGGTAAGCGCTTTCGGTGCGGGCTGACTCCATTCGCGTGCGTAAGTGAAAAGTTTCGACTCGCCGGGATGGACAGGAAAGTAGGCAGGACTGAACGGCTGCAAGCGGTGATCCACCGTCAACGCACGCAGCAACGCGTCACGGTCGTCTTCTGCCGCGCCTTCAAGATGCCAGCCGGCTTTCAGATGATCTTGCAACTGGCCGACCAGCACCGAAGCCGGGCGCGGCGTGTTGTCGTTGACGCTACGGCCAACCCACGACACGTGCAAGTGCTCCCGCGCCGATAACAGCGCCTCCAGAAACAGATAGCGGTCGTCCTCGCGGCGCGAGCGGTCGCCGGGCCGGTAGTTACGGCGCATCAGGTCGAAGTCGAGCGGCATGCGATTACGCGGATAGTCGCCGTCGTTCATACCGAGCAGGCACACTTGGCGGAACGGAATCGCACGCATCGGCATCAATGTGGCGAAGGTCACGGCACCCGCAAAAAAGCGCTGCGACAGGCCACCGCCTTCGAATTGCGAAAGCCAGTAGTCGCCCACGATCGAGAGCGGCAACTCGCCGGTAAGCGCCGCCTCGTCACAGGCGTCACGCCAGCCTTCGAGCGCGGCGTCGAGGCGTTCGAGCGTGTAGGCATCTTCGCTATCGTCAGGCGCGAAGAAGTCCGCTTTTAGCGCACGCAGACGGTCGCACCATCCTTCCACAGTGGCGGGTTGGCGCAGTGTCTGCCAGGTGGTATCCAGCGCGTCGATGAGTTGCGTCAACGGTCCCAGCAGTGCGGCATCGAGGCCGCCAATCTCTGCGTACGGTTCGATGTCGCGCCACGCGCCCGCCTTGTCACCGGCCGCATAACCGAGCAGCATCCGGCGCAAGCCGAACGCCCAGCTATTGGGTGCGCTTTCGTCGTCAGCTTGCGGCAGGCCCAGACTGGCGCGCTGTCCGGCATGGAGTCCCCAGCGGATATTGGCGCCGCTGATCCATGCGCGCAGCTTCGGCAGATCGTCCGTGTCGATGCCGAAACGCGCACGCAATGCCGGCACTTCGAGCAGGTCGAGCACATCGCTCACAGTCAGGCGCGATTGCGGCAACGCGAGCAGTGTTTCCAGCGCACCGATTAGCGGATCGAAATCGCGCTGCCCACGGTCCGCGACGCTAAACGGAATATGGCGCGGGTCGTCGTTCTCCAGCAAACCGAATACGGCCTGAATATGCGGCGTATAGACTTCGATGTCGGGCACCATCACGATCACATCGCGCGGGCGCAGGGTGGGATCGGCAGCGAAGGCAGCCAGCAACTGATCGTGGAGAATCTCGACTTCGCGTTGGGCGCTGTGCGCAATGTGAAAGCGGATCGACGTATCCCTGTCCGCATCCACGGGGTCCCAGTGCTCGCGCGTTTCGCGTAGCGGCCGCAAATCGCGGATGTCGTCCTGCAACTGCTGCAGCATCGTCTCGGCATCATCGCTGTCGAACAGGTCGATGCGTTGCCCGATGCCGGTGAAGTGCTGCGTATAACGCTCGCGCGCTTCGGCGCTGTCGTACTCGTCGAGCAAGCCGATAAAATCGCGCCCCTGCTTGCCCCAAGCCGCCAGGAGCGGCTGCGCATGCAGATGCAACTGGGCATCATCCATCACGGCCGGCGCTCCGTGACGGCGCTGCTGGCGCGAGCGCTGCGCCCGCAGCAAGTCCTGATCGGCCACGATATCGGCCCAGTAATGCGCGCAAGGGTTGTGCACGCACATCAACACCTGGGTCCAGCGCGAGAGCGCGGCGAGCACCTCCACCGCCTGGCGCGGCAGGCTCGAAATCCCGAAGATGATGACGCGGCGCGGCAGCCCCTTAGGCCGGTCGCCCTCGGGACGGGCCGCGGCCTCACGCAGGAACGCGTCATGGACTGCGGCGCGCCCGGCCTTTGACATATCGACACCGTCCGAACCTTGCGCTTCCACGTCCTCCAGCAAAGCACGCCACAACTCAGCCTGCCAGCGGTATTCGTCCGGCAGCGGTGTGCGGTTGTTGCGCGCGTCGATCTGGACGTCCTCGCCTTCGGCCCATGCAGCGAGCCAGTCCGCGCGATAGACCTGATACTGGTCGAACAGGTCGGCGACCCGCTGCGCAAGCTGAAAGCGCTTGCGCTGGTCGTCGTCGTGCGACATGAAGCGCTTGAGCGGCGTATAAGCGGGCAAATCGAGCAGTTCGGGCAACAAACGCGTGAGCCGCCACACGAGACGCGACTTATCGAACGGAGAGATGGCTGGCACCGCGTCTTCGCCGAGGACGGCGCGGTAGACCTGCCAGAGGAAGCTGGCGGGCAGCAGCATGTCGAGCGCGGCCGAGATACCGCAGCCGCCGTCTTCCGGATCGGCGGCGAGCGCTAGCTTGAGCCATTGCGCAATGCCGTTGCTCTGGACCAGGATGACCTCTTTTTCCAGCGGCGCCAGCGGATGCTGGCGGATCCAGTGAACCATCAGGTCGCGCAGGCGTTCCGGCTGATTGCCGTGTACCAGCATGAGTCCTGCGGGAATCGAATCTACTGTCAAACGAGTCTCCATTGATCGGCATGCGTCGGGCGCATATTAAGGCATGGTAGGAACGCGCGGCCAAAGGCGTGATAATTGCGTCTGTCCTGGCGTGCCTGCTCTTCGGCATGAGCGGCCGTCCACCCTACTTCGATAGTTTACTTCGCAATGCGGATCCTCCATACCTCCGACTGGCATCTCGGCCAACATTTCATGGGCAAGAGCCGGCAGGCCGAACATCAGGCGCTGATCGACTGGCTGCTGGTGCAGGTGAACGAACAAGCCGTAGATGCGGTCCTGATCGCCGGCGACATCTTCGATACCGGCTCGCCGCCCAGCTATGCACGCGAGCTTTACAGCCAACTGGTCGTGCGGCTGCATGCGGCGGGTGTCGCGCTGTTGCTGCTAGGCGGCAATCACGACTCCGTGGCGACCCTGCGCGAAAGCAGCGCGTTGCTCGCTTGCCTGAGCACCACCGTCATCGCGGCGGCATCCGGAATCGAGAATCAGGTGCAGGTATTGCCGCTGCGCGACGCGAACGGTTCGGCGAATGCGGGCTGCATTGTCTGCGCGGTGCCTTTCATTCGCCCACGCGACGTGTTGCAAAGCAGTGCCGGCGAGAGCGCCGACCACAAGCAGCAATCGTTGCAGGCCGCGATTCAGGCGCATTATCAAGCGGTGTACCTCGCCGCGTGCGCTCGGCAAGATGAAATCGCAGCATCCACCGGGCAGGTAGTACCCATCATCGCGACTGGCCACCTCACGACGCTCGGCGCCAGCATCAGCGAGTCCGTGCGGGAGATTTACGTGGGCTCGCTTGAAACGTTTCCCGCGTCGGCGTTTCCGCCTGTTGCTTATATAGCGCTTGGGCACATACACCGTCCGCAGAAGGTTGGCGGCGAGGAGCACATTCGCTATTGCGGCTCGCCCATTCCGCTGAGTTTCGACGAAGTGCGCCAGCAAAAGGAAGTGTTGCTCGTGGACCTGGACGCAAGCGGCCTGACCGCTGTCACACCATTGCCCGTGCCGCGCTTTCAACCGCTGGCCTCATTGACTGGCAATTTGAGCGAGCTCGCTGCCGCGATGGCTTCGGCGGCAACAGCCGGTTCAACCGAACAACCCGTCTGGCTGGAAGTGACCGTCTCCGCGGACGACTACCTCGCTGATCTGCCCGCCCGTATCCAGACCATGGCCGAAGGTCTGCCGGTCGAAATTCTGCGGATTCGCCGCGAGCGTGGCAATCAGGCGGCAATTCTCGGCGCGCAAGGCGACGAGACGCTGGCCGAGTTAAGTCCCTACGACGTCTTTGCCCGCCGCCTCGAACAGGAGGATCTAGCCAGCGAACTAAGCGACGCGCTCACCGAACGCTATCGTCACGTCGTGAGCGCTCTGCAGGAGTCAAAAGCGTGAAAATCCGGACGCTGCGACTCAAGAACCTCAATTCACTCAAAGGCGAATGGCGAATCGACTTCACGACCGCGCCTTTTCTCGACAATAGCCTCTTCGCGATCGTCGGTCCCACTGGCGCGGGAAAATCCACCCTGCTCGATGCGATATGCCTCGCGCTGTACCACGAAACGCCGCGCCTAAAGAGCATCTCCGCCTCCGCAAACGACATCATGACGCGCCATACGGCGGACTGCCTTGCGGAAGTCGAGTTCGAGGTGAAGGGCAACGTCTACCGCGCGTTCTGGAGCCAGCGCCGCGCGCGCGACAAGGTTGACGGCGCGCTGCAGCCACCCAAAGTCGAACTCGCACGCGGGGACGGCACGATTCTCAGCTCGCAGAGCAACGACAAGCTCAAGCAGACCATGGAGATCACGGGTCTCGACTTTGCCCGCTTTACAAAATCCATGCTGCTGGCGCAAGGCGGCTTCGCGGCGTTCCTCAACGCCAACGCGAACGACCGCGCGGAGTTGCTGGAAGAACTCACCGGCACGGAGATTTACGGCGATATTTCCAGGGGCGTGTTCGAAAAAGCGCGCGACGTTCGCGAGCAACTGAATCAGTTGAAGGCTCGCGCGGAGGGCGTCGAATTACTCAGCGACGATGCACGCAAGGAGATGCTGGAACACATTGCGGTACTCGATACTCAACTGGCCGGAATCAGGCAACACCTCGATACCACCCTGCGCCACAAACAATGGCGCGTCGATCTCGCCGGGACGCAAAAGGAGGTGGACGAAGCCAAGGCCAGAGCGCTGGAAGCCGCGAATGCGCTCGCGGCAATGGCCGCCGAATTGCGTCGCCTCGAACAAAGCGAGCCCGCGGAAGTCTTAAGGCCTTTGCATCAAGCCCGGCAAAAGGCGGAAAGCGCATGCGAGCGAACCGCAAGCGAACTGACGACGCTGCGAGGCGAACGCGCCAAGTTGCAGCAGGCACAGTATCGCGGACACCACCTGGCTCATGCACTGGCCGAGCAAATCTCAACCGACGCGCAGCGCAAGCAGGACCATCTGGTTCAGGAGAGACAGCAACTCGATCGGTTCTGCGCGGAGAATCATCAACGCGCAGCGTTAGGCGAGCGCATCGGCGTATGGCGCCAGCATTTCCTGCAACATGACCGCCTGCTTCACGAAATCGCGAGGCAGGTCACGGCGCGCAACGAGGTCGAACGGCAGCAGGTTGAGCAGCAAAATCAGCTTGCTGCGCAAATGCTCACTGTCGAACAGGCTAGTCAAGTCACAGTGGCCGCAGATACGGCATTAAAGTCCGCTCAACAGGAACAGGACGCGCGCCTCGGTCGTCAAGCGCTATCGGGGCTGCGTGAAGCGTGGCAGAACGCGCAGGCCAGTGTGACTCAATGGCGCCAACTTACCACGCTCGCTCACCGCCAACGCGGACTCGTCGCCGAAAGGAACGACTTGGCTGCTCAGTTGCAGGCTGCGACGGGAGCCATCGTCGAGCAGCAGACCGCACACGACGCACTGAAACAGCAACAAGCCGGCGTACAGGCGCAACTCGACGACAAACAGAAGCTGTTGGAGCAGGAACACCGCATTCGTACGCTCGAAGCGCATCGGCAGCGACTGCAGCCTGGCGAGCCGTGTCCGCTGTGCGGATCGCTTGAACACCCGGCGATCGCGGCTTATCAGGCACTCGACGTTTCCGCTACCGAAGCCGCGCTCAAAGAAAAGAAAGCGGAACTGGACACGCTCATTACTCGAATCACCCAGACGGCGACCGCGCTAGCCGGTGCTCGGGCGACGCATGACCAGTTGCAACGTCAGCATGAAAAGGTAACCGTGAGCCTCGCACAGGCTCAAGAGGAATGGGACGCGCAGATCGCCAACCTTAGTGGCGAGGCAACGCTAACACCTCAAGGTTGGCAGGAAGCGGCACGACTGGAGGCAGCATGCGCAGGCGCCACGCAAGCACTTGAGCAAATCAGACAACGCCTGGATCTGGCCGAGCAAGGCGAACAGACGCTGTCCCGGGCACGCCAGGCACTCCACGACCAGACCGAAGTCCTGCAGGCCTTGCGCAACCGCGTTGAGCTGACGAAGCAGGCAATCCAGCAAAATCAAACGCGCCATGCCGAGCTTCTGGTCGCGGTCGAAAAGCTGCAAAGCGAGCGCGGCGAACTTGTCGCGCTGATTTCAGTTTCGCTGAACGATGCAGGTTTTGCCGAACCCGCATTGCCCGACGATCCCAGCGTATGGATCGACGCCCGAACAGCGGAATGGCAGGATTGGCAGCAGGCACAACGACGCCTGCAGCAACTGGCCGAGTTCCTGTCGCGACAGCAAACGGTATGCGAAGCCGCTGCGGCAGCGGTCGATCTATGGGCAAAGCGAACACAGGCATTGGATTTCACCAACGAAGGTGCCGCCATTGACGCCCCCGCGCTATCTGCTGGTCAAAATTTCATTGAGGCGTTGGCCCGCTGTGCCGAAGAGGTTGAAGAACATGGAAGGTCTCTGGCGGCGCTAAGCGGCCGTCACGCACAACTCGAGCAGAATCTCACGCAACACAAGGCCACGCTCGCTGAAACCAGCCAGGCATGGCAAACCGCGCTATCAGCCAGTCCATTTGCCGATCACGCGGCATTCGCCGCCGCGCTGTTGCCAGTCGAGGAGCGGCAGCGTTTGCGTCAACTAAAGGAAAGCGGCGAGCGCACGCGACAGCAGGCCGATGCCGTGCTCACCACGGCCAGCGAAAAGCTTCGTCAACTGCAGGCCCAGGCACTCACGGAAACCACGCTTGCCGACCTGGAATTGCGCATCGGCGAACTGAATCAGCAACACACCACCGCAACCGAACAACTTGGAGCACAGCGCGCGCTGCTGGCCCGCGACGAGCAAAGCCGGCAGAGTCAACAGGCCCTCTTCGCCGAAATCAGCGCGCAGGCCAAGGAAGTCGATATCTGGCAGCACCTGGATGGTCTGATCGGCTCAGCACGCGGGGACAAGTTCCGCAAATTCGCCCAAGGCCTCACCCTCGATCATCTGCTGTACCTGGCCAATCGCCATCTCGACCGCTTGCATGCACGCTATCTGCTGAAGCGGAAAACCAGCGGTGAACTGGAACTGGAGATCATCGACGGCTGGCAGGGTGACGTCAGCCGAGACACGCGCACGCTATCAGGTGGCGAGAGCTTTCTGGTGAGTCTCGCGCTCGCGCTTGCGCTGTCGGACCTGGTGAGCCACAAGACCTCGATCGACTCACTGTTCCTCGACGAAGGCTTCGGTACGCTCGACGGAGATACGCTGGAAGTCGCGCTGGACGCGCTTGATTCCCTCAATGCGAGTGGGAAAATGATTGGCGTGATCAGTCACGTTGAGGCACTCAAGGATCGCATCGCTACGCAAATCCGCATTGAGAAAGGCGGTGGCGTTGGGCACTCGCGGCTGGTGGTGTCGGGGGCCGAGGTCACTAGTTTTTTATCCTGAAATCAGCCAAAAATACAATAACAAAACCTGAAAATGGCCCATTATCATAGTGCTCGACACTAGGCTGAGCACAAAAACCGGTCGTTCGGCCGCTCTCAGCCTGGCAATCTGCCGGGGGTGGCCATGCGAGTCGTCGTCTTGGGAAGTGGTGTCGTTGGGGTGACCAGTGCCTGGTATCTGGCGCGCGCCGGCCACGAAGTCACCGTGATTGACCGCGAGGCAGGTCCCGCGCTCGAAACCAGCTTTGCCAACGCGGGCCAGATTTCACCGGGTTATGCAGCGCCGTGGGCGGCGCCCGGCGTGCCGCTGAAGGCCGTCAAGTGGATGTTCCAGAAGCACGCGCCATTGGCCATCCGCCCCGACGATGCCAACAAGCAGTTCCAGTTGCAGTGGATGTGGCAGATGCTGCAGAACTGCACCGCTGAACGCTATGCGATCAACAAGAGCCGCATGGTGCGTCTCGCCGAATACAGCCGCGACTGCCTGGACGCGCTGCGCTCCGAGACCGGCATCCAGTACGAAGGCCGCACCGGCGGCACGCTTCAAGTGTTTCGCACCCAGCAGCAACTCGACGGTGCAGCGAAAGACATCGCCGTGCTCAAAGAAGCCAACGTTGCCTACGAACTGTTGACGCCAGCGGAGTTGTCGCGTGCCGAACCGGCTCTCGCAGCGACCGCGCACAAGCTGACCGGTGGCCTGCGCCTGCCCGGCGACGAAACCGGCGACTGCCAGTTGTTCACCACGCGCCTGGTCGCAATGGCCGAAGACCTCGGCGTCACGTTCCGCTACAACACGGTAATCGACGCGCTCGTCACCGAGGGTGGCAAGATCATCGGAGCGCGCCACGGAAACAAACTGGTGCACGCCGACGCGTTTGTGGTGGCATTCGGTTCGTATTCGACGGAGTTTCTCTCCAGCATCGTCAAGATTCCGGTGTATCCACTCAAGGGCTATTCGATTACCGCGCCCATCGCCAATCCGGCTGCAGCGCCCATCTCCACAGTGCTGGATGAGACCTACAAGATTGCCATTACGCGTTTTGACGAACGTATTCGCGTGGGTGGCATGGCCGAGATCGTCGGCTTCGACACCAAACTGCGCGAAGCGCGCCGCGAAACGCTCGAGATGTGCGTGAACGATCTCTTCCCTGGCGGCGGCGATACCGCGAAGGCTACGTTCTGGACTGGCTTGCGTCCCATGACGCCGGACGGCACGCCGATCCTCGGCCGCACCGCCGTACCGAACCTGTTCCTGAACACGGGGCACGGCACGCTAGGCTGGACGATGTCGTGCGGCTCCGGTCAACTGCTGGCCGACCTTATCTCCGGCAAGCAACCAGCAATCCGCTACGACGATCTCAACGTGTTTCGGTATGCAGACGAATCAAAGGTTCCGGAAGATTTTCATATCGAGTGACCGCTGCGGATCGCGGCACGGTGAGTATCAATCGCAAAACGCCAACTATTTCCCGTCTTTTCCGTCACAGAGACTGACATGCCCCGCCCTATCCTTGCCCAGATCCATCCGGATGCCATTGCGAACAATCTCGAACTGATCCGGCAAAAAACGCCGCACTCGCGTGTGTGGGCAGTCGTTAAGGCCAATGCGTATGGACATGGCATCGAGCGCATCTATCCGGGTCTGGCGCGCGCCGATGGCATCGCGTTGCTCGATCTCGACGAAGCGGCTCGCGTGCGTGAACTCGGGTGGAAGAAGCCCATTCTGTTGCTCGAAGGCATCTTCACTGCGGCGGACGTCGCGGTTGCAGATGAATTGCGCCTGACAGTCGCGGTCCACTGCACGGAACAACTCGACCTGTTGCTCGCCGCCAAGGTACAGCGTCCCATTGATATCAATCTGAAGATGAACTCCGGCATGAACCGCCTGGGTTTCAGACCGGACGCGTTTAAGACCGCGTGGGAACGCGCTCGGTCAGCGGCGTCGATTGGCGAGATTACGTTGATGAGCCACTTTGCCAATGCCGACGAGGGCGACGTGGACTGGCAAGTGGAACAGTTCGACGCAGCCGCCCGCGAGCTACCGGGCGCTCGAAGCCTCGCCAACTCCGCGGCCGTGCTGTGGCATCCGCGTGCTCATCGTGACTGGGTCAGGCCCGGCATCATTCTTTATGGCGGCTCGCCGTCCGGCATGTCACGACATATCAACGATATTCCGCTGCACGCGTCGATGAGCCTGACGAGCCGGATCATCGGCATGCAGACGCTGTCGGAGCAGGAGACGGTTGGATATGGACGGCGCTTTGAGGCCGACCGCCCCATGCGTATCGGCGTCGTGGCCTGCGGTTATGCGGACGGTTATCCGCGACATGCTTCCACCGGCACCCCCATTGCCGTGGACGGCGTGCTGACACGTGTGGTTGGGCGCGTGTCGATGGATATGCTCACGGTGGATCTCACGCCCTGCCTTGATGCGCACATTGGTTCGCAGGTTGAGTTGTGGGGCAACCAGGTGAAGGTCGACGACGTCGCCAGCGCTTCCGGCACGATTGGTTATGAGTTGATGTGTGCGCTTGCTCGCAGGGTACCTGTTCAAGTGAATTGAGCACGGCATATAGCCTCGCTTCGCGTCGCAACCCTTGCCATGAGGGTAAAGCACGATGCGGAAACGGCGAGTAAGATTGGTCTGCCAGTCGGCGGCATTCAAGCCGACTTTCAACCATGAAGACGCCAACCAGCAGAGGCACCGCGATGGAAGCATTGGTTCTTGAAGAAGCACGACGCATCAGCCTGCGGCCGTTCACCCTCCCTCAGGTCGTGGGCCCGCGTGACGTGCGCATTCGCATTCATACGGTGGGGATTTGCGGTAGCGATATTCACTATTACAAGCATGGCCGGATTGGGCCGTTTGTGGTGAATGAGCCCATGGTGCTGGGGCATGAAGCGGCCGGAACGATTGTTGAAGTCGGCGAAGAGGTGAAGCATCTGAAGGTTGGCGATCGCGTATGTATGGAGCCTGGGGTGCCGGATATGGACTCGCGTGCGGCACGTGAAGGGCTTTACAACCTTGATCCCAAGGTTCGGTTTTGGGCTACGCCACCTGTGCATGGCTGCCTCACGCCGTTCGTCGTGCATCCCGCATCGTTCACGTTCAAGTTGCCGGATAACGTCAGCTTTGCCGAAGGTGCGATTGTCGAGCCGCTGGCCATTGGACTGCAGGCAGCGAAGAAGGCTGCCATCAAGCCAGGCGATGTGGCCGTTGTGTTGGGCGCCGGGACGATCGGCATGATGTGCGCACTTGCTGCTCTCGCCGGAGGATGCAGCCGCGCAATTGTGTGCGATCTGGTGGAGGAAAAGCTTGAGTTGATCGGAGCTGTGCAGGGTGTCACGACGGTGAACATCCGGGATCAGTCGCCGCGCGAGGTGGTTGCTCAGCTTACCGATGGCTGGGGCGCGAATATCGTGTTCGAGGCTAGTGGGAACGAGAAGGCTTTTGATGGGATCATCGATCTGCTTTGTCCCGGCGGGTGTCTTGTACTGGTTGGGATGCCGCAGAAGGCCGTGCCGCTCGATGTGGTTGCGGTCCAGATCAAGGAAGTACGGATTGAATCAGTGTTTCGGTATGCGAACATTTTTCCCAGAGCGATTCAGTTGATTGCTTCGGGGAGGTTGGATGTGAAGCCTTTTATCTCGCGGACGTTTCCGTTCGCGGAGGGGATCAAGGCCTTTGAAGAAGCGGCTAGTGGAAATCCAAACGATGTGAAGGTGCAGATCGTGTTGGGGTGAAGTTTTTCGGCTCGGTGCCGAAACTTCATTCGAGTGTCCGCGCCGTCACCTTACATAAAGTAAGCACGAACCATACTTGCGAGGTGATGTTCTTAGACGCCGCGCACGAAATGGCGGCAACCACGTTTACTCGGCTTGCGGTAAAGCACTCGCAACCCTTGTAGCGCAGCGAATCGCATTGAAATGCACATTTCTGGTGCGCTTTCGATTGCCCGTTTCAACAAAGATTTTACGGCGGTCATGCTACGATTTTCTCTGCCCTTATACGTTCGGACGTTTTGTCGGTAGGGCGATTTTTATTTCGTTGTATGACTGGAGGATTTGTGGCAATCGAGCATCGTGGCTTTCGAGTAGATGTAAATGTGGTGCCGGATGAACTCGGCGTTCAGTGGATGTGCCGCGCTGTGATTGAGCGTATTGACGGGGATAACGCCAAGGGCGTGCCGCCCAGCCCCGAACTGGCGATCCCTCGTGTGAAGATCGACCCTTTGATGGCCATGAGCTCGCTTGAGCATCGGGCCATGGCGTTGATCGATGATTTTTATGAGCAAGGGCAGGCGAAGCAGTAAGGCTCGTCTGAACGACCTTTGTTCTGGCCTCTCCTCACATTCTTCGCGGACTATGAGTGTCGCCCCTGCAAGAAGCGACACTCATCAACCAACGAGAAAGCGAGGAAAGGCCAACACCGCTAGACCCGCAATGTTCCTGTAACCGGGAAATGAGCTCTTCGGCGCTCTTCAACGCACCAAATCAATTCAATCAGCTTCCCGTCAGCGCACGCAGGCTGGCCACGGTTTCCGTGTACGTCCCCGTCTGGCCGTTCGAGGTGACCGAGATATTGACGCTCGACGTGCTCGCCGCCGTGATGTTCTCAACCGTATTGTCGCTCGACAACTGAATCTCACCGCCCTCCACATTGCCGTCGCTGACTACGACCGGCGCCGGCGTTGCGACGTTAAAGGCGATTTCCGCATCGCTTGCCTGCACGCTGATTGCGCCACTTGTCGATACGGTGTCGCTGGTCGGGTCGGTGCCGTGGATGCGCGAATAGGTCAACGCGGTAATCGTAATCGTGCCGTCAACGTTGCCCGAAGCCACTGCTTGTGCGATGCCGAGCGTGATCGTCGGCGCGGTCGCCGTCGTCGTGGTCACGCCCGTGGCGGCGTCGTAGCTCATCGTGTAGGTGACCGTGCCGTTCAGTACCGTGGTGCCGTTCGACGACGTCAACGTCAACGCGTTTGCGGTTTCAACCGCGGTGTACGACCAGTTAGCCGTACTACTGCCCACCGTACCTTGAGCGTTTTGCACCTGCACCGTCATCGAACCGGTAATCGCAGCCGAAGCCGACACGCCCGGCGCGCTCACCTGCCCCATGCATTGATTGAAACTGACCGTCGCCGTTTCACCGCTCTGCAATCCTGTGTTGCCGGCGCTTTGCGTGCCGATGCTGATCGACCCGCTGGTCGGACACACCTTCGTGCCGTTTGCCGCGCTCGAAGTCACTCCGGTCACCAAAGACTGCACCACCGATGTATAGATTGCCGCCACGCCCGGGCCCGCGAGGATACCCACTGCGCCGGCATACTTCGCGACCGGTTCGCTCTGGACCGCCGTGGAGAGCTTCAACACGTTCGAACTGGCCGAGCTGCTGCTCCCCGATCCCCCTCCGCCGCACGCACCCAACATTGCCGTTGCCGCGATCAGCGTCGCTGCGCCGAATGACCGTGACGCTTGATACAAAGACATGCCTGCTCCACTCTGGAAAAAATGCTGACGTGTACACGGCCACGCCGTTTGCGAACGAAGCGCTTCGCGCCTCCTTCATCAGGTAAATCGATCTGTCTCGTGAGGCCGTGTGCTAACCGGACGGACCAATCAGTGCAGCCATTATCGAAGCGACCCGCATCGGCCAATCTCTCAAATAGGCCTTTAAAACAGGCTCATATCTGATGCACGAACTCCTTCAATTGCCTGTTTGGTAACAGTTACGGGGTACTTTTTCCCTGTTGCACGAGTTGGCAAAACTTGAGAGGGAAGTGCAGGTGTAACTGGCCGCTATTCACCCATTTGAACTCACTGGTTACACCGTACAGTCTGTTCCGCAGAATGACCCCCTTACGGAGAAGGTGCGTGAAACAGGCAACACGTGCGGCGCTCGCCGCAGCCATCGCGATGTTCGCGGCAAGCGCTGGCGCGCAGGAGGTGTATGTTCAGGGCGGCACGCTGGGTGCCGGCGTCGGCGCGGCGCTGCCTCTTAGCTCATGGGCCGGCGTACACGCCGAACTCGAAGGCTTCGGCCTCTCGCATACGGTCAACGTGGACGGTAATCAGTACGATGGTCGTCTTACGCTGTTGCAAGGTGGTCTCTACCTCGATCTGTTCCCGTTCAAATCGAGTGGCTTTCGCGTCACCACAGGTGTACTGATCAACGACGATCACCTGGATGCCCACGCCGTCCCCAATGCGGACGGCAACTACAAGATCGGCAGCGATTACGTGCCGGCCGTCGGCGCTGCGCCCACCGCGCAGGCTTCGCTGCCGCATGCAATGCCGTATCTGGGCATCGGCTACGGGCATAAGCCGGTATCGAAGGGCTTCGGCGTGACCTTCGATCTGGGGGTCGCGTATGGGCGTCCGCATGTTTCCTATAGCGTGCCGGAGATTTACACGCTGTTCACCACCCAGGAAAACATCGACCAGCAGGAACAGAAGATCAGCAATACGGTCGAGCGCTACAGGGTGTATCCCGTCGCACAGCTCGGTCTGACCTACCGGTTCTAAGGGTAGAAACGCAGCGGATCTGGCGTGGGGATGGCGGGTAGAACCGAACTGCCCGCTCCTCTGTCCCGTGCTCTTTTCGGGGGAGATAGCTACGACGGGCGAAGCGTCAGGTGATCTCCCGCAAGCGTTCACACATCGCGCATTGATTAGTTATGCATATCATCTGGACCGGAGCCTCGACACGGCTCATGAGCCATGGACCTGATCGCTGCGACGCTCCTTTCCGGCACGGCCAACTCGAATCATTCGATTCTCGGGATGCCGGTCCCTTCACAGACCGCTATCCACTCCGCTCTCAGCGAATGCTCTAAAGTTGCAGCGACGGACTTCGCCCGCGGCGATTGTCCACCCGGCGCGGATTCAGAGTTGGTGCGCTGCCGGCTTATCATACCCACTCAAAGCTGGCACACTCGCTGCCAACGATCACGCGGTTATCCAACGTTTAAATTGACTGAGGAAAGTCAGCGTGAAACTGTACAGCGTTCATCTTTCCGGCTCGAAGCTACCCCATAGTTCCTCGGTGTCCCGAACAGACACGTGAGCAGCGGGAGCGCGTAAGCTCCACGAAAGGCAGACCGGAATCGCACCAGGACACGACGGCCAGGAGTGGATATGAAAGTCGACATGATTGAAACCGCGAGGCTCGATTTAGCCGAAGCTCTAACGGCCACGGATCACGTATTGCATCTTGGCGCTGCCGACGATCCGCTCTGGGCAGGGGTGGTAACGCTTGCACCGTCAAGCGAGTACGCGCGGCTGTCCTCGAGCGGTCGCCGGTTGACACTGGTAGCGTGGGAACCCGACACCCACACGCGCGATCACGGGCATCGCAACGGCGAAGAGATTCTGGTGCTGAGCGGCGAGTTGCGCAGCCACGACCAACGGTATCCCGCTGGCACGTGGATACGCTTACATCCAGGTGTGCGGCACGACCCATTCACCGAGATCCCGACGGTCATTATGCTGCGCAACGGACACCTCGAAGCTACGCCGTCCACCTAGGCCCGAGCATGCCTCCAATCTCGACCTTATTGCCGTTTTTCGGCATTTCGCTGCTGCTTGGGCTGACGCCTGGACCAGACAATGTCTTTGTGCTGCTGCAGTCCGCGATGCGCGGGCCGCGCGCGGGCATGATCGTCGTATTCGGGCTGTGCACGGGTCTGCTCGTGCATACAACCGTGGTCGCCGTAGGATTGGGCGCGCTGCTGGCAGCTTCGAAACTCGCGTTCACCGTGCTCAAGAGCGCCGGTGCGCTGTATCTTGCTTACCTGGCGTGGCGAGCGTTCCGTGCTCCCGTGGGTGTCGTGAGTACAGACAGCGGCGAAAGCCCCGGCGCCGGGCATATGTATCGGCGTGGAGTCCTGATGAACCTGACCAATCCCAAGGTCGTGATTTTCTTTCTCGCTTTTCTGCCGCAGTTTGTCGCTGCTGACCGTGGACACATTTCCCTGCAGATCACGGTGCTCGGCATTGTCTTCATCGCCGCTTCGCTGATCGTGTTTGGCGCCATCGCTTATTTTTCAGGCGTATTCGGCCAACTCCTGCTACGCTCCGCCCGCGCGCAGCGGGCGCTCAACTGGTTTGCCGGTGCGGTTTTTTTGGGTCTTGCCGCGAAACTGGCCAGCACGCACCTATAAAATTGAACGATCAATCTTGTTCTGCGCGTGCCGGGTTCATCGTTTAAGGCTGGGCCCTATACGCGAGGGTCATAGTCAAACTCCAGCCGGATGCCGCCCGGCTCATACACCATGGCGTGCCGCTTGGGTCCGCTACCTAATAATTCAGGCGTGAACTCCACTTTGACGCCCGGCCATGCGGATACGCGCTCGAAGATGGTGGTAAAGGCTTCTTCGTTCGCGGTGCGCAGGGCGAGATGGTGCAATCCGAGGTTGTTCTTGCGGTCGAAATCGACTGCTTCCCCCGGGTCTTTAGCTTGCCAGAGCGTCAGCAGGATGTGCCCATCGGAGACGAATGCGGCCGGATACTCGGGTTTCCCGCCAACCTGCTTCCACCCAAGGCAATTGACGAAGAAGTCACGCGTCACGTCGAGATTACGGACGGTGAGCCCCAAGTGGTCGATTCCAACTGTTAGCGATTCAGTACTCATGTGAAGCCTCCTTAGAGAGTCAGTCTTATCGACCCTCGTTCAAATGAATGATGCAGCGCGTCGATCCGCCACCCGTATAGCCTACGGTATCTTTTGAATTCTCGTCGTCTGGACGCAAATCTATCAGCCCACTACGCCTGCAAACGTTTGTGAGGGATATTCACAGCAGCCCTCCATCTTGACCGCGCCTGCCATCGGGCAACACGCTATAGCTTCTGCACCTGGACCGGCATGCCAGCCTTACCGGACACGGAAGTCGCAATCACCAGATAGCGACGCTTGTCGGCCGCGCTCTTATTGTCCGGTGCGACCACCTGACGAATCTGTCCAAGGGCATCGACGGTCGCCGCCCCCGCTGGATTCGTCATGAAAAACGCCAATGGTGCAATCTGGCCACTACCATCCGGCGCATCCGCGAGACCTAATACATAGGGATGTTGGGGATTGAGTCCCGTACGGCCGCCTGCAGAACCTGCAACAAACCCTGATCGAACAGCGAAACGCTGGTGGCCATGGCTGTCGCGCCAATGGGCACCAACGCGACATGCACCACCTGCCCCGCCACGCCTAGAGGCTGAAGGTTACTCATACCATCGCCTTCCGGCACCGCGTTCGACACGTAGTTGAGCGCCTGCGGCGCCTGTCCGATCGGCACGGCCGCAATGACCGCGTTGGTCAGCGTATCTATCACACTGAGCGCGTCGCTATGTTCGAGCCCGACATAGACACGGCTGCCATCGTCCGAAGGCCAGATGCCATGCGGCAGATTGCCGACTGGAATGACCGCGACCTGCGAGTAGTCGTCGGTCCGGCACACCTTGACGACGTTCAGGCCTCCTACGGTCACGTAAGCGAAGTCGCCGTGGGCGTTATGAACGAAGTTAACGTGATTGGTGATCGGTCCGGTGTCGAGCGTCTTGAGCAAGGCGAATGGCGGCTGCGCATCGAACACCTGTGTTTTGCCCGTGTCCTTGAGCGTGAACCACACCTGCTTACCGTCCGGCGTGGCTGCAATATTTGGGCAGAACGGGCTCGCCTGCTTCACCTTGCCCACTATCTGATGATCCCGCACTGAAACCGCATCGGTTTCGGGATTTGAAAGACGAGCACACGTAGCCGTATTTGCCATCCGGCGAGAAGATCTGCATACCAGGGCCGGCGGGAAGCGAAGATAGGCCACCGCATCCACTACGGGCGGCGCCAGTTGAATTCCCAGTGCCGGACGCACCGCTGGCGGCAACGGTTCCGTTGTGTACAGATGGTGGACAATTACCGATTCAAGCGCCAACCAGGAAAAAAGGCCCGCGCACCCCACGATGATGAGCGCCGCTCCCGCCGCCTCCCACCAGGTCACCACCCAGATACCCACCAGCGCCGCGCAGACCGGAATGAGCCCAATGAAGCAACATTGGATGGGATGCTCGAACTCCGCAACGGCATCGCCGCGCTCGCGCAGCCACTTCATCGCATAGCCCAGCAGCAATGCAAGCCAAACGAGCGCCGTGAGCGCCGACAGTGCCTCGCCAATCCAGGCATCGATTCCCCATAGGACGTGGGCAAAGCGCCAGCAATTACTCAAGCCCGACATGCCCAGAATGATCCCGAACGAAGACGCAGGGATGGAAAATTGACGGACGGACGAGGACACCGGGATAGTTGACATAATTCGCTCTCCAAAGAGTAACGATTGCTCGATGTGATGTTCGCTGACAATTCGCGGCTGCCCCGCTCCACGGGCAGTGACCGGGGGATCCTCAAGATCTGACTGCCTGCGCGCAAGGCCATTCATTGATCCGCAACGCCCGGACTTGTGAACATTAGCTGTCCCGGGTCTCGCCAACAAGTAATTCGCCGCAGGAATAGCGCGTATCTGCATCCATGCCGCCGGCGGTCTCAAGAGGCCCGTCGCAAACACGCCGAGGTTGCGTGCACCACTTTCTCGCGCAGGTTGCCCGTGTTCCAGCGTGGTGCGCTCGGCCAGCGACACGTCCCAAGGGACTTCGTGGAAAGCGATGTTGCCTTGGGAGGTCCCAGCCCGCGCAGATCAACGTGAGCCGTTTGAGCGCTTTCTTGAGCCATTCGAGAGTTATCACGGCGCACCGATCCCCATAAAGTGTGCACATGGAAATCAGCCCGAATCAGCCGAAGCCCAAGGTAGCAAAGCGCCGGTGGATTCCTCTTATTGCACCGTTCCCTTCGAGGAAGTCATGAAAACCGTTCAAATCGATGTGGCTATCATTGGCGCTGGCAGCGCCGGCCTGCCCGCCTATCGCGCTGCAAAAGCAGCCGGCGCATCTGCGATCCTGATCGAAGGAGGGCCGCACGGGACGACATGCGCTCGGGTGGGCTGTATGCCGTCCAAGCTGCTGATCGCCGCCGCTGAAGCCGCGCACGCCGCGACGCGCATGGCCGCGTTTGGCGTGCATATCGACGGCCTGGTTCGCATCGACGGTCGCGAGGTCATGCAACGCGTTCGGAGCGAACGCGACCGGCTGGTCGGCTTTGTAGTCGACAGCGTGGACGCGATTCCCGCCGAAGACAAGCTGACGGGCTATGCACGATTTATCGACGATAACCTGCTGGAGGTCGGCGGCCATACCCGCGTGCGGGCTCGCAGCGTCGTGATCGCAACCGGATCGACGCCGGTTATCCCGAACCTGTACCAGTCACTCGGTGACCGCGTTATCGTCAACGACGACGTATTCGAATGGACCGATCTGCCGCGCAAGGTCGCTGTGGTTGGCGCAGGAGTGATTGGCGTGGAGTTGGGCCAGGCGCTTGCGCATCTTGGCGTGGAAGTCACGGTGATCGGCGCGCGCGGGCGCGTCGGGCCACTGACGGATCCGGCAATCAAGGCCTATGCTGAACAGACCTTCAGCGAGTCGTTTCGCTTCGAGGCCCGGGCAAATGTCGAAGCCGCCACCCGTCAAGGCCATGGTGTCACGCTCCGCTTCAGAACCGGCGAGGGCGAGGTGGTGGAAGACACCTTCGAGTACGTACTGGTGACAGCGGGCCGCAAGCCGAATGTCGACCGCCTGGCGCTGAACAATACCTCGCTCGCGCTCGACAGCCACGGCGTACCCGAGTATGACCCGCTGACGCTGCAAGCCGGCGCACACTCCGTGTTCATCGCAGGCGACTCAAACGGAGTGCTCCCGCTACTGCATGAAGCCGCGGACGAAGGCCGCATCGCGGGCGCGAACGCGGCGACCTTTCCGCAGCTGGCCCCGTTGATCCGCCGCGCACCCATTGCCGTACTGTTCAGCGACCCGGGGATTGCGATGGTCGGCGCCCAGCATTCGGATCTTGAACCATCCACATTCGTGACCGGCGAGGTCAGTTTCGAGGACCAGGGCCGCAGCCGTGTCATGCTCAGGAACCGCGGGTTGATGCACGTCTACGTCGATAAAACTAGCCGCCGGTTCCTCGGCGCGGAATGGATCGGGCCGGACGCCGAACATATTGCACACCTTCTTGCATGGGCGCTGCAAATGAAGCTCACCGTCGACACGATGTTGCAAATGCCGTTCTATCATCCGGTAGTAGAGGAAGGGCTGCGGACCGCGTTGCGCAGTGCGGTGTCAGCGTTGCAGGCTGTCTAGCTGGTGTATGGCATCGCGGCCGCCGAGCATTTCCCGCTCCATGAAAAACAGAACGCCACAGACATCGTGGCGTTCACCCTTGCCAGGAATTGACCGGGCGTCGCATTTTATAAGGAGTACTTGACGTACCCTTTACATAAAACAGTAAAGATCACGTTCGTACAATGCTAAGCCGTGTTCAAAACCCGCGCCACTTTCTCGAAGACGCGCGTCTGCTTAGAAGCGGTGACGGATACCCGTGGACACCAGAAACTGGTTACGGCTCGACGACGGCGCGCTGGTGCCGTTGATCTGTGTCGGCATGATATTGCCGTTCGACCCAAGGAAGGCCGCGCTTTCAGCATAAATATCCGTGCGCGCGGACAATGCGTAGTCTGCCTGAATAGCCAGTTGGTTCCAGTGAGCCGAGCCGTTATCGTCGCTCCCTGCCGCAGGCGTGGAGTTCAGTGCCTGCGTGAACGTATACGCGACGCCCAAGCCAAACGCCGGTGTCAGGTTATAGCGTCCGTTGATTTCATAGTTGTTGTAGCGTACAGACGCGTCAACAATCCTGTCCTGAAAGCGACTCTGCGTGAAGACACCGCCGACCACGGCCGGACCGAATGTGTAGCTACCGCCAACGCCCCAGGTACGTTGGTTCTGCATGCCAGGAATCTGCGCCAGGGTGTAATCCGGGACGCCTTGAACCGCGCCATTACTATTCGAGTTCAACCCCTGTAGTTGCAGGTAAGCGGTGCCCAATTGCAGGCCGCCGTTCTTGTAACCGGCGCCAACGCTATACGCGCGGTTATTGGCAAAACCACCGGCCTGGTTGGAGAACCCATACACCCCGCTGAAGGACAACCCGGCATAGTCAGCGCTTTGAAACTTGACCGAATTGTTGATCCGGATCGTATTGTTAAGATTGTCGTTGTCGCCAGGATGAGCGAAATAGGTTCCGCCCCACGTACCCGTTGCTGACAGCGGGCCGAGATAGTCGACCACCGAATCGTACTGTCGGCCCAACGTGACGGCGCCGAATTCGTTCGTCAGGCCGATGAACGCCTGACGGTTAAAGAGGTTCCCTGCAGTATCCTGCTGGCCATTGATCACGCTAAACCCACTTTCGAGGGTGAAGATCGTTTTCAAACCACCGCCCAGATCTTCAGCACCACGCAAGCCCCAACGGCTGCCTTGAATATTACCGCCAGTCAAACCGACCATTGAACTGCCGCCACTCTTCATCTGCGACGCATTGGCAACCTGGTTGCTGACAGCGGCAAGACCCGCGTCGACCACCCCGTACAGAGTCACCGAACTTTGTGCGCTTGCCGCACCGGCAAAGCTCGCCGCTACCACAGTAAAAATGATCTGCTTTTTCATGTTAATTCCTTGAATACTGAGTCTTCCGACTCAATTGATTGCACGACCTGGATCAGCCCAATAGCCTGAGTGACGCACCTTCAGGATTGAACCGAAGCAGTGTTTTCCGCAGCCAGAGTTTAGTGAGCAGATCTTGCAATATCCATGGGTCCCGAAGGAACAGTTTTTATGAATTAGTCGAATACTCTGATTTATTGCTGCATTCCGATTGATTACGAACAGTTTTATTTGATCCTAAACATGTTTCGCATGACGAATCAATAATAATACGTTGCTTATCGTCCACAATGCAGAGATCGGCCATTGCAATTTCAGAGCAACAACGGACTGGCAACCTCGAATTTCGTGCCGCTTCTGGAGCGATAACGGAATCGGCGTTGCTGCATCGATTTAATGGCAAGGTTATACGGCGGATGCAGCCCTGCCCGCATCCGTTACCCCTCGCAAGAATCGTGAAGCGCATTGTCCGTGGAAGGCTTTTTGCGACTGCCCGCTTGCGGCCGCCGGGCTTAATGAGGGAGGTGCAGTGGTTATTGCGCTGCTGTGACCGGCGTTACCCGCACCGCGTAAGCAGAAACAAACACAGCGTGAATTGTGTCGCCCACCTTCAGCTGGTCAAGATTGACGTCCTTCGACGCATCCAGCGTAACGGTTCGATACGCGCCACGCAACGTCACATGGCGCGTCTTGCTATCGATCTTTTCCACAGTCGCTTCGACCTCTACCTGGTGGGCAGCGTCATAACCTGACGCCGCCGGCAGAGAGACCCGTGTGTCGACACGCTCGCGAACACCTTTGGCGCCTCCGGTCACACGTTGCGCAGTGACCAGCAACGCGTTCTTGTAGAGCAATTCGACCGTGTCACCAACTTCGAGTGTCGCTAGATTATCCGCCTGAGGGCCAACTGTAATGTCAACCTGGTTGCCCTGCGGGCCACGCAGTGTGAGAACGCGCGCGGCACGATCTATTGAGACAATTTGCGCCTTCAGATGTACCGGCTGCTCATCGAGTACAGCGGTCTGAGCAGCGCTGGTCAGTGCATCCTGCGCTGACGCCAGTTGGAGAATCGCCACGCCGAGAATCAAAGCTGTTCCAAAAACTACCTTTTTCATACGCACTCCTTTTTATTAAACAATCTGATCTGATTGACAACCAACTGCACCTACGACTACAAAATAAATTCCGCTTGATCGACGGATAACCTGACTAAGGCCCGGGTGTCACCGCCACAGCAGTCATGTATTCGACGTCCACCGCCCATCCTCCGCCCATCGACTGATAGAGATTCACGAAGGATACGAGTGCGGCCTGTCTGGTTTGCGTGTAGCTCAAACGGGCGTTGAAGAGACTTCGCTCGGCATCCAGCACTTCCAGGTAGCTCGTGTAGCCACCGTCATAACGCAACCGTGCGAGTCGCGCATAGGTTTCCAATGTCTTGACCTGGCGTGCCTGCACGTCGGTCTGTTCGCGGAGCTTCTGCACGGATATCAGCGCGTCGTTGACCTGCTGGAATGCGACCTGGACCGCCTTCTGATACTGCAGTAGCGCTTCCTGCTGTTGCGCCTGCGCCTGCTGCACCTGGCCCCGAATGTTGCCGGCCGTGAAGACCGGCTGTGCGACGGCACCAGCAAACGACCACACGCGCGCCGGTCCGATGAACAGCTTTGAAAGTTGTCCGCTTGCCGATCCGAACAGTCCAGTAAGCGAAATAGACGGGAAATAAAGTGCGTGCGCCGCGCCGATAAGCGCGTTGGCCGCAACCAGATTCTGTTCGGCCGCACGCAGGTCCGGACGGCGTTCGATGAGATCCGACGGCAGTCCCGCCGGCACAGCCGGCGCGTCAAGATCCGGCAGCCGAAGCCCACGCGGAATCGCGCCAGGATTCTCACCAAGCAAGACCGCCAACGCATCCTCCTGCTGGGCAATCTGATCTTCGATCCGCGAAATCGTCGCGCGCGACGCTTCGTATTCGGACTGACTCTGCGCGAGTTCCATCTGCGACACCTCCCCGCCATGAAACCGTAAGTCGAAGACCCTGACGGACTCCGCGCGACTTGCGGTGGTGTCCCGAGCGATTGCGAGTTGCTGGTCGAGACTGCGCAGGTTGATGTACGACGACGCTACCGATGCGACCAGAGTCAGGATCGTCGCTCGGCGCATCTCTTCACTCGCGCGGACGTTGGCACGCGCAGCTTCCGTTTCACGCCTGACCCGCCCGAACAGGTCGATGTCCCAGGTCGCCCCAAGCGTTGCCTGCAACTGGCTATAGTCCGGCCCTTCGCCCCCAAGCAATGGGATTCCGCCTGCTTGCGGAACGCGCTGGCGCTGGGCAGCAAGGCCCGCGCTTAATTGCGGAAACAGTTGCGACCTGGTGCTCGCGAATTGCCCAAGAAATTCATCGACACGCGTGCCAGCAATCTGCACATCCTTGTTCTGCGCGAGTGCCGTTGCGATCAGACGGTCGAGCTCCGGGTCGTTAAATTGGCGCCACCATTCGGTATTGGCGACACCCGACATGTCGCTGGTGGCAAAGCGAAACGTTGCTGGCGTGCTGATTGTCGGTCTTACGTAATCAGGTCCGAGCACGCACCCGTTGAGCGTGAGGAAGAAAGGACACGCAAGCAGCAAGGCAAATACAGAACTACGCATTGGACTCATCCTCACGGCGAACAGAAGGTATTCCGCTTACTCCCCTAGAAGTGACGAAAGGTGTGACACGGGACGCATTTCCTTGCCCGCCGCTTGACGCGTCAGGTGTCCGAGGGTCGCCGCTGCGCCGCTCGGACAGGGTCTCCAGCACATAAAAGAACATTGGGATAAAAAACACAGCGATCAGCGTCGCACCAAGCATGCCGCCAATCACGCCCGTACCAATCGAATGCCGGCTGTTAGCCGAGGCGCCGGTCGCAATAGCAAGCGGCACGCAGCCCAGGATGAATGCAATCGAAGTCATGACGATCGGGCGAAGCCGCTCTCTCGCGGCACGCACTGTCGCGTCGTATATCGATGCGCCAGCCTTTCGATTCAGTACGGCGAACTCGAAGATCAGGATCGCATTCTTGGCGGCCAGCGCGACCAGCATGGTGAGGCCAATCTGGAAGTACACATCGTCGTCGAGCCCCCGCATAAAAACTGCGAGTAACGCGCCGAACAACGCGAACGGTACCGCCATCAGCACACCGACCGGCAGGCTCCATTTTTCGTACTGCGCGGCGAGGATCAGAAACACCATGACCAGGCCAAACACGAATACGAGGCCCGACGTGCCGCCCGACTGCTTCGCCTCGTAGGCTTCTCCACTCCAGCCGATGCCGTAGCTAGATGGCAGTTGCCGTGCGATGTCCTCCAGTGCGGCAATGACTTGACCCGAGCTATAGCCTGGAGCCGCGCTTGCAGTGACCTTGACCGCCGGAAAGTTGTTGAATCGCGCGACGAGGTCCGGGCCCGTGACGTACTTGTAGGACACCACGGATTTCAGCGGCACCATGCTGCCGTTGCCGCTTCGCACATACACCTGGTCAAGATCGGAAGGCTTGAGTCGATACGACGGTTCGGCCTGCAAGATGACCTGCCAGAGCCGGCTCGAACGGTTGAACTGAGACACGTACAGGGAGCCGAACATCGTCTGCATTGCGCTGTAGACGTCGTCGATCGGCACACCTAGCGTGGCCGACTTGTCGCGGTCCACATCGACACGGAGTTGCTGCGAGGAGGCTGTAAACGTGGAAGTAACATCGGCAAGTTCCGGACGTCGCTTCGCCTGCGCAACGTAGTCCCGCACAACAGCGGCAAGCTGGTCGATCGTCGCATCGCCTTTGCTCTGAATCCACATTTCCGTGCCGCCGGTCGTACCGAGGCCAGGAATCGACGGTGGATTAAGGGCCGCAATAATTCCTTCCTTGACGCCAGACAGAGTTTTATTCGCCTCCAATAGTAAGGTCCGCGCGTTCTGCGTCCTGATGTTTGCCGACTTATACCGTTCATCGAAACTCTTTAAACCGATGAAGAACGTAGACGCATTGTTTTTCGTCTGGTTGTCCAGCAGGCTATAGCCGTCCACGACCGTCACACTGCCGACCGCGCTCTGCTTCATGAAGTAGTCCGTCACATTACGGGACACCCCTTCGGTGCGATCGAGACTCGCGGCGTCCGGCATGATCACGGCGCCCAGCAGGTAGCCTTGATCCTCAGGAGGAAGAAAAGCGCCGGGGATCGTTCTCATCATCAAGACTGCCAGCACGATCATGCCGGCGAACAGCGCCAAAGCTACCCCGCAGCGTTTGATGACAAGCTGAACCGCATTTGTATAGCCCTGCGTCAGCCGTTCAAATCGATTCTCAAACCAGCGGAAGAAGCCGCGTTTCTTGTGCTGACCTGGTTTGAGCAACACCCCAGCCAGCGCCGGCGACAACGTGAGCGCGACAATGCCCGATATCACCACGGAGATCGCGATGGTGATCGCGAACTGCTTATACATCTGGCCGGTAATGCCGCCGATGAATGCCACCGGCACGAACACTGCGCACAGCACCAGCACGATTGCGATGACCGGCCCGGAGACTTCGTCCATCGCCATTTTGGCGGCGCTTCTGGCGTCGAGCTGGTGGACCGTCATGTTGCGCTCGACGTTCTCGATCACGACGATTGCATCATCCACGACGATACCGATCGCGAGCACCATGCCAAACATCGTCAGCATGTTGATCGAAAAGCCCAGCGCCAGCATGCCCATGAAGGTGCCGATGATCGACACCGGTACGGCCAACACCGGAATCAGGGTCGCTCGCAAGCTCTGCAGGAAAACGAACACGACCACCACCACCAGCGCGACCGCCTCGAAGAACGTCACGACTACATCCTTGATGGACGCGCGGGTAAAGTCGGTCGCATCCATGGCAATGTCGTAGTCCATGCCTGGCGGGAACGACTTCTTCATCCCCTGCAATGTTGCGCGGACCTGCTTCGAGACGTCGAGCGCATTGGCACCGGGTTGCTGATAGATGGCGATGACTGTCGCAGGCTTGCCCTGAAACTTGCTGCGAATGGAATAGTCCTTTTGCCCCAGTTCGGCCCGGCCGATGTCCTTCAGCCGCACGATCGCTGCATCGCCGCTCTGGGCGCGAATGATGATGTCTTCAAACTCGGCGGGTTCCGCCAGCCGCCCTGACGTCGTGACCGCGAACGACTGCTCGACCGGCACGCCCGTCGGCGACTGGCCGATGCGGCCTACCGCAAACTGCTGATTCTGGTTCGCCACTGCGCGTTGCACATCCGCAGCGGTGATACCCAGTTGCGCCATCCGGTCGGGTCTGAGCCAGATACGCATCGCGTAGTCTGGAGTACCAAAGATGCTCGCCTGGTTTGCTCCGGGAATGCGTTTTATCGCATCGAGCACATAGACATTCGCATAGTTCGCGATGTACGTAGCGTCATAGCGGTTACCAGGCGAATGAATGGCAATCACCATCATGAACGCGGAGGACTTCTTCTGAACCTGTACACCCTGCGACTGGACCGACTGAGGTAACTGCGGTAACGCGAGGTTGACCCGGTTCTGGATATCCACTTGCGCCAGGTCAGGGTTCGTCCCTGTTCCGAAGTAGGCATTGATCGTCAGATTGCCCGTGGACGAACTCGACGAGTTCATGTAGATCATGTTGTCCGCGCCGTTCACTTGCTGCTCGATCGGCGCGGCCACATTGTTGGCGACGACATCCGCGCTTGCGCCTGGATAGGTGGCAGAGATCGTGATTTGCGGCGGCGTGATGTCCGGATATTGCGCAACCGGAAGTGACAGCATCGACAGCGCCCCGGCAAGGACGATCACGATCGAGATGACCGATGCAAAGATGGGGCGGTCGATACAGAAATGAGAGATTTTCATGGCTGTTATCGACCCGCCAAACTTTCAGACCGGGTTCGCGCAGGCCGTGCTTTATCTGAGTCCTGCAAAACCTGCACGTCCACCGGGACCGGCACGCTGGTCGCGGCGCTGGCGCGCAGCGGCATGATCCTGAGGTGCGAATCTGGTGCGACACGAATCGCGCCGTCCACGACAACCCGATCCCCAGCATTCAGCCCTTCGGTGATGAACCAGTCGTCGCCATGCCAGTCACCCACTTCAACCATACGCTGCTGGGGCTTTTTCTCTGCACTCACGACCCAGACAAAATGGCTCTTCGCCCCCTGCAATACCGCGCGTTGCGGTAACAGAATAGCGTTCGGACGCGTCGCGCCCGCTATCCGAGCGCGGACAAACTGCCCCGGTAGCAATCTTCCCTTCGGGTTGTCGAACACGGCGCGCACGAGAAAGGTGCCCGTGTCCGAACTGAAGGCGGGATTCGCGAAATCTATGTGCCCATGGGCAGGAAACGTGGACCCATCTGCCAGCACCAGCGACACATCGAAATCGTTACCTGATGGAAACCGCAACTGACCCTTCGCGACCTGATCGCGATAGCCCAGCATTTCATTTTCGGAGATGCTGAAATTAACCCACATCGGATCAAGTTGATAAACGTAGGTGAGAAGGCCCGAAGGCCCTGGCGTAACGTAGCTGCCTTCCTGCTGCCGTGCGAAGCTGGACAACCCAGTCAACGGAGACTTGATGCTCGTATAGCCCAGGTTGAGCGACGCGGCCTGCACCTGCCCCTTTGCCGAGATTACCGCTGCTTCGGCCTGCTTTTCGCTGCCGGTAGCATCGTCCAGGTCCTTTTTGCTCAATGCGTTCGCCGCTTCAAGCGGAACCACGCGTGCAAGGTTCGCCTGCGCCACGGTAAGCCGAGCCTGTTGCTGCGCCAATTCTCCTTTCGCTGTCTGGAGGGCCGCCTCGAACGGCTTGCTATCCATCAGAAAGAGCGTTTGCCCTTCGTGCACCAGTTGGCCTTCGGTATAGGTCCGCTTGTCGAGAAAGCCATCGACGCGCGCACGAATCTCGACCTGACGTGAACTCTGCGTCTGCGCGGTAAATTCAAAATCGACTGAGGCATCCTGCTGCGCGACAGTCACGACACTGACGTCAACAGGTTGCTGCGCAGAAGTGGGACCCGGTTTGTTGCATCCCGCGACGCATGTCAGCGCCGCGCAACAAAGCAGTCGCCTGAACCGGGAACGGACGGAATATCCGACCGGAAACACCCTTGAATACATCAGCGACAGCGATGATAAAACTACCATGCAAATCTCCAGATTGCTCCGCAATAGCGTTGCCGGCGGAAGAACACTTTATTTTGACGATCAATTCCGCCACTAAAGGGCGTCTCGTCTTGCCTCGCGCAAATGGAGATAGCGCGTCAGGCGCGATCGTCTGAAAATCTCGAACAACATCCTCCATAGCTCGATCATTGCGGGAGTCGCGCAGCGTTCGCCTCCTGCAATACCGCTCTGTGACTCGTCTTCAGCATTCTTTCTTAGAAAATTGTTAAAGAAATCCGACAGCCGTTTTGACTCGTAGTGGTCGATCTGAATCGACAACGCAAAGACTGGCGTGCACCCATCCCCCTGACGTTCGGCCGGGAGGGCCTGCGCGTGTATAGATTGCAGGAGCGCGGAAGGGTGTGTAGCAGACACCACCTCTTCGACCATGAAAAAGCATAGGTGCGCGAGTAATTATAGGTTGATTATTCAATAAATTCCGCATCAACACATGCAAAATCATTTTTAAATTAATTGAACCGCCTATCTTATTTAAATAATTTAAATGCTTCATATATTTTTATTAAAAAATCACGATGAACATTGGGACTGACCGACAGATTTATTTGATTCGCCCTGAGCGGTGATATTTGTGCCCGCCTTCCGTCAAGGAAAGACAATCGTGACACGTCACATTGAAATAATTGAGAATTAGATCTTTACGAATTGTTCCACCATCGTTAAATTCGCATAACGAAGTGAGCAAGTTGCTATCGAACAATCTTCCAGGTTGCTGGTGTCATGCGAACAGCTCGCCGGAGCAACGCTTTGTCGAGCGGTGAGGTCGAGGCCATACAGATGGAGGTTGCTGAGATATTCGCGTACCGACCTGGGCGATCGTCGCGCTCCACCTGAACGAGACGGTCCCGTTGAACAACTCCCCACCTATAGTGTCAACATCATGATGAATCAACTACAGGCCATGCGTATCTTTCTGAAGGTCGCAGAGAATGGTTCCTTTGGACGCGCCGCCGCGAGTCTGGACATGTCCAATGCTGTCGTTACGCGTTATGTCGCGTTACTCGAGAGTCACCTCAATACCCGGCTGGTTAACCGGACGACCCGCCATGTATCGCTCACGGAAGCCGGCATGGCGTACGCCGACGGCTGCCGAGGTATTATCGAACAGCTTGGCGCGATGGACTCGAGCCTCACCCTGAGCACCAGCGAACCCACAGGCACGTTAAAACTCGTCGCCGCGGCCTCATTCTCGTTGTTTCGCCTCACCCCTCTGCTGCAGGAGTATCGCCTGCGCCATCCGAAAGTGAAGCTGTCTGTGACCTTGCTACATCGGTCGGTCAATCTGGTGGAAGAAGGGTTCGATGCCGGGATAGTGGTGCCAGCACAAATCAAAGGCAGCACGCTAATCAGACGCCCGCTCTTCAGGGTTTGTCCGATCGCCGTTGCGTCGCCTGGCTACATCCGTTTGCACGGTATGCCAGTCACGCCCGCGCACCTTGCCACGCAGACGTTCCTCGCGCCCTCGGCGGAAATTCACAACTCTGACTGGACGTTTACCGCGCTGGATGGACGCGAGGAGACAGTCAGCCTGGAGCCCGCCTACGTGGTGAACAACGCAGCCATGTTGCGGCAGGCCGCGCTTGCCGACATGGGCATTACGATCCTGCCGGAGAGTCATGTGGCGGCGGATCTGTCACGCGGGACCCTCGTGCATGTACTCCCCGACTACCGGATCCAGGGCGCGGACAAGGAAGTGGCGCTGGTTTATCCGGGCCGTAGGCATGTTTCCGCCAAAACAAGATCATTTGTTGAATTCGCTGTGGACTACTTTCGAACTGGCTCTGCGCCCGTGTCCTCCGCCGCGTTTCCCGACATTTGATCCTGCAATCTTCGAATCGTCGCATGCAGGTCCATGCCATGACCACGAGGCGGACTCGGGCCGATCATCCGGATCGACCCGACATCGCTAAAACCGCTCCACCCACGGTCGCAGTTCGACCTCCCATGTCCACGCACTGCGGTGCTGACGATGCACGTGCAGATACTCACGCGCTATCGCGTCGGGATCTAACCATTTGTCCTCCTTACTATCATCTGATTGAACCCGGCTGCTGGCGATCCCGCCATCGAGAACGAAGTGCGCAACGTGGATATTCTTTGGGGCAAGCTCTCGCGCCATACACTGGGCCAAGCCGCGAAGCGCGAATTTTCCCATGGCGAATGCTGTTGAACCGGGTAGGCCTTTTACGCTCGCAGTTGCACCCGTCAGGAGAATGCTGCCGCTGCCGCGTGCCAGCATTCGCACCACCGCAGCCTGAGCAACGTGAAAGCCGCCGAATGCGGTCACTCTGATGGCATCCTCGAGTTTCTCTGCTTCGATGTCTTCGATGGCCGCGCGATAGCGGCCACTCGCGTTGTAGACAACGAGGTCAGGGGCGCCGAATGCGTGCTCCACGCGTTCGAAGAGCGCTTCGACGTCTTCCTGTCGACTGGCGTCGCACTTCACGGGCAGAGCGCCCGTCTCGTCTACCAGGTCCGCAAGCTTGCTGATGTCGCGGGCAGCTAGCGCGACCTGCATACCTTCCGCCGCGAGCAGGCGTGCCAGCGAGGCACTCAGTCCCTTTCCCGCACCCACAATCAATGCTGTTTCAGTTCGACTCATGGCTCCTCCAGATTCGACCGCAATAACCCTGCATGGGGCCAGACTTACGCCCTAAAGCGCGAACTCTGGTCGACAACCAAAGCGCTAACTCTAATCGACAGATAATGTGCTAAAGGGTATTCCTTGGCGTGCGTTCCTGCCTGACGTTCAATGCTTCCATGTCTTTGTCGTTCAAGCCCCACCGAAATTCGCTTCAACTCGCACCGTGTTCTAAACGCGGTTCGGCCCAGATCCCTTCCCATTTTCACAATTCTCTCATTGTGAAGTTGGAGGAGCAAACGTGCATAATCACTATAGGGAACGGTCTTCAAGACAGCGTCCTACGTGGCCCACTCGTGAGCCGCGGGAAGTATGACAAAGTGCGCGAAGCCGTCGCGTCCGGCAAGAAGCCCGAATAGACGCCGATGCGGCAGAACATGACCGAATCGATGGCGCTGCTATGAAGCCCTGCTGACAGCGCCAGCTTCAGCGCCGCTTGGCGAAACGTTCAGAGTTTGGATTAGAGTGGGGTTTTGCATTTCATCAATCCGCTAGACGTGGACCGGTCCCATGCATACACCTTCTGAATTGACGAAACAACGGTTGACGCAGGCACGTCGCCTGTTAGCCATTGCGCAAACAGGCCTGCATTACACGGAGGGCGCATTCGACCGAGAGCGCTATCAGGAACTACTCGGCATTGCGCAAGCGCAGCTCGCCGAACTGGCCGATATCGATGCCGCAGAGGTCGCACAACTTTTCGCCCCCGAACAAGGCTACGCCAATCCGAAGGTTGACGTTCGCTGCGCGGTATTCAACGACGCTGGCCAGGTGCTCCTAGTGCGAGAAGCTGCCGACGGTCGATGGTCCCTTCCTGGTGGATGGGCCGACATTGGCACTTCGCCCGCCGAGAACGCTCTTCGCGAAGTCCGCGAGGAAAGCGGGTACACCGTGACCATCGATCGATTGCTAGCGATATGGGACATGCCGAAGCACGAACACCCACCCTCCTTGTTTCACACCTGGAAGCTGGTGTTTCTCGGCAACATTGTCGCTTCGGGTGATATTTCGGGTGTTGAGACAGACGCCGTAGGCTTCTTTTCCATCGATGCGTTGCCTCCGTTGTCGCTGGGTCGCATTTTGCCTGAGCAGATTCGCAAACTCGCTGAACTTCGGCTTGGCGGGGGCATGGAGTTTGACTGATTCCTGAAGGCACGTCCTGATTGCGGAACGTGCCAATTTACATATTTCTTTCTAACTTAGCCGCGCCGGCATAAAGATTGGCAGACTTTGGCCGTTATCTCGACACAATAGCCAAATCGGACCGCGGAGCAGTGCTTGAAACACACGAAGTTGGCAGTAACCATCGCCGCAGCCACTGCTGCGCTCTTTTTATCCGGATGCGTGACTACTGTACCAAGACAGGTCACGAGTTCACCGGTTACACCATCTGCGCCGCCCACGGCAGTAGCGACAGCCCCGCCCGCCCCTCGTCGACCCTTGGCTGTGCGGCCCGTCGTGACAGAAGAAGTATTGCCGGAAGCCAACGATGTCTATGTTTCGGGGGCTGCCAATAGCGATGTCGTCTTCATCGGCGGAAGCACGTATATCTGGGTGACGGGACCAGACGGTCAGCGTCATCGGCACTTCTATGGTCATGGTGACAGACGCCGGGAGGTGTTTCGCCGACGGGACAACCTGCGCTCAGTGACCGCCCATCACTCCGCACATCCGTCAATCGTACGCGCCGATGTCGAACACGGCCGGCGTCATGAAAAGAACGTGCGCCCGCAGCAGTTGCATGCAAAGGATATGGCGCAGCACGTTCATCATCCGGCGTCCGACATGCATATCAATCGTTCCGCTCAACTCGACCAACGACACGCCAAACAGGACCAGGGTTCTAAGCAACGCCCCCCCGTGCAAGCCAGTGCCCGAAACCGGCCCGCATCCAGCACCGCTCTGACGAAGGCAGAAACTCCGCCCAGGTCCTAACCGATCTCTCCCGCACCGACCGAAAACCGCCTTGCACTTCACGCAAGACAGCAACTATCCGCTCGCGCCACATCATCAGCAGGACGCAGCATCTCACGGGGCGACCGTCGAGTGCTGCGACAACAGCTATCTTCGGCTGCACAACGCTGCCGACACGCCAATCGCGGCGACCTAATTTTCTCCTCATTCTCTCTCGATACGCTACGTATCAACATCGCGCAACGGCTCGCGCGGCGGACGCCTCAAGACGCGTTCCACCGCCTAATGCATAGAGCCGGTTGTTGGTGGAATCCACGATCCTGAGCGCCCATTCCGCGACGCTGGAGGGCATTGGGATATCGACAAGCAGCACGCCGCCGCCGGGAGGTGGCGAAACGTAGCACTATCTGGAGAATGCCATGAAGCACTTTATCGTCGCCACCGCCACGGTGGTCAGTTTGTGCCTTTCCCCACTTGCTTTCGCGCAAGCACCCAAGCCGGTCACACCCGCTGAAATGAGCTGTTCAGACTTTCTCGCCGTGCAAGACGCCTACAAGCCAGCACTGGTTTATTGGGTCTCCGGCGTCGACAAGCTCGGCGTGCGCGAGACGGTCACAAACGTGGTGGATGTCGCGACACCGGTAGCCGCAGTCGTTGGCGAGTGCCAGAAGACGCCGGATGCACCGCTCGCAGGGAAGGTCCACGATCTCTACAAGAAAGGCCAGATCGCACTGTTCAGGCATAGCTGAGCCGGCGACGCTGGCAACTTTTTCTTGAAGTCCTTTTCTCTACACGGAGATGACGTGAAACTGAACCAATCCCAGAAGCGAGAGTTAATTAACTCTGCGAAGATCGGCATCGAATACGTTGATATGACGATCCGAAAATTGAAAGTGGAATGCCCCGATGCCTTTCATACGGATAGCACGCTGGTGAAGCGCAAGTTCCAGCACCGGCCAAACACGGAGACACCTTGCCGCAACTTTCTCGGCGATCTGAACTCGTGAGCGAGAAGCGACGGCGGCATGCCTGTCAAGTCCGCCGTCGTGCTTGATCCGCTGAGGTTGCATATCATCGTTGGACCGGCCTCACCCCACCTAGTCTCCCTGCATTTTCGACTGCGAATCGGCACGTGCATAGGCTCTTTGTGCATGTGCCCATTCGTCAAGCATGAAGCGGCCCGAGAAATCAGCCACGCCAAGCAATTAGGACCCGGTAGATCGGAACTCCAAATGACGCATAATTGACGGTGTGGCCAGCGCTCAAATCCGCCGCCTGGCTGCCATGCTGGTTTCGCATACGAGTCGCCGAACCCTGTTCGAACTAACGAGGCCGTCTCCACATGGACCACTACGTTATTTCCGCCATCGTACTGGGGCTAATCCTTTCAAGCGCAGCACTTGGGTCGTATGTGCGATTGAAAATGCCGGATCACCATTTCGACGAAGCTTCACTTGGCGCGATGCGCATCGCCGTTGGACTCGTTGCGACATTGTCGGCATTGGTCCTTAGCCTGCTGATTTCGTCGGGAAAGTCCTCGCTGGATCTCGTTAACACTGCACTTGAGCGGAACACTGTCACCATGATCCGGCTCGATCGCACCTTGGCCCAGTTCGGCCCTTCGACCGACGACCTGCGCGCTCAGATCAAGAAAGATTACGCCCGGTGGATCACGTTCCTGTTTTCCAGCACAACGGGCAAGAGCGCAGAGGCGGAGTCGCGAGAGATCATTCAGAGTACGTACGACATCCAGGAACTTATCTTTGCCATACAGCCCGTCGGCGCTTTGCAGGAGAAGTTGCAGGACAGTGCGCTTCATCTTTGGGACGATATTTTTGCCGGCCGATGGCTTGCACTCGAACACAGAAAGGGCTTGATCCCGACTCCATTGATCATGATCCTCGTCGGCTGGCTCGTCGTCATATTCGGCATATTTGGCTTCAGCGCGCCGAGAAGCTGGAGCATGTGCGTCGTTTTTCTTCTTTGCGCGATTTCAGCTACCACTGCGATTTATGTCGTCCTCGATATGGATACGCCCTTCCAGGGAATGGTCAACGCATCAAAGACGCCGATGGTGGATACGCTCCAGTTCATCGGCAAATGACTTGCAGCACATTGCCTGGTGGTTGACCGGGAACTGCCTGGACTGAGTTCGACGCCCGTGTCGTGTTGCGCTTCACGACCTAGTTCATCTGTTTTGCCAGGACATGCGAAATGCGCAATGCCATCCTCATAGAAATTGCCCGTGATGCGATTTTCGCGCTCGGTCGCGAGCTTGCCGGATGGAAACCATCGGCGGAGCGCGCGCTCTTTGGTATCGAGGCGGTGATCTCCGTCGGACTGGCTGTCGCGTTTGCGCATATGCTGAAACTGCCCGACGTCTGGTGGGCTGCAATCAGCGGATTTGCGGTGATGCAGACGAGCTTTGCTTTATCGGTCGAACGAGCAATGCTTCGCGTGTTGGGGACGATCTTGGGCGCATTGGTCGGGACACTCGCAGGCCCCCAGATTGGGGATCTGCCCTGGCTATTTGTTCCGTTGCTGGGCGCAATCAGTGGGTTCACCATTTATCGCGCGAATGCCGGATCCGCCTCGTATGGCTGGGTGCTCGGCGGTGTGACGGCAGTGATGGTGATCTATCAGGCTCATGAACTACACACGTTTAAACCGACGGCTCAATTTGCCCTGCTGCGGGTTGTGGACGTCTGCGTCGGCGTGTTTGCATGCGTATTGGTGTCCGGTATTTTCCACGTCGGCAGACGTTGGCGTCCACAACACGGACTCGCTTCGACGTCCAATGAAGCAACCAATTCGATGTCCACCGGAACGCAGCCATCGTTCGAAACGCAGCGTTTAGTGCGGGCTGAACTGGCCATCCAGGCCGCCGTTGCGGTCGTAATCGTCGCGTCGCTCACCTATGCGTTCAAACTGCAGGGTCTGGCGCAGGCGCTGGTCACCATCATCGCCGTGCTGATTCTTCCGTCGTCGCAACTCGTACCGTCACGCAAGCCCGTGATGCAAAAGATGATTCAACGCATGATTGGCTGCCTCTTTGCAGGACCGGTGGGAATCGCGCTGCTGCCACTGGTAAGCGGCCATGATATTCCCTACCTGCTCGCGCTGTCTGCTGGCGTGTGGGTGGGATGCCACCTGCAGACGGGACAGCAAGGCGCCAGTTATATCGGCCGACAGTTTGCGATCGCATTCATACTCGTTTTCGTGCAGGACTCCTTTTGGTCCGTCGATCCTGCTGCCGCGGCGTGGCGTTTTTCAGGCATCGTCGGCGGGATCCTGGCGCTTGGTTGCGTGATGCTGGTTTGGAGCAAGTTTGAGCTGTCGCCATCCGCGCATGATGTGCTTCGCTAAGGTTTCGCCGGGGGCGTTGCTGCCACCTGAACTTCGCTGGAAAGTGTCCGGTAATCTCGTCCGGGCATAGCGGATGTGAGTGCCTCCGCCTCTCCCACCATCCCCAGACACCCGACGAACTCAGTTCAGAACTTGTGCTTGATCCCTACGGCAACGACAACCTGCTTCTCATTCGTTGACGGGGTGAGGCTGTAGACACCTGCGTCGAACACCGGCAGGCCGTTGCCGCCACCCACGCGCTGGTAGACCCCCTCCAGGTAGACATCGGTACGCTTCGACAGCGAATAATCCGCCTGGGCCATGACCTGGTTCCAATGCGGATCCGCGCCCTTCGGCGCATCGAACGAGGCCATCGTGTACGTATACGATGCGCCAAGGCTCAGGACCGGAGTCAGGAAATATCGTCCGTTGATTTCGAAGTTGTCGAACTTGAGGTAACTACCGGTCAGCTTGCCGGTCGTGGTGCTGCCGCCCTGCCAGAGACCCGTCACGTTTTCCGTCGACGAATGCGTCCAGACGAGGCCGACGGAAGCCGGGCCGAACAGGTACTGCGCGCCTGCGCCGTACATCCGTTGCAGACCGCCTGTCGTCAACGCATCGCCGTCACCCGTGCTGACCGCTCCCGTCGCATTCGGATTATTGGCGTCGCGGTTGATCTGCAAGTAAGACGCCGCGAGGTTGATCGGCCCGAACGCGTAGGAGATCCCCGCGCTATACGCGTTGTTGTTCGAGACCTGTCCTGCTGCCCCCGAGAATGCGTACATCGCGCCGATTTTCACGCCGCCGAACGCCACGCTGCTGAACTTGACTGCGTTGTTCAGGCGCATGTCGTTGTTCAGGTTGTCGTTATCGTACGGGTGAGTTGCCAGGTTGCCGCCAAAGCCCGAACCGGTCGCGCTAAGGGGTGCCAGATAACTGACCATGAAGTCGTATTGACGACCCAGCGTAACGGTACCGTACTGGGTGGCACTCAGGCCGACCCAGGCCTGACGGCCGAACAGGTCTCCCCCGTTCTTGAACGTGCCGTTGGCGACGTTGAAACCATTCTCCAACCAGAATACGGCGCTGAGCCCGCCACCGAGATCTTCAGTGCCGCGCAAGCCCCACCGCGACGTAAAGACGTTGCCAGACTGCAGTGACCAGCTGGAGCCGCCTACGTTCGGGTTGGTCGCAACCGCGCGCTGGTTATTGACGTAGACGACGCCCGTATCAATCAGGCCGAAAAGCGTGACGCTGCTTTGCGCGTGAGCAGCGCCCGTCACAAGGATGGCCGACGTGAGGGCCAGTTGCCGCATCTTCATTGCTTTATCCTCCGTTCAATGGCTTTGTTTGTCACTGAACGAACCGCCAAACGCCAGTGAGCAAACGATTGAAGTTCAGAGGCCGACTTTAAGCCGATAAGTGCGTCAATTTAAGGACTATCTTTTTCTAAAGTTGAAAGGAAAGCTTCACAATAAATTCGCGTTTCGGTGCGCCTCGGCTGAGCACGAATCTGGGAGGCCGTCCCGTTTGATCAGACTTTTGGAATCAACGCGCGATTCCGACGCCAAGGCTGACGCGTCGTGGCCTTTCACGTTGTATGTCCGCTACACGTCGGATAACAAACATTTTGGATAACGAACGATCGTGAGCCCACGCTGTGGTCTTCACATGGGATGCGACTGGGGATACTGGGCGTTCGAACCCAGACTGGTGGATATTTGCAAATGCCTTCGCGCCCTTCGTGGAGAAGGGCGGCGCACTCTTTTGGAACATCTCACGCTCTCGACAGGTCTGCCGAGACTTGACCCGACTGCGCGTCGGTCAGGCAAAAATATTGATGAGGCCGCCCACCAGGCCGACTACCGGCGCGACCGTCGCCGCAACGCCGGCGACTTCAGTAGCAACGTGCTCGATTGTTTGAACGGGATTCGAATTCGACGACGTTGTCCGCTGATAGCTGGGTGTCGCCATGGTGCTTGCCACGGAATGGATATTCACGCATACCTCCAGGAATACAAACAAGCGACGAGCTATTGATAGCCGAGCCCAAGCCGTGCCCCAAAAAACAGCAACACGTGCAAGGAACAGCGCCCAATGCTCACCGGGCCGTAACAATAATTGCTTTAAGTAAGGCTTTCGTAACGCGCGCCCACCGGTCGGTTGCATAACGCCATTACCGGTCGGGGGCC
Organism: Paraburkholderia sp.; assembly: GCF_049581445.1. Lineage (GTDB taxonomy): Bacteria > Pseudomonadota > Gammaproteobacteria > Burkholderiales > Burkholderiaceae > Paraburkholderia. The sequence goes on along the minus strand of NZ_JBAURZ010000377.1, from coordinate 19,089 downwards.
CGAGTTTCGTAGCATGCCGGCCCGAAGCAGGATTCGCATCCCGGTACCTGAGCGTCACCCTTACCATCTAATCTTTCGGAAATTCTTACAGACGGTCGGCGCACGCACGAAACGTTGAAATAATATGGAACATTTCCCTTACCTGCAAGTGAGCATTCTTTGAGATTTTGGCTTTTGCGGGCCTACCGGACACAGTCAGCGCCAGCGCCCACGGCACGGCGGCCCACGGCGACGAGTCTTCCGGATAATTTCTGAGCCATTGCCTTTCGCAAAGGACATCCCTAAACTACGCGCAAACGTATCTAAATGTAACGTTTTGTGTCTGGTAGTAACTCGCGGGCTTGCCGCGTGAACTCGCGCCGGTGGTTCAGGGATCGGTGATCGCTTTGCCAAGGGATCCAAAGGGGATGGAAAGATCGTGAACGATGATGCGTTGACAATGGTCAGGGAAATCAACCTGGCTTACATCATGCTTGCGCAACGCATGCTCAGGGAGGACAAGCTGGTCGGGATGTTCCGGTTGGGATTGTCCGAGCGGAGCGCAGACCTCCTTGCCGCGCTTACGCTTGCACAAACGGTCAGGCTCGCTGCTTCGGATCAGTTGTTGTGCCAATGCCGCTTTGAGGACCACGCCATTGTGTCGACGCTCACGCAGTCTGGCGGACACGTGGATGTGACGCCGACCCATACAGCCATCCTTCTGGCCAGCCAGAAAGCCGCAGAAATCGTGTGATAGGGAAAACTGATCAAATCCCATTGCAGTGTCCGGGACGTCGTGTTGCTATCCGCATTCATATATGCCAGACGTCTATTGACCAGTAATCCGCATGAATGACATCACGCACGATACTGCCGCGTTATCCTTGATCACGATGAATTCGTATCTGGGAAGGCAGCCAATCCTGAACCGCGAAGGCCATCTCGTCGCGTACGAATTGCTTTTCCGCCCGTTCGGTTCAAGTAACCCAGCGCGGGACGAGGGCACAGTATCGGATGACATCCGCGCGACAGCCGAGATCGTGATCGAGACGCTCGGCGAACTGGGTATCGAAAGCGTATTGGGAGGTCTGCCCGGCTACATCAACGCAGGGCGGGACTGGCTCATGAACGACATGTTCACGCTACTGCCGCCAGAGCCTTTTGTGATCGAAATCCGCGAGTCGATGCAGGAGGACGCCCAACTGTTGAAGCGCATCGAAGCGCTATCGCATGCAGGGTACTGTTTCGCCATCGACGATTGTCGCGAGTGCGATCAGATCCGTACCGCGGTGTTTGACAAGGTCCGGCTCGTCAAGATCGAGGCGCCTCACTGGACTCCCCATAAACTGCGGCCATTCGTCGACGCAATGCATCGCGCCGGCAAACGCGTCATTGCGGAAAAAGTCGAGACGCCGCAGGAATACCGGTGGACCTACGAAGCGGGCTGCGACCTCTTCCAAGGCTACTATTTCGCGCATCCTCACCTGTTGCGGGTCCGCCGGATTCCCCCGCTGCGCCAGGCGCTGGTCAAGCTTCTGGTTCTACTCAACGCGGAGCCCGCGCTTTTGACCGTTGTCGAGGAGGTCAAGCGCAACCCCTCGCTGACGATGCAATTGCTGCGATTTGCCAGCTCCGGGCACCATGCGGTAACACGCCAACAGTTGCATCTGCGCGACGCTGTGCAGATGGTTGGGACCGAATGGTTGCGGCGCTGGGTTCTCCTTGCGCTTTACACGGACGGCGATAGCCGCTCTGTCGCCTCCAATGCGCTCGTGCAACTGGTCGGCACCCGGGCACGTTTCATGGAGCTGGCCGCGCGCCGAATCAAGCCCCATGAGGAAGCGTTCGCCGACAATGCGTTCATGACAGGCATGACTTCTTTGCTGCCAGACGTACTGCAGCGCGATCCTGCTGACCTGTTTGACGAACTGCAACTGGCCGAGCCCGTGCGCGAAGCCATCCGGACGCGCGCCGGCGCGCTTGGACAACTGCTCGCTTGCGCGGAAGCCGTAGAAAGTCCGACTTCCGCGGCGAGCGTGGTGGATATCTGCAACGGCATTCCGCCGCTTAGCGTCGCCGCGGTCTCGTTGCTGAGCGCAGCGGCGGCGAACTGGATGGAAAACAGATCCGGTTTCTGAGCGGCTTTAAATCCAACATCGCAGGACTGCCAGGTTTGAGTCTCGGTGGCCTATCCAGTGGCCCCAGCGCGCGTGATCGGATCGCCGCACGATGTGCCTGGCCTGACCCACTTCTCTACCCCGACCAAACGCTGCACGCGTTAGAAGCGGGTCCGAAGGCCTACGGTTGCCGCAATCTGATTGCCTGTTGTAGCTTGCGACAAACCGTTGATATCCGCACCCTCGAACGCAGAGCCGGCAGCGCCGTACGCGTGCTGGTAGACACCTTCGACATAGACATCCGTGCGCTTGCTGAACGAGTAATCTGCCATCAGCGTTACTTGATGCCATTTCGGGTCCGCCGAACCGGTGCCGCCAGCGACAGCGCCTTGAGTGAAGGTGTACGCGCCAGCGAGTGAGATCGCCGGGGTCACGGAATAGTGCACGTTGACTTCGTAGTTATCAAAGTGCAGGGTGTCGAACGACTGCTGGATCGCGGAGTTCGCGCCGGGCTCGGTGTTGTCGAACAAGCTATGCGTCCACAGCAGGCCGACCACCGCCGGTCCGATTGTGTAGTTGCCGCCAGCGCCCATCACGCGTTGCCGCGCGGCGGGGAAGCTGACGAAGTCGTTGTTCGACAGCGCCCCGGTACAACTCAGCGCACCGTTATTTAGTTGGAGGTAAGCGGCCGCCAGATTGATCGGACCGTTGCTGTATGTCACGCCGAAGCTATAGGCGCGATTGTTCGAGAACGCGCCGGCTGCGTTGCTGAAGCCGTACAGTGCCTCGCCCTGCAGCCCTTGGTACGTCGGGCTCACGTACTTGACCGAGTTGTTGATATAAAACGAGTCGTCCACGTTGTCGTTGTCGAACGGATGCGCGGCCAGGTTGTTTCCGTCCCCGTTGTTTGCCAATGCGATCGCCCCGAGATCGTCGACCACGGCGTCGTATTGCCGCCCTAGCGTCACCGTTCCATAGTTGTCGCTCTGCAAACCAACGTATGCCTGACGGCCAAACATGGTGCCCGCATAAGTGGTCTTTCCGTTCTGCAGATTGAACCCGTTCTCGAGGCGGAAAATCGCATGCAGAGCGTCGCCGAGGTCCTCGCTGCCCCTCAAACCCCATACTTCGTTCGACAGCATGCTGCTTTGTTCCTGCGCCGCGCTGCTGCCGCCCTGATTGTTCGTATAAACGATACCCGCATCGATCAACCCATAGAGGGTGACGTTGCTTTGCGCTTGAGCCGCCACGGCAAAAACGGACAAAACTGCTGCCCCGACAATATTCTTCTTCACTTGCTTATGCTCCAGGAAATGCCCCAACAAGGCGTCGAGATGGATGAGCAGGATCTCGGATGAAACGTCCGGATAACGCTCCGTTCGCTCGACAAACGTGTTCAACGAAAGGCTCCTCGTGCCGCTGAGGCGGGCCATCTTTTGAATGGTCCTGCTTCGGTACTTGGAGCCTGAGGATCTTAGGAGGATTGCCGGCGCGGTTCATCAAAAGAGTTGCCGCGTTTTCGCAAAAAGTTTGTAAACGATGAGCGATGGGAGCGGATACACGCCTCGCTCAGTTGCTCGCCCTGGGACGCAATACCCGATGCGCGATCAAGTACGCCGAAGCGGTGTTCTGGCGCTGGCAGCGGTATCATCCTCAGATTGATACGGACGTACAACGAGACCGGTTATCTATCCTGTCACGCCATGAGCGATATGACTGTTATAAAGCTAATCCCGCTGGATGAATTGTTGCGCGACATCCGTGCCTGCACGATCTGCGCACCTGTCCTGCCGCATGCCCCACGCCCAGTGCTCGCTGCGTCTGGGAGCTCACGGATTCTGATCATCGGCCAGGCGCCCGGCGCGCGAGTGCATGCGTCAGGTGTTCCATGGAGCGATGCGAGCGGTGCTCGTCTGCGCACCTGGCTCGGCGTCGACGATGCGACGTTTTACGATGACGCAAAATTTGCGCTTGTGCCGATGGGCTTCTGTTTCCCAGGCCATGGTGCAAGTGGCGACTTGCCACCACGGCCCGAATGCGCCGCACACTGGCACCGTGATTTGCTGGCACAGATGCGCTCAGTCCGGCTCACTTTGCTGATCGGGCAATATGCGCAGCGGTTTGGTCTCGGCTCAGCATCCGGTACGACACTGACCGACACCCTGCTGCGGTGGCGAGACTTCAGCCCGCAGATGATTCCATTGCCTCATCCGTCACCGCGCAACATTGCGTGGTTCAAGCGCAACCCGTGGTTCGAAGCCGATGTATTGCCGACACTGCGTGAGCGTGTCGCGCAAGCGTTGTCTGCCTCAGCGTAGGCGTGCGCGGCGGGTCCTTCTGATAAAGGATCTACGTATTCTGCTGGATGCGGGAGAGCGGTAAGTAAAAGGCCATACCGTGGTAGATATCAGTCAGGAAAATCCGCGCCGACTGTCGTCGCCTCCCAGCTATTCAAATCATTCTGAAGCCTGCCCAGTTTCGCCCGGACCGCTTCCAGCCCGGGTTTGCCCAGTACGAGATTCGATGGCGGCACCTTCGCTTCGACGGCGGCGATGATCGCCTGCGCGGCGCGTGCCGGATCGCCGGGTTGCCGCCCGCTATCCGCTGCCACTTGCGCGCGGCGCTTCCCAGCGATGGATGCGTATGCGTCGATCGACTGGCGCGTCTGCTTGAGTGATCGACCCGCCCAGTCTGTCCGGAACGGCCCTGGTTCGACCGTCGTCACCTTGATGCCCAACTCGGCGGTCTCACGCGCGAGGGCTTCTCCAAGCCCCTCCAGCGCGAACTTGGTTGCTGCGTAATAACCGCTGCCCGGATTACCCACCAAGCCCCCAACGGACGTGATATTGACGATATGTCCTGCTCGCTGCTCCCGCATCAAAGGCAATACGGCCTTGATCGTGCTAACCGCGCCAAAGAAATTGACCTCGAACATGGCGCGCACGTCGTCATCTTCACCTTCTTCAATAGCTGACAGATAACCATATCCTGCGTTATTGACCAGCACGTCGATGCGGCCAAACGCAGCCTTCGCCTGCGCGACGGCGGCGATTACGGCCTCGGGCGAGGTCACATCAAGTTTGAGCGACAGTGCGCGTTCGGGGTCCGCGTTCGTCAGGTCGGTGAGCGTGCCGGGATCGCGCGCAGTGACCACAGCACGCCAGCCACGCGCGAGTACAGCCTGTGCAATTTCCCGACCGAACCCGGTCGAACAGCCAGTGATGAACCAGACAGGGGAAGCGGAAGAGTCGATCGCCATGGTAGTCCTCGGTGAGGGCTGACGCGATGAGCCACAGCGCGATTCGGGGCGCACATCGGCCAGCGGGGAATGAGCTTGAAGAATATCCCAACGCTGGAAAATTTGTGGCCCCGAGGCAAATGGAGTCGGGCGCCGCTTCAAGGGCGATCGGATTCCGGGGCAAGTAACCGGTCGAGTGCGATTCGTTCCGGACGGTCGCTTCCAGGCGTGCCAAAGATCGCTTTCGAAACCTACGCCAACGGCCACTCCCTATAACGCGCGAATCGTGGCTCGCGGCTTTGGAACTTTCCGCACGTCAAACCTCGGAGGCTGCCCCCGCGTTGCACTCAACACCTCAACTTCCCTGAATTCCCTCCCACGCGCCCGATCGAGCCGAGCGGAACACAGCATCAATCACTCGCATATTTGCGCGCGCATCTTCTAGCGGAATAGCCTGCGGGCTTCCACTCAATACCGCCTCCGCAAACGTTGCAGCTGCGACACCATATTGATCGCATACCTGAATTTCCAGCCATCGGTCAGACCCGACACCCGCGCTCGTGCTTTCACTCACTAACAAACGCGCCGGTTTATCGTTTGGTGCGTTGAATGGAATCTCGACCTCAATCCGCCCTTCGGTACCGTGAAATTGCATTCGCTGATAGGGATGGGTCTGAGTCGAGTAAAAGAAACTCGCCTGCACACCACCGAAGTCCATTAGCACAGAGCCAAGCCGGTCCACTCTGAAGACTGGATCCTGCTCCATCAGGGCAACCACTCGCTTTGGCTCACGCCCGATAATGGAGCGTGACGTTGTGATGGGATAACAGCCAATATCGAGCAAACCGCCGCCACCCAGTTCACTCTGGTTGCGGATATTGTCCGGGTTCGTGTTGTTATAGGTAAAGCCGCCAGTCACTGCCCGCAATTCGCCAATCGCACCTTCGTCGATCAAGGTTCGCACCTTCAACCATTGCGGATGCGTGCGAACCATGAAGGCTTCCTGTATGTATCGGCCGCTTTTGTCGCGCGCAGCGATGAGTTGTTCAACCTGTTGAGCGTCCAACCCGATCGGCTTCTCACACAGGACGTGCTTGCCCGCCTCGACGGCTTTGATCGTCCATTCCACGTGAATGTGATTGGGTAACGAAATATAGACCGCGTCGATTTCCGGGTCCTCCAGCAGCGCCTCGTAACTGCCGTATGCGACAGTCAAACCATATTTGTTCGCCGCTTCCTGAGCTTTTGCCTGAGATCGCGACGCGATGCCCTTCACCCGGCACTTTGGCGCGCTGTGCATGGGCAAGACAACCTTGTCGTTGATCTTCGCGGTGCCCAGGATCCCCCAGACGATTTCATCCTTAGCCATGACATCCCCTTTTCCGAAATAAGTATTTGAGGCGTAGCGCAGGCCGGACCACCGCGTGCTGCCTCACGCAACGCAAGTTCGGGCTTAAAGCCTGTGGTAAGACGTACTGTTGAACCCGATTCCTAAACTAGGCTGCTACGTTAGCCGGCCTCGCCAGACGTTCGCGCATCGCTTCGACAAAAACCCGCACCTTCGGCAAAACCTGACGTCTCGTTGGGTACACGGCCCAAATTTCCAGTTCCTTGGGAGTAGCATCCTTAAGGTCGATCTGCACCAGCTTGCCAGATTCGATCTCGGCGCCTGCATGCCAGCTTGAGAGGACGGCAAGCCCCCCGCCGGCCACGCACGCATCGAACACACCATCGAGGCTGCTGATCGTGACGCGGCCGGAAATGCGGATCGAGCGCTCCTCGCCGTTGACGTTGAACTGCCAGTGCAATGTGCCGGTTGGCGCGATGCAATCGTGGTCGGCAAGGTCATTGAGGCGGCGGGGACTTCCACGCCGGGAGAGATACGCCGGGGACGCGCAGAGTATCCGCCTGTTGACCCCAAGCGAGGTGGCAATCAGATTTGAATCCTTCAGCACGCCGATCCGAACCGCGACGTCCACGCCGGTCGATACGATGTCGACCACCGTGTCGGTAAGCAGCATGTCTACCCGCAGGCCAGGATTTTGGTCCAGCAGTGTCGTAATCAGCGGGATGATGACCGTCCGGCCGATTGACCCGCATGCCGTTACGCGCAGCAAACCCGCCGCACCGTTTTGCGACGGCGAAATGACTGCGCGACCGGCTTCCGCCGCCTCAACGATGGTGGACGCGAACGGAAGGAAGGCCTCGCCCTCAGCGGTCAACGACACCGACCGCGTGGTGCGCTGCATGAGGCGCACGCCCAATCCATCTTCCAGCGCTGCGAGTCGCCGCGTTGCGGCCATCGGTGCGATGCCCATCCGTCTCGCTGCTGCGGAAAGACTGCCTGCCGCAGCGGCGTTCAAAAAGACTGCGACGCCACCAAGGTCAATTTTCTCGGCATCCATATCGGTTTCCTTCACGAATCCTGTTAGCCGTGTGCTTCGGCGGCATACGACCAATTGTATCGGGAAACGATATACAGGATGATTGCATTCGACATCTACTCGCGAATAGATATAGTTGATACGCTTACGCTCCAATATCTTCTGGAGCGTAACAGTGCAGCCCGATCCGCTTTTTACCTCGCTTAAGCTTGGCGCCCTGGAACTGAAGCATCGCATTGTTATGGCCCCCATGACCAGAATGCGTTCGGCTCAACCGGGCAATGTTCCCCACGCACTGAACGCCGAGTATTACGGACAACGCGCGAGCGAAGGCGGCTTGCTCATTACCGAGGCGACAGATATCACGCCGCAGGCACAGGGCTACCGCGGGACGCCCGGCCTGTACAGCGCCGAGCAGATAGCCGGTTGGCGCGCGGTGACAGACGCGGTCCACGCGAAAGGCGGCTTCATCTTCAGTCAAATCTGGCACGTGGGTCGCATTTCTCATTCTTCGCTACAACCCGATGGAGCGCTGCCGGTCGCGCCCTCGCCCGTTCGTCCATCCGGCGATCACACCGACGCGTCCGGTCAGCCTGTCTCTTTCGAAACGCCGCGCGCGCTTGAAGAAAAGGAACTCGCCGTTCTTGTTGCGGACTTCGTCACGGCAGCGCGCAACGCGCGAGAGGCTGGCTTTGACGGAGTTGAGGTTCACGGCGCAAACGGCTACCTGCTCGACCAGTTCCTGCGCAACGGCTCAAACAAACGCACAGACCGATATGGTGGGTCGATTGAAAATCGGGCGCGCCTGTTACTCGAAGTGGTCGATGCCGTGATCGCTGCACTGGGTGCACAGCGAGTGGGTGTCCGACTGTCGCCGTGGAACGGATTTAATGACATGTCCGATAGCGATGGAGAGGCACTGTGGGATTACGTCGGTCGTGAGCTTAACAAGCGTGACCTGGCCTATCTGCATGTCGTCGAACCTCGCGCGGACTTCACTACGGATCTCCCGCTCGATGCGAACGCTCCGGACGCGGCTGCTCACTTTAAATCTGTCTTCAAAGGCCCACTTATCTCTGCAGGGGGATATGTCGCGGAAACGGCCCGTGCCGCTGTGGGCGATGCGCGTGCCGATGCTGTCGCATTCGGGCGTCCCTTTATCAGCAATCCGGACCTGCCTGAGCGGGTACGCACCGGGGCGGCAATGACCTGGCACGAGCGCGCCACATTCTATGGCGGAGACCATCGGGGGTACACCGACTACGCATCCTTGGAGGATGTCAGCCAGTCCTGCGGCGTCTGAACGCCAATGCCTGCAAAGGCGTTCTGAGAGAAGCTTGCCCGTGCAAACGGGCGCGGCGGTACTCAAAAAAACAGGCCGGGTGTAACTGCACCCGGCCTGTTCTACGCACACGGCACTTATCGAGCCGGTGCTTCGTTTCGAACGATACCTCGAACAAACGTCAAGTTCTCGTCCTTAGAAGCTGTGCGTGATACCCACACGTGCCACGACCTGCGACTGCGAGCTCGACGGATTAAAGCCTGCAATCTGCGCGTTCTGTGCGGAGCCAGCGGCGCGCTGATACGAACCCATTACATAAAGCGACGTGCGCGGCGAGAGTGCGTATTGCGAGATCACATTCACCTGGTGATACTTCGGTTCCGCACCGGTCGCGTGGTCGAGACCGGTTGTGAACGTGTAACCGGCTGCAAAAGTAAGGGCGGGCGTCAGTGAGTAGATACCTGACACCTCGTAGTTCTGGAAGCGCACGTCGTGCCCTGCATCGCCGCTCTGGAAATCTACGTTCGAGAAGTCACCCATCAACTTGAATCGACCAAATGCATACGATGCGCCGGCCGCGAGAACACCCTGGCTGCGCGCATTAGCAAGCGCGTCGCCGTAGACAGCATTGACGTACGAACCACCGCTGCCGTAGCCCGCCACGGCGGTGATCGGTGTGTTGACGCGCAGATAACCAACCCCAGCGCTAAAGGCGGCATGCGTGTACTGAGCGGCCGCACTATACGACGAGTTGGTCGAGAACTGTCCAGCGGTGCCGCCAAACGAATAGTGACCTTCGAACACGATACCGGCAATGCTCGGGCTCACGTACTTCACGGCATTGTTGACCGGGAACCCGTTGTCGAGGTTGTCCATGTCGTTAGGATGCGAGAAGTACCACCCGCCATACTGCCCGTTCAGCGAATACGGCTCAACGAGGTCGACGTTTGCGTCCCATTGCTTACCAACCGTCACCGTACCGTAGCTATCCGATTTGATGCCAACATAAGCATTACGCGAAAACGCGAGGCCACCGCCACCTTCTGCTCCATCTGCCGCATTGAAGCCGCTTTCGAGCCGGAAGATCGCGTGCAACCCGTCACCCAGATCTTCGCTGCCCCTGATGCCCCACCGGCTGCCGGCAGGAACGCCGCTCTGCATCTGGAAGAGTTTGCCGCCCGTTCCCGGCACGAGCTTGCCGTTGCTGCCGTTTTCGACATTGCTCGCGTAATCGACGCCCAAATCCACAATCCCGTACAGCGTTACACTGCTTTGCGCGTGCGCGCTTGCAGCAGCAAACGCGATCGGCAGTATTGTGAGCAACTTCTTGATCATTAGTTTTCCTTGATAATTGCCGCGACGCGTCTTCGTAAAAATACGATATCTGTCGACGCGGACGGTCTCCTTTCACCTCAACGGCGTGAGCGATGTTAATCAGGTAATAGGGGTGACTCAATGGAGTCATTCAAATTAAATGATGCAACGGGGTAATTGACCAATCAAGGATTTTCGATACTTTCCATTTTCACAACAAAGATTAAATATTGTTTAATTTCTTTGTCGGTTTGCTTTTAACTTTATGTCGATTAAGGTGCTCAAGGCGGCTTTGTGTGCAAAGACCTGGCCATGCGGAGATTTTCGCCGTAGCGGTGCTAGTGGCGAACGCGGGCAGCGCGGAGCAGCCAGGCCGCTGCGGGAAGTGGGAACAAAAGCAGCCGCCCGTCGCAAAGGGCAAAATCCGCCTGCCCCGCTATCCTTGGATCAGGCTGCATCTTGAATCGTGGCGGCCGGTGTCGCGGCGGCCTTCCACGGGTTTGGGACTCTTTACCAGCGCTGGTGGACCTGACGCGCTATATGGCGCTCATAGACTTCACGGACACGTTGCATTGCCTCATCGGACAGTGGCGCGAGGCTCGCAGATGCGACGTTTGACGCCGCCTGGGCCGCGTTTTTACTACCCGGGATGATGACGGAGACGGCATCCTCCATGAGAATCCAGCGAAGGGCCAGCTGCGCCATGGAGGCGTCCATCGGCACGAGGCCGCGCAGTTCGTCGACTGCTTTCAACGCGATGTCATAAGGCACCCCGGAGAACGTTTCGCCGACGTCGAACGCCTCGCCATGGCGATTGAAAGCACGATGGTCGTCGGACGGGAAAACCGAATCCGCCGACATCTTGCCGGTCAGCATGCCGCTCGCCAGAGGCACTCGCGCGATGACCGCAACGTTTTTCTTTTGTGCCTGCCTGAAGAACAAGTCGGCGGGGCGTTGACGGAACATGTTGTAAATAATCTGTACCGAAACCACATTGGGATACTCGATCGCCTTCAGCGCCTCTTCGACCTTTTCGACCGATACACCGTAGAAGCGGATCTTGCCGGCAGCAACGAAGTCGTCCATCGCGTCGAATACCTCGGGATGGTAATAAACCTCCGTCGGCGGGCAATGCAACTGCACGAGGTCGAGCGTATCGACACCCAGATTCGAAAGGCTCCGGTCGATGAAACCCGCAAGCTCGCGCTTGTTCGTATATCCGCTTGTCACATGCGGATCGAGTCGGCGCCCGAGCTTGGTGGCCACGATGGGACGCTCGCCGCCTCGTTGCTGCAGCACATCGCGAATGATCCGCTCCGACCGGCCGTCGCCGTAGACGTCCGCCGTGTCGATGAAAGTAACACCGCTATCAAGTGCGGCATTGAGCGCCGCCTTGGCGTCGTCTTCTGCAACACCGCCCCACGACCCACCGATCGCCCATGCCCCAAAGCCGATTTCGGACACATTCCAGCCGGTGCGACCAAATTTTCTCTTTGAAAGTTTCATTTAAGTGCTCGTCGTAGGTTTTGCGAAGTCACGTAGTTGGCGCTTCAGTGAGCCGCACTATGTCAGTGCTGGCGGCCAATTGCTCCTAGTGTAGCAAGCAGGCCGCCAACACGAACGCGGACGGCTCAGCGACGCGCGCCCCCAATGCGCTCAAATACAACGCCAGCCGGACGCGGGAATTCGGCAATCTGAAAGTAAGCCAGTTTCCTGGCTTCTCTGGCACTGACACCGAAAGCCTGCTGCAACGCGTACATGGCCTGTTCAGAGTAGTCCTGCGGCGCGTCGCCAGACAGTTATAGCTCGCCCAAAGCTTGATCAGGTCGGATCTCCAGAAACACACTCAATGGCTGGAGACGTCCTGGCCAAGGCTGCGATTCGAAAATTGAACTGGCTTCGGCGCTGCGGAGCGGTCGCGTGGCGGCCGCTCCGCAGCTCTCATTCGTAGGAGAAAACGCCGCCGAATTTGTCCATGTGTTCGAGCGCCATGCCGGAGCCGCGCACGACGCAGGTAAGCGGGGCCTCGGCAACGAACACGGGTAGACCCGTCTCTTCGGCGAGCAGACGGTCTAGATCTCGCAGTAGAGCACCACCGCCCGCGAGCATGATGCCGCGCTCCGCAATATCGGCGCCGAGTTCCGGCGGCGTCTGTTCGAGCGCGATCTTGACCGCGGATACGATCTGGTTCAACGGATCGGTGAGGGCTTCGAGGATCTCGCTGCTGGAGACCGTGAAACTGCGCGGTATGCCTTCCGACATGTTGCGGCCCTTCACTTCCATTTCGTTAACTTTGGACCCCGGGAACGCTGAGCCAATCGCCTTCTTGATCGTCTCGGCGGTCTGTTCGCCGATCAGCATGCCGTAGTTACGCCGGATATAGTTGACGATTGCCTCGTCGAACTTGTCTCCGCCGACGCGTACCGAGCCTTTGTACACGATGCCGCCGAGCGAGATCACCCCGACTTCGGTTGTGCCGCCGCCGATATCGACAACCATCGAGCCGGTCGCTTCAGATACTGGCAGGCCCGCACCGGTTGCGGCGGCCATGGGCTCTTCGATCAGGAAAACCTGGGAAGCGCCTGCGCTGTGCGCGGCCTCCCGGATTGCCCGCCGCTCAACCTGGGTCGACCCGCACGGCACGCAGATAATGATCCGCGGCGACGGCGCAAAAATATGCGGCGCATGCACCATCCGGATGAACTGCTTGATCATCTGTTGAGTGATGTTGAAGTCGGCGATCACGCCGTCTTTCATCGGGCGGATCGCTTCAATGTTGCCCGGAACCTTGCCAAGCATCTGCTTGGCTTCCTTGCCGACCGCCAGAATGGTTTTTTTACCATTCGGGCCGCCTTCGCGGCGGATCGACACGACCGAAGGCTCGTCAAGGACAATGCCCCTGCCCCGCATGTAGATCAGCGTGTTTGACGTACCGAGATCGATCGCGAGATCGTTTGAGAAGTAGCTGCGAAGAAAGCCGAACATTCAAGATCCTGTTTTTCGTGACACGGGGCGGTCGGCCCATTACCTGGGACCATGCCACGGTGGGGGAGCAAAGAGTAACAGCTTCGAGTGCCGGGGCGCGGCTTCGTCTGCAGCAATTCAGTCAGACGGTTAAACTTCCCGATGCCATTGTGAACCGTTCGCAGAGCACGCATGAACTGTTGCGTGAATAGCTGGCCCGCGCGTGTCGTGCGGCGCCGGACGTGTTAAACGACGCGAGCGAATAGCCGAGGAAGCCCGTCATGCTCAATACGCAAACCGCCCACATCCTTTCCCGCTATAAGACGTGGGCTGACAATCTGATGTTTGATGCCACCGCGGCCTTGCCGCCCGACGAAGTCGTCAAAACCCGGCAAACGCTATTCAAATCAATGGTCGGCACGCTGAACCACAACTATGTGGTCGATTTGATCTGGAGGGCCCATCTCGAACGCAAGGAACACGGCTTCACGGCGCGCAACGTCATTGTGCACGCCGAACTGGGCGACCTGCGTCGCGCGCAACAGGACGTGAATGCGTGGTTCGAAAGTTGGGCAGATGAACAGATCGATGCCTCGCTGGCTGAAGAACTGTCGTTCACGTTCATATCAGGCGAGCGCTCGACGATGTCGCGCGGCGCGATGTTCATGCATCTGGTGAATCACGCGTCGTATCATCGCGGATGGGTTTGCGAAATGTTCTTCGACGTTCCTGCCAAACCGCCCACTACCGATCTGCCGGTTTTTCTCGCGGCCCACCCGGAGTCCAGTTTCTCGCGCGTTTCGCGCGATCGGCCAAAAGCCTAAGTACCCGTTGGGTCAGCGGGCTTCTCGCGTTGTCCTGCGCCTTTCACGCGCGGCGGCCTGATTCGCACCACCTACGGCCCCGGCCTGCCGGGAACGCCTCGTGATGGGTTTCATCGCCGCCGCCCTTGAATTACTTCAGTTTAGTCAGCATGGCCAGCGCGACTGCCTTGGCCGATTGCGGATTCTGCCCGGAGATCACCTCGCGGTCTTCGACCACGTTCTCGCTCCACGGCTTGCCTTCGGCAAAGTTGGCGCCGGCTGCCACCAGGCCGTCCTGCGGGAACAGTTTCATGTGGCCGCCGTTCAGGAAGCCTTTGGCCTGCTCTTCTTCCTCATCGGTGAAAGCAGTTACTTTGTATCCCTTATAAATCCAGTTGGCGGGGGCCGAAGGCTGCTCGCCGGATTCCAGCGCGGTGACAAAGCCGCGTGCATCCGGCATGGCCGACAGCATGGCGATAGTGCCATGGCAGGTGAAGCCGGTGACCTTGCCGTTTTCATGGAAGTTGCTCAACAACTCGCCCAGTTGCTTGTCCTTCAGCAGTTCCTGCATCGGGATATGGCCGCCCGGTACAAACACGGCGTCGAACTTGTCGTAGCCGATTTTCTTGACCTGCGCGAAGCTGATCGCCGGCGAACCGCTCTTCGCGGTCAGCTTCAGCGTGTCCAGCAGCGCGAGACTTTCCTGACGGGCCTTTTCGTCGCCACCCCAAAATTTCACATCATTCGATCGCTGGTCCGCAGTCGGTGCCTTGCCGCTGGGGGTGGCAAATACAACGGTTTCGCCAGCCTCGACGAAAGCCTGGACCGGTTGCATCAATTCGTTCAGGAAGAAGCCCGTTTGCATGACCTTGCCGTCTTTCAGGTTCAGTTGATCCTGATCCGACAGCACGACCAGCACCGTGCCTGCATGGGCGAGGTTGGCGGCAGCGGCCAGCAGCGCAGCGATAATAGTTTTTTTCATTCGATTCTCCAGTGTGGATGACGTGGTCGCGCATCCTATTACTGGAGAACCTGGCGATTAATACCCCGTTTGGGATTTCACTTGTTACACGGTGTAATTAAACGCCCCTCACCTCCTTTCCTTGCGGCTTACACAAACAGGTCGATGCCTTGCATCAGTCGCCGCACGAGACGTGGTTGACGCAGTTGTTCTACCCACCATTGCAGGGCGCGCCCTTCGTGATCGCCACGCCAGGCAACATATAGTTTGTTGGGTTCACGTGGATCGACCGTGTCTTTCTCAACCAGTTCGCCACGCTTGAGCAGCGACGCAATCCGACGTTTTGGCAGCCAGCCGACACCAAGGCCGTCGCGCTGTGCGAGAATCTTCGCCCGCATGTTGGGCACGGCAAGCGACGGCTGGCCGCCAACGAGTCCGTAGGCGCGTGATGCCGCCATTCTAGACGAATCGGCAACGACGATGCCACGATGGGCCGAAATGGCGTCCCGCTTGAGCGGGCCTTTGGCCGCCGCCAGCGGATGGCGGGGTGAAACCGCAAATGCCCATTCCATCACACCAAGATCGAACCAGCGCAGACCGGGTATCGCAGGGGGCTCATTGGTCGCCCCTATTATCAGGTCGGCTCTGCCATCGCGAAGTGCCTCCCATGTGCCGCTTAGCACTTCATTCGTTAGACGTAGCTTGACCCCGGATTGCAATGCATCAAATGCGCGGATTACCGGCATAATCACATCGAATTCGATAATTTCATCGGTCACGATCCAAAGGCGGTCCTCCCACCCGCTGGCAATCTGCCGAACCCGCTGCGTCATGCGCGCCATGTCCTGCATGAGACGCCCCGCCTCTTCTGCCAGCAAGAGCCCCGCCGGCGTGAGTTGCAAGCGGTAGCGGCGACGATCAAACAACAGCGCGTCGAAGCGGCTCTCAAGCTGGCGCGCAGCATGCGAAACGGTCGAAGGCGCCTTGCCCAGTTGAGCGGCTGCGCGTGACAGGCTCCCTGTCTCGCGAATCGCGTCCAGCAGCGCCAGTTCTTCCTCTGACAACATGTGCAACTCCATCGAACGTGTACATCGGAAAAATGGTACGGCAAAACCATCGACTCGGTCCATCATGCATCAACCAACAGGAATGTCTCCTCAGCAGGCCACCTGTCGCCAGCATGGTTTGCCAGCTTCCCGCAATAAATCCATCTCGCGTAACCTGGGTCCTGCGCTTTTCTAACCCAATACCGGACATATCATGACCACGATCCTCCAAGTCAACTCGGCAGCCCGCTCGCAAGGCGCAACCTCGACCCTGCTCGTCAACGAACTGACCGAGAAGTTGCAACAATCGAATCCGGGCGCGCAAGTCGTCGTCCGCAATCTGCAAGCTGAGCCGCTGCCCCACCTCGACGATTCGATCCTCGGCGCGTTCTTCACGCCGGCTGACCAGCGGACCCCGGAACAAGCGGCTATCAATGCGCGTAGCGAAGCGCTGATCGCCGAACTGCAAGCGGCCGACATCATTGTGATCGGCGCACCGATGTACAACTTCGGCGTGTCGTCGCAACTGAAGACGTACTTCGACTTTATCTCTCGCGCCGGCATCTCGTTCCAGTACACAGCCACCGGTTCGGAAGGTTTCGTGACGGGCAAGAAGGTCTTCGTCGTGACGGCGCGCGGCGGCCAGTACGTCGGCACTCCAGACGACACCCACACGCCGTTTCTGCAGACCTTCCTTGGCTTTCTCGGCATGACCGACGTTACCTTCATCTACGCTGAAGGCCTGGCCATGGGTCCGGACACGGCTAGCGCATCCCTCGCTGGCGCACGCGAAGCGATCGCGGCTGCGTAAGGATGGACCGGTAGCGCTCCGCCCTGCGGATTGCTACTGGTGATCGCGGCAATGCGTGCGTTGCAAGCGTACGTGTTGGCGATCAGAAAAGACGCCACGAGAGGGTTTGCGTGGCGTTTTTAAATCAGCCTTTTTTTTTCACCAAATATCTGACAGATCAGATACGCGGCACAGGCTTGAGAACAGCCGGCCATCAAGCCTCTTAAAGGACGCAACATGAACCCGCCTAAAGCCGCGAGCGCTCCGGCGCCATTGACCGGTTGGCAGTTCGCACTGGGCACGTTTGCTGTGGCCCTCGCCACCTTCATGACTGTGATGGACTCGTCGATCGCCAACGTCGCGATCCCGACGCTTTCCGGCGACCTGGGCGTGTCAGTGGATGAAGGCACCTGGGTCATCACGCTGTTCGCCGCGTCGAACGCGGTGGCGATTCCGCTGACCGGGTGGCTCACGCAGCGAGTCGGACAGGTCAAGCTCTTCGTGGTCGCCATCCTGCTGTTCGTGCTGTCGTCCGCGGCATGCGGTCTCGCGCCGAACTTGCCCTTGCTGCTCGCGGCCCGCGTCTTGCAAGGCGCGGTGGCGGGGCCACTGGTACCGCTATCGCAAGCGCTCCTGCTCTCCTCGTTTCCGAAGAATAAAAGCTCGAACGCGCTGGCATTGTGGGCCATGACTGCGACGGCCGGGCCGATCGCCGGGCCGGCTCTCGGCGGCTGGATCACCGACAACTACAACTGGTCGTGGGTCTTCTACGTCAACGTGCCGGTTGGGCTGTTCGCCGCCGCGGTGATCTGGGCGCTCTATCGCAAGCGCGAAACGCCGTCGCGCAAGCTGCCGGTCGACAAGGTTGGACTCCTCTCGCTGGTCGTGTGGGTAGGCTCGCTGCAGATCATGCTCGACAAAGGCAAGGATCTCGACTGGTTCAATTCACCGGTGATCTGGGCGCTCACGAGCGTCGCGCTGGTCGGGTTCCTGTTCTTCGTGATCTGGGAGCTGACCGAGGCCAAACCGATTGTCGACCTGCGCCTGTTCAAGGGACGCAACTTCGCGGGCGGCACCATCGCCATATCGATCGGGTACGCGATCTTCTTCGCCAACCTCGTGATCCTGCCGACGTGGATTCAGGAATACCTGGGCTACCGTGCCGTCGATGCAGGGTTCGTGGTGGCACCGCTCGGCATCTTCTCCGTGTTCCTTGCGCCGGTGATGGGCAAGATCATGCCGAAATCGGACATACGGGTGCTGGCGACGCTGGCCTTCGTAGGCTTCGCGGGCGTGTTCCTGATGCGCTCGTGGTACACGACAAACATCGACGTCTACACGCTGGTTTTGCCGACGCTGTTGCAGGGCATCCCGGTTGCGATGTTCTTCACACCACTTACGGCAATCATCCTGTCGGGCTTGCCGCCGGAGAAGATTCCGGCAGCCGCCGGTCTGTCGAGCTTCGCGCGAATCTTCGCCGGCGCAGCGGGCACGTCGATCTTGAGCACGATCTGGAATGACCGGACGATCCAGCACCACGCGCAACTCGCCGAGCGCACCAGCGTGAATAACCCGGCTTATATGCATGCGATTGCGGGTATTCAGACGACGCTGCACGCGAGTGTCTTCAAGGCCCAGGTCTTTTTCGAAACGCAAATGACCACGCAGGCGGCAATGCTTGGTCTGAATGATGTGTTCTGGCTGTCGGCAGTGATCTTTATCGTGATCATTCCGCTCATCTGGATCACCAAGCCCACTAAGGCCGGCGCGAAGAGCGCAGCGGGCGCAGGTGGTCACTGAGCAGCGCGCCGCCCGGGCGGCAAGCGCTCCCTTTTTCACCATTAGTCTGGCAGGTCCAAAAATGAAGGCGCAGTTTATTCAATCAGGCAGCGGTATCCATGTGATGAAGACGGGGCTGTCGGCAATCCTGGTGGCGCTGCTCTCGGCATGCGTCAACTATGCAGGTATTCACAGCGACCAGCAGATGGCGGCGCCGCAACAGTTCGCGACCACGCAAAGCCTGCCGGCCGAAAGCGGTCACTGGCCCGCAGCCGACTGGGCCGACCAGTTCGGTGACGCACAATTGAAGGCCCTGATCGACGAAGCCCTCAAGGGCAGCCCGACGATTGCACAGGCGCGCGCCCGCATCGCCGGTGCCCAGGCCTATGCGGACACCGCCAAGGCCGCCACGATGCCGCGCGTCGATGCCTC
>NZ_JBAURZ010000376.1:0-23287 GCF_049581445.1 Paraburkholderia sp. | reverse complement strand
CGTCCGGCAGGCGAAGCAGCGGCGCGTCCGGCGGCGAAAAAGCCGGCTGCGGCAGCGCCGGCTGCAACGACGGCGCCGTCGGCAGGCGACAAGAAGAAGCCGGGTGCTGGTAAGGGCGGCTGGCAGGACGACGCAGCAAAGCGTCGCGGCATCAAGACGCGCGGCGATACCAGTGGCGGTGTAGATCGCGGCTGGCGCGGCGGCCCGAAGGGTCGCGGCAAGCATCAGGAACAAACGACGTTCCAGGCCCCGACCGAACCGATCGTGCGTGAAGTGCATGTGCCGGAAACGATTACGGTCGCTGATCTGGCGCACAAGATGGCTGTGAAGGCGTCGGAAGTCATCAAGTCGATGATGAAGCTCGGCCAGATGGTCACGATCAACCAGATGCTGGACCAGGAAACGGCGATGATCATCGTCGAGGAACTGGGTCACCACGCGGTTGCAGCCAAGCTGGACGATCCGGAAGCGATGCTGGTCGAGGGCGAAACGTCTGACGCAGAGTTGCTGCCGCGTCCGCCGGTCGTGACCGTGATGGGTCACGTCGACCACGGCAAGACGTCGCTGCTCGACTACATTCGTCGCGCCAAGGTGGCGGCGGGTGAAGCTGGCGGAATTACGCAGCACATCGGGGCATATCACGTTGAAACGCCGCGCGGCGTCATTACGTTCCTCGACACGCCGGGTCACGAGGCCTTCACGGCCATGCGTGCCCGCGGTGCCAAGGCAACGGACATCGTGATTCTGGTTGTCGCCGCCGACGACGGCGTGATGCCGCAGACGAAGGAAGCGATCGCCCACGCAAAGGCAGGCGGCGTGCCGCTCGTCGTAGCGATCAACAAGATCGACAAGCCGGATGCGAATGCGGACCGCGTGAAGCAGGAACTCGTCGCGGAAGGCGTCGTGCCGGAAGAGTACGGTGGCGATTCGCCGTTCGTGTCGGTATCGGCCAAGACCGGCGAGGGCATCGACGACCTGCTCGAAAACGTGCTGCTGCAAGCCGAAGTGCTGGAACTGAAGGCGCCGGTCGAAGCGCCGGCCAAGGGTCTGGTTATTGAAGCGAAGCTGGACAAGGGTAAGGGTCCGGTTGCAACGATCCTGGTTCAGTCGGGTACGTTGAACCGTGGTGACGTCGTGCTGGCAGGCAGTGCCTACGGTCGCGTGCGAGCCATGCTCGACGAAACCGGCAAGCCGACCAAGGCAGCTGGCCCGTCGATCCCGGTGGAAATTCAAGGTCTGTCAGAAGTACCGCAGGCTGGCGAAGAAGTCATCGTGATGCCGGACGACCGCAAGGCGCGTGAAGTGGCGCTGTTCCGTCAAGGCAAGTTCCGCGACGTCAAGCTGGCCAAGCAGCAGGCCGCAAAACTCGAGAACATGCTGGAACAGATGAGCGAAGGCGAAGTGCAATATCTGCCGCTTATCGTCAAGGCCGACGTACAGGGTTCGCAGGAAGCGCTGGTGCAGTCGCTGCAAAAGCTCTCTACCGACGAAGTGCGTGTGCAGATCGTGCACGGCGCGGTGGGTGGCATCAGCGAAAACGACGTCAACCTGGCAACGGCTTCGAAGGCGGTCATCATCGGCTTTAACACCCGTGCGGATGCACAGGCGCGTAAGCTGGCGGAATCCAATGGCATCGATATTCGCTACTACAACATCATCTATGACGCTGTGGATGAAGTGAAGGCGGCAATGTCGGGCATGCTGCCACCGGAGAAGCGCGAAGTCGTGACGGGCATGGTCGAAGTGCGTCAGGTCTTCAAGGTACCGAAGATCGGTGCAGTGGCCGGTTGTATGGTCACGGACGGCTTCGTCAAGCGCTCGTCGTCGGTGCGTGTGCTGCGCAACAACGTGGTGATTCACACGGGCGAGCTCGATTCGCTCAAGCGCTTCAAGGACGACGTCAAGGAAGTGCGTCAGGGCTTCGAGTGCGGTATGTCGATCAAGAACTTCAACGATATCGTCGAAGGCGATCAGTTCGAAGTCTTCGAAGTCACCGAAGTCGCGCGTACGCTGTAATTCAGGCGCAACGCTGAAGGGGCGGGGCGGGCGCTTGGCGCCTCGCTCCGCCCCTTGTTTTTGTGCCTGCCGTTCGCGCTCGCAGCACGCTGCTGCTGAAGCGCAAACACCCTTGCTATCCGGTTCAATCGGATTACGGATTCACCATGCCAAAGAAACGTTCCTCCCCCAATCGCAATGTCCAGATCGCCGATCAGATCCAGCGCGATCTGTCTGAACTGCTGCGCGAGATCAAAGATCCGCGCATCGGGATCGTGACGATCCAGAGCGTCGAGCTGACGCCTGATTACGCCCACGCGAAGGTCTACTTCACCACGCTGACCGGCGACCCGCAGCAGACGCTTGAAGCGCTCACGCATGCCGCCGGCCATCTGCACAACCAGTTGTTCAGGCGCTTGCATATCCACACGGTGCCGACGCTGCATTTCCATTACGACAAGACCATTGAACGGGCCGTCGAGATGTCGCGGCTGATCGACGAGGCGAACGCCAACCGCGCCAAAGAAGACTGATGGCCCGCGGTTTGTTGCATCGCTGATTTTCCGTTCGCTCTGACTCTTCTGACATGACTGCATCTTCACGCGCACCTCAGCGGCCCCGTGTGCCGCGTCGCGCGCTCGACGGCGTGTTACTGCTCGACAAGCCTATCGGCCTGTCGAGCAATGACGCGCTGATTCGGGCGAAGCGCCTCTATCTGGCAAAAAAAGCTGGGCACACCGGCACGCTCGATCCACTGGCTACCGGTTTGTTGCCGCTCTGTTTTGGCGAGGCGACCAAGTTCTCCCAGGACCTGCTGGAAGCCGACAAGACCTACGAAGCGAC
Organism: Paraburkholderia sp.; assembly: GCF_049581445.1. Lineage (GTDB taxonomy): Bacteria > Pseudomonadota > Gammaproteobacteria > Burkholderiales > Burkholderiaceae > Paraburkholderia. Next base: position 20,449 of record NZ_JBAURZ010000376.1, on the reverse strand, counting down.
CATGCGCCTCGGGATTCGAACGGCCACTGGCGATGCCGAAGGCGAGGCGATCGAGACGCGTGAGGTCACGTGCGATCAGGTGGCAGTGGTTGCCGCGCTCGCGCGCTTTCGCGGCGAAATCGTCCAGGTGCCGCCCATGTATTCGGCGCTCAAGCGCGATGGCAAGCCGTTGTACGAATATGCGCGCGCGGGCCAGGTAGTCGAGCGGGAAGGGCGGCGGGTGACGATTTACGCGCTCGACCTGCTCGCTTGCGCGTTGCCCGACGTGACGTTTCGTGTGACCTGCAGCAAAGGCACTTACGTCCGTACGTTGGCTGAGGATATTGGCGAGACATTAGGCTGCGGCGCGCATCTGGTGGCGCTGCGGCGCACCGGTGTCGGTGCGTTGACGCTGGAAAACGCGGTGACACTCGACGCACTGTCCGACGCGGCCGAAAGCGAACGCGATCAATGGTTGCAGCCGGTGGATGCGTTGCTGTCGTCTTTCCCTGCCGTGCAACTCGACGCTGAGAGCACCCGCCGCTTTCTGCATGGCCAGCGTCTGCGTCTTTCCGACCTCGCCTTGAGCGACGAAGCAGTGAATGCTGAGCGGGTGCGTGTGTATGCCGCGGAAGGCAAGTTGCTGGGCGTAGCGAAAGTGGGTGAAGGGGTGCTTGCGCCAGAACGGCTTGTCGTGACGGCAGCGACGGACTGAGTCGCGGCACCATATGGCCGCCGCTACCATCTTGCCTTAAGGCCCTATCAAGCGCCGTTTCCAGGGCGGACTACGTCCGCCCTGTCATCTAAGCCCTCGTCAATGCGCAGCTGCCGCTGCCGCGCCGGCATCGCCGCCCGCGCGTTCCGGTTTAGTCACCCAGATCAACGCAATCAACGCGACGAAGATCCCGCCCGAGATGAAGAACAGGTCGTTCACGCCCAACTGCGCCGCCTGTTGCGACACCATGTTGTTGAAGAGTCCATACGCCTGCGGCTGACTGAAGCCGGCCGCACCCATCTGACGGATCGACTGATCGAACACCGGGTTGTACGGATTGGCCTGAGTGGTCAGCTGCGCGTGATGCAGGATCGTGCGATGGTCCCACGCGGTCTGGAAGATCGAGGTGCCGATCCCGCCACACATGATCCGCACGAAGTTCGACAAGCCCGATGCGGCCGGAATCCGGTTGCCCGGCAAGCCCGACAACGTGATCGACACCAGCGGGATAAAGAACCCGGCCATGCCAATACCCTGGATCAGCGTGGGCAGAAGCAAAGAAAACTCGTCGACACCGGTTGTATAGCGCGAACGCATCCAGAAAACCAGCGCGAACACGAGAAACGACAGCGTAGCGATATAGCGCGGATCGGTGCGCGGCAGAATCTTGCCGGTCAGCGGTGACAGCAGCACCGCGAACAGGCCAACCGGCGCCATCACCAGACCGGCGTCCGTAGCGGTGTAGCCGAGATCCGTTTGCAGCCATAGCGGCAACAAAACCAGATTGCCGAAGTAGAGCCCATAGCCAATCGACAGCGCGACCGTGCCGCCCGTGAAGTTGCGTTTGCTGAAGAGTGACAGGTCGACAACCGGATGCTCTGCGGTCAGCTCCCACACAATGAAAAACGCGAGTGCAATCACGGCGGTCAGCCCCAACACCACGACTGTGGTGGATGAGAACCAGTCGAGGTCCTTGCCCTTATCGAGCATCACCTGAAGCGACCCGACCCAGATGATCAGCAACGCGAGCCCAACACCATCGATAGGCGCCTTGCGGATCACCGAATCGCGCTTACGGAAGATCGACCATGTCGCGATCGCCGAGATCGCGCCGACCGGAATGTTGACGTAGAAGATCCACGGCCATGAGATGTTGTCGGAGATCCAGCCGCCGAGAATCGGACCGGCCACCGGCGCAATCAGCGTCGTCATGGCCCACATGGAGAGCGCCATCGGCGCCTTCGCACGAGGATAGCTGGCGAGCAGTAGCGTTTGCGACAGCGGAATCATCGGACCCGCCACCGCCCCTTGCAGTACGCGCGAGGCGAGCAGGAAGGGCAGAGTCGGCGCGAGGCCGCACATCCACGACGAGATCACGAACAATACGATCGATGCCATAAACAGGCGCACCTGGCCGACGCGTTCGGTGAGCCAGCCGGTGAGCGGCACCGAGATCGCGTTCGCCACCGCGAACGAGGTGATTACCCACGTGCCCTGATCGGACGAAACGCCCAGATCCCCGGAGATGGACGGGATCGACACGTTGGCAATCGACGTGTCGAGCACGTTCATGAAAACAGCGAGCGACACCGCGATGGTGCCGATCACCAGTTGCGCGCCCTCCAACGGCGGATGAGGGACTTGCGCTTGAGCCTGAGCCATTTATCAACAACCTTCTTTGCGTATCGCGCGCTTACATGGCCTTGGCCGCGGGCTTCGTGCCACGATCGGCGGACTTTTGTGCGGCACCGCTTTTGTCCGCAGGACCGGCGTTTGCAGCAATGACGCGGGCGATCTCAGCGTCGGCCTCATCACCGTACTTGTCGAACACGTTGGTCTGATAGACCGTGTTCTTCGCGTCGCCGAGCTGGCCGCCGTTTTCGTCCTTGATGGTGACGTCGACGGTCATCGACAGGCCGATACGCAGCGGATGCTTTTCCAGTTCGTTCGGATCCAGCTCGATCCGCACCGGCAGGCGTTGCACGACCTTGATCCAGTTACCCGTGGCGTTCTGTGCCGGCAGCAGCGAGAACGCAGAGCCCGTACCCGCCGAGAAGCCGACCACCTTGCCGTGGAATACAACCGACGAGCCGTACACGTCAGCCGTCAGTTCGACCGGCTGGCCAATGCGCATATGCTTCAGTTGCACTTCCTTGAAGTTCGCGTCGACCCATACTGCGTTCAGCGGCACGATTGCCATCAGCGGGTTGCCCGGCGAGACGCGCTGGCCGACCTGCACCGAGCGCTTCGCGACATAACCCGTGACTGGCGCCGGCAGCGTATTGCGGGCATTCGCCAGATACGCATCGCGCACCTTCGCAGCAGCGGCTTCGACGTTCGGGTGGTCGGCAATCGTCGTGTTGGCGGTCAGCGCGCGGTTCGAGGCCAGTTGTTGTTTGGCGGCGTCGAGTGCGGCCTGCGCGCTCTTTACGGCGTCCCGGGCGTGCGAGATTTCTTCCTGCGAGACAGCACCGGTCTGCGCCACCATCATGCGGCGGCGCAGGTCGTCGTCGGCGCGCGACAGATCGGCTTCACGCACTTCGACTTGTGCCTGGTACTGGTTGTCGTCGGCGAACAGGCCGCGGACCTGGCGCACCACCTGGCCCAGGTTGGCTTCGGACTGCTGCAGCGCGACGCGGGCGTCGGCTGGGTCGAGTACGACGACCGGGTCGCCGGCCTTGACGGTTTGCGTGTCGTCGGCGTTCACGGCGATGACCGTGCCGGTTACTTGCGGCGTGATCTGGACGACGTTGCCGTTCACGTACGCATCGTCGGTCGACTCATGAAAGCGTGCGACGAGGAAGTAGTACAGCCCGTAGGCGATCGCGGCAATCAGGATCACGATGACGAGCAGCGTCATCATGCGCTTGCGTTTGCCGTTGTTCGCCGGTTGTGCGCTGGCGGCAGGTTGCTGGGGGGTGCTCATTGATATGCTCCGTATTCTCTCAATCTGCGTCGTTTATTCGGGTGGGCATTCGGATTCAGTTCGCGGCCGTTGATGCTTGCGTCGTTTGGCTCGCCTGCGCGGAGGGCGCCGCGGGTGCTGCCTGCGCCGCGGGTACGGCGGACGCGGCGGCCGGTGCTTCGACCGGCGCATCGGTTGGTGGCACGACGAGCCCGGTCTGGGTCGCATCGAAACCGCCGCCGAGGGCCTTGATGAGACCGATCTGCATCTCGCGGCGGCGCATCTTCAGGTTAGTCACCGTCTGTTCTGCGGCGAGACGGTTCTGGTCGGCGTTCAACACCTGCAGTTGCTCCGACAGGCCGGCCTTGTAGCGGATGACTGCGAGCTGATACGCCTTCGTCGACGCGTCGAGCGCCCGTTGCGCGTCGCCCGATTGCTGGTCGATCGAACGGATCGAAGTGATCTGCGTGGCGACATCCGACAGCGCATTGATCAGCGTCTGGTTGTAGTTGGCGACGTCGAGGTCGAAATCGGCGTAGCGGCCCTTTAACTGTGAGCGCAATTCACCTGCATCGAAGATCGGCAGGTGAATGGCCGGCCCAAACTGAATGGTGCGGCTCGACGCAGTCAGGAATCTGCCCCAGCCGAACGCATCGAAGCCGAAGCCGGCCGCGAGGTTCACGTCCGGGAAAAACTCAGCCTTCGCTTCCTTCACGTCATGCATTTCGGCTTCGACCTGCCAGCGCGCAGCGACGATATCCGGTCGGCGTGACACCAGATCGGCCGGCACGTTATCCGGCAGGACGACGGGGTTGCCCACTGTCAGGATGGGCTTGGCGATCTGCAGGCCGCGATCCGGTCCCTTGCCGAGCAGGGCACCTAGCTGATAGCGCACGGTGCTGATCTGGCCATCGAGATCGGTCACATTGGACTGGCTCGTCGCAATATTACCGTTGGCGGTCTGCTGCTCGACATTGGTGTCAAGACCGGCGACGACGCGGCCATGGGTGATGCGGCCAATATCCTGACGATTGGCGATTTCCCGTGCGGCGATATCGCGCAGCGCATACAACTGAGCCAGTTGGTTATACGTGCTGGCGACCGACGCGGCGAGCGTTACGCGCGCCTGCTGCACGTCGGCTTCCGCCGCTTTCTCCTGCGACACGGCCTGGCCAAGTCGCTGCCGGTTCTTGCCCCACAGGTCCAGATCCCACGAAGCGCTCGCCAGTACGTTGTTCTCGCTGTACCAGGTGCCACCGTAGGGCGGCGGGTAGATGGAGTTGGCCGAGAATATCTCACGGGTCCACGAGTAGCTGCCGTTAACCTTAGGATAAAGCGCTGAGCGCGTGCTTTCGATGTACGACGAGGCCTTCGCGAGGCGTGCCTGTGCCTGGGCGATCGACGGATTGCCCTCGAGCGCCTCGGCAATCAGTTGGGGCAGTTGCGGGTCGCCGAACTGGTTGGCCCAATCGAGCGACGGCCACTGGCCGCCCTGTGCAGGCAGGCTCTGGCTGGACTCGTACTGCGTCGGTGACGACATCTGCTTGTCGCTCTTGATGCCGCTGTAGTTCGCGCACCCCGCGAGGGCAAGCGCCGCCACCGCAGCGGTGACAGCGGCCCGGCGCGACAGCGCGGGCGCACACAGGGAAAGGGATTTCATCGCTCGACTCTTTGATGGTCAGTGAATTGTAATGATGGGCCGTGCAACCGGGTTACTGCGATTTGATGTCGGAATTGGTTGCTACGTCACGGGTTATGCCCGATAGATCACAGCCGCTATTGGTCAGAACGCGGCGCAGCATGCTCTTTAGAAAGCCGACTTCCTCGGGTGTAAAGCCTCCGAGCAGGTTGTCGACGACACCGTTGAAAATAGCCGGCGTGCGTGCGGCCAAGGTTTGGCCTTCGGTGGTCAGCGCGAGCCGGACGACCCGCCGGTCTTCGCTGCTGCGCACGCGTGTGAGCAGGCCGCGCTTTTCCAGCCGGTCAACCAGACGCGTGACGGCGCTTGCGTCAATGCCGTATTCACGGGCCAGTTCCGCCGCCAGCAGGCACTTCCCGCTGGCGACCATAAACAGGATGCTGGCTTGCTGACTGGTGATGCCGAGTTCGGCCATGGTCCGCTGCGTAATCTCGTTCGATATGGTCGATCTCACGCGGGAAATCAGATAGCCGACGCTTTCGCCGAGCTGATAAGCGCTGATTTCCGGCGGCGGCGTAGGGGTCTGATCCGTCATGATTCTCATGCGACTGCAATGGTTGACTATGCAGGATTATAGTGGGCGCTTAGTTGACGCGGCAAGCGTTATTGCAGCCCAGGCAACTATCTTTCGCGCCTCAAGTGCTTCAAAGAGCGGCGTTTCTGGGCGAAAATCGGGCCCGCAGGGGCCGCTGGTAAAGGGGCGGGAGGTTAGGAAATTCGCAACGGAAGATGTAAGGGATAGATAGCGCGCTGTCAGGAAAAACTGACGCCCGGTCCCCGATGATGAGTAAAGTCTAAGGGAATACCAGAGAACCTTAATCCATACATGCTATAATGTTGGGTTCCCAAAAGTGCGCTTTGGGCTTTGTTGGCTTCCCTCACAATGCTGCTGCTGGCGCACTCAACTGTCTCCAGGTTCCTATGACTCGCGCCCTACGCAACATTGCCATCATTGCTCACGTCGACCACGGCAAGACCACGCTCGTCGACCAGCTCCTCCGCCAGACCGCCACGTTCCGTGACAATCAGCAGATTGCCGAGCGCGTGATGGACTCGAACGACATCGAAAAGGAACGCGGCATCACGATCCTCTCGAAGAACTGCGCGGTCGAGTACGAGGGTACCCACATCAACATCGTCGACACGCCGGGCCACGCCGACTTCGGCGGTGAAGTGGAGCGCGTGCTGTCGATGGTCGACTCGGTGCTGTTGCTGGTGGACGCCGTCGAAGGTCCAATGCCGCAAACGCGCTTCGTGACAAAGAAGGCGCTGGCGCTCGGCCTGAAGCCGATCGTGGTGATCAACAAGGTGGACCGCCCGGGCGCGCGTATCGACTGGGTGATCAACCAGACTTTCGATCTGTTCGACAAGCTGGGTGCAACGGACGAGCAACTCGACTTCCCGATCGTCTACGCATCGGGCCTGAACGGTTATGCCGGCCTGACGTCGGACGTGCGCGAAGGCGACATGCGCCCGCTGTTCGAAGCCGTGCTGCAACACGTTCCGGTTCGCCCGGCTGATCCGGAAGCGCCGCTGCAGTTGCAGATCACGTCGCTGGACTATTCGTCGTACGTGGGCCGTATCGGCGTGGGCCGCATCACCCGTGGCCGTGTCAAGCCGGGTATGGCTGTGGCTGTGCGTTCGGGCCCGGATGGCGCGATCATCAACCGCAAGATCAATCAGGTGCTGTCGTTCAAGGGTCTCGAGCGCGTCCAGGTGGACTCCGCTGAGGCTGGCGACATCGTGCTGATCAACGGTATCGAGGAAATCGGCATTGGCGTGACGATCTGCGCGCCGGAAGCCCCAGAAGCGCTGCCGATGATTACCGTCGACGAGCCGACCCTGACGATGAACTTCCTGGTGAACTCGTCGCCGCTCGCCGGCCGTGAAGGCAAGTTCGTGACGAGCCGTCAGATCCGCGACCGCCTGTTCAAGGAATTGAACCACAACGTGGCGTTGCGTGTGAAGGAAACTGGCGACGAAACGACCTTCGAAGTGGCAGGCCGTGGCGAACTGCACTTGACCATTCTCGTGGAAAACATGCGTCGCGAAGGCTACGAGCTGGCCGTGTCGCGTCCGCGCGTGGTGATGCAGGAAATCGAAGGCGTGAAGCATGAGCCGTACGAAAACCTGACGGTCGACATGGAAGACGGCCACCAGGGCGGCGTGATGGAAGAACTGGGCCGCCGCAAGGGCGAAATGCTCGACATGGCATCGGACGGCCGTGGCCGTACGCGCCTTGAGTATCGTATTTCGGCGCGTGGCCTGATTGGCTTCCAGTCGGAATTCTTGACGCTCACGCGCGGCACGGGCCTGATGAGCCACACGTTCGACTCTTACCAGCCGGTCAAGGAAGGCACGGTGGGTGAGCGTCGCAATGGCGTGCTGATTTCGCAGGATGATGGCGCGGCAGTGGCCTACGCACTGTGGAAGTTGCAGGACCGCGGCCGTATGTTCGTGTCGCCGGGCGAGCCGCTGTACGAAGGCATGATCATCGGCATTCACAGCCGCGACAACGACCTGGTTGTGAACCCGATCAAGGGTAAGCAACTGACCAACGTGCGTTCGTCGGGTACGGACGAAGCCGTGCGCCTCGTGCCGCCGATCCAGATGTCGCTGGAATATGCAGTGGAATTTATCGACGACGACGAACTGGTCGAAGTCACGCCGCAATCCATCCGTCTGCGCAAGCGTTACCTGAAGGAACACGAGCGTCGCAGCGCCAGCCGCAAGGGCGCAGTGGACTAGTAATCAGCGGGCCTTTGCCGCTCTGGTTGGATGTCTGAATGATGCAATGCAAAAGCCACCTTCGGGTGGCTTTTGTCATTTCTGGTAACAGGTAACGTTGTTTGTACTTACCGTTGTTGGCACACACTGTTGCGAGTCCTGAAAAGGTCCGCGAAAGCCCGCTGGGAAAGGGTTTTGCGACACTAAGCCTTCTATCTGGAGTATTCGATATGTGCTATGCTTCCGCGGATGCAAGTTAAGGTCCTTCCAAGCAAGACTTGATTCGCGCAATCCGCCAAACGGTCAGGCCGTGTCGCGGAAGGTTTGAGTAACCCGCTATTTCTCGAGAAACTCGAAGAAAGGTGAGCGTAAATATGATGAAGCAATTCCAGTCGAACTCCTATCTGTTCGGCGGCAATGCTCCGTACGTAGAAGAAATGTACGAAGCGTATCTCGATAATCCGGCGTCAGTGCCCGAGAACTGGCGTGTGTATTTCGACGCGTTGCAGAACGTTCCTGCATCGGATGGCACCAACGCCAACGACGTGGCCCATGGCCCGATCGTCGAATCATTTGCACAACGGGCCAAGGCGAACGCTTTCATCCCGCGCACCGCTGCTGGCGGCGAAGATCTCGCCACCGCTCGCAAGCAAGTCTATGTGCAGTCCCTCATCGGCGCGTATCGCTTTCTCGGCTCGCAATGGGCCAATCTCGATCCGCTGAAGCGCCGCGAACGTCCCGCTATTCCCGAACTTGAACCTGCGTTCTACGACTTCACTGAAGCCGATATGGACCAGACCTTCAACACGAACAACCTGTACTTCGGTTTCGAACAGGCTTCGTTGCGGGATATCGTCAAGGCATTGCGCGACACGTACTGCGGCACGATCGGCGCCGAGTATATGTACCTCAGCGATCCTGAGCAAAAGCGCTGGTGGAAAGAGAAGCTCGAGTCGATCCGTTCAACGCCGAACTTCTCAAACGACAAGAAGAAGCACATCCTGAATCGCCTGACGGCTGCTGAAGGCCTCGAGCGTTTCCTGCACACCAAGTACGTCGGCCAGAAGCGTTTCTCGCTCGAAGGCGGCGAGAGCTTCATCGCTTCGATGGACGAAGTCGTACGTCACGGCGGTGCCCGCGGCGTGCAGGAAATCGTCATCGGCATGGCTCACCGTGGCCGTCTGAATGTGCTGGTGAACACGCTCGGCAAAATGCCGGCTGACCTCTTTGCCGAATTCGAAGGCAAGCACGTCGACGATCTGCCGGCTGGCGACGTGAAATACCACAAGGGCTTCTCGTCGGATGTCTCGACTGAAGGCGGCCCGGTTCATCTGTCGCTCGCGTTCAACCCGTCGCACCTTGAAATCGTCAACCCGGTGGTCGAAGGTTCGGCCAAGGCCCGTATGGACCGTCGCGGCGACGACAGCGGCCTGCAAGTGCTGCCGGTGCAGATCCACGGCGACGCGGCTTTCGCTGGTCAGGGCGTCGTGATGGAAACGCTGAACCTCGCGCAAACGCGTGGTTACGGCACGCACGGCACGCTGCACATCGTCATCAATAACCAGATCGGCTTCACCACGTCGGACCCGCGTGACTCGCGCTCGACGCTGTACTGCTCGGACGTCGTCAAGATGATCGAAGCACCGGTGCTGCACGTCAACGGTGACGATCCTGAAGCGGTGGTGCTGGCAACGCAGATCGCCATCGACTTCCGCATGCAGTTCCACAAGGACGTGGTCGTCGACATCGTCTGCTTCCGCAAGCTCGGCCACAATGAGCAGGACACGCCGGCTGTCACGCAGCCGCTGATGTACAAGACGATCGCCAAGCACCCGGGCACGCGCGCCCTGTACGCTGAAAAGCTGGTGCAACAAGGCGTGATCTCTGCGGAAGAGGGCGACGAATTCGTCAAGGCCTACCGCAAGGCGATGGACGAAGGCCATCACACTATCGATCCGGTGCTCTCGAACTACAAGAGCAAGTACGCAGTGGACTGGGTGCCGTTCCTGAACCGCAAGTGGACGGACGCTGCGGACACCGCAGTGCCGCTCGCTGAACTGAAGCGCCTCGCTGAGCGCATCACCACGGTCCCGGAAAACTTCAAGGTTCACCCGCTGGTCGAGCGCGTCATCAACGACCGTCGTGCGATGGGTCGTGGCGAAGCGAAGCTCGATTGGGGCATGGGCGAACACCTGGCGTTCGCGTCGCTGGTCGCATCGGGCTACGCAGTGCGCCTGACGGGTCAGGACTCGGGCCGCGGCACGTTCACGCACCGTCACTCGGTTTTGCACGACCAGAACCGCGAACGCTGGAACGACGGCACGTACATTCCGCTGCAGAACATCGCCGAAGGTCAGGCGAAGTTCACGGTGATCGACTCGGTGCTGTCGGAAGAAGCAGTGCTCGGTTTCGAATACGGCTACTCGACCGCTGAACCCAACACCTTCGTTGCATGGGAAGCGCAGTTCGGCGACTTCGTGAACGGCGCGCAAGTCGTGATCGACCAGTTCATCTCGTCGGGCGAAGTGAAGTGGGGCCGTGTTTCGGGTCTCACGATGCTGCTGCCGCACGGCTACGAAGGCCAGGGTCCGGAACACTCGTCCACCCGTATCGAACGTTTCCTGCAACTGTGCGCAGACCACAACATGCAGGTCGTTCAGCCGACCACGCCGGCGCAGATTTTCCACTTGCTGCGTCGTCAGATGATCCGCCTGTTCCGCAAGCCGCTGATCGTCGCTACGCCGAAGTCGCTGCTGCGTCACAAGGAAGCCGTGTCGGACCTGTCCGAACTGGCGAAGGGCGCGTTCCAGCCGATCATCGGCGAAGTGGACGAAGCGATCGAAGCGAAGAAGGTCAAGCGCGTCATCGCCTGCTCGGGCCGCGTGTATTACGACCTGGTGGCGCATCGCCGCGAAGCGAAGTCGAACGACGTCGCGATCATCCGTATCGAACAGCTCTATCCGTTCGCGCACAAGCAGTTCGAAGCGGAAATGAAGAAGTACGACAACGCAACTGAAGTGGTCTGGGTGCAGGACGAGCCGCAGAATCAAGGCCCGTGGTTCTACATCGAGCATCACCTGAAGGAAGGCATGAAGGAAGGGCAGAAGCTGGCATACAGCGGCCGTCCGGCATCGGCATCGCCTGCAGTCGGCTACTACGCAAAGCATTACGAACAGCAGAAGGCGCTGATCGAGGGTGCGTTCGGTCGTCTCAAGAGCGCGTCGATCGCTAAATAAACACAACAAGCGAACCGGGAAAGCGCAGGGCGCTTTCCCCGACCGCGAGTGACGGTTCATCCACGGTTCGCAGACGGTTCGTTGTTACCAGATACGTATTCAGGAAAAAATCACAATGGCTATTGTAGAAGTCAAGGTCCCCCAGCTTTCGGAGTCGGTGTCGGAAGCCACCATGCTGCAGTGGAAGAAGAAACCCGGCGAAGCTGTCGCGCAAGACGAGATCCTCATCGAAATCGAGACCGACAAGGTCGTGCTGGAAGTGCCGGCCCCTTCGGCTGGCGTGCTCGCACAAGTGATCGCGAACGACGGCGATACCGTCACCGCTGATCAGGTGATCGCCAAGATCGACACCGAAGGCAAGGCTGGCGCTGCTGCTGTCGAAGCAGAAGTGAAGCCGGCACCGGTAGCCGCACCGGCTCCCGCCGCCGCGCCTGCTGCTCAAGCCGCATCCGCAACGGGTGCGAACACGGCCGCTTCGCCGGCTGCTGCCAAGCTGATGGCGGAAAAGAATCTGGCATCGGGCGACGTCGCCGGCACGGGCCGCGATGGCCGCGTCACCAAGGGTGACGTGCTGACCGCAGGTGCTGCTCCTGCACCGGCTGCCAAGGCAGCACCGGCACCGGCTGCTGCACTGAAGGCCGCCAAGCCGTCGTTGCCGGACGTGAAGGCCCCGGGTTCCGCCGACGCATGGCTGAAGGATCGCCCGGAACAGCGCGTGCCGATGTCACGTCTGCGTGCGCGTATCGCCGAGCGTCTGCTTGAGTCGCAGCAAACCAACGCCATCCTCACGACGTTCAACGAAGTGAACATGGCGCCGGTGATGGACCTGCGCAACAAGTACAAGGACCGCTTCGAGAAGGAACACGGCGTGAAGCTCGGCTTCATGTCGTTCTTCGTCAAGGCCGCTGTCCACGCACTGAAGAAGTTCCCGCTGGTGAATGCGTCGATCGACGGTAACGACATCGTCTATCACGGCTACTTCGACATCGGTATCGCGGTCGGTTCGCCGCGCGGCCTGGTGGTGCCGATCCTGCGCAATGCAGATCAGCTGAGCCTCGCTGACATCGAAAAGAAGATTGCTGAATTCGGCCAGAAGGCTAAAGACGGCAAGCTGTCGATCGAAGAAATGACAGGTGGTACGTTCTCGATCTCGAACGGTGGCGTGTTCGGCTCGATGCTGTCGACGCCGATTATCAACCCGCCGCAATCCGCGATTCTGGGTGTGCACGCGACGAAGGAACGCGCTGTGGTCGAAAACGGCCAGATCGTGATCCGCCCGATGAACTACCTGGCGCTGTCGTACGACCACCGGATCATCGACGGTCGCGAAGCGGTGCTGTCGCTGGTCGCCATGAAGGATGCACTGGAAGATCCGGCGCGCCTGCTGCTCGACCTGTAAGCACGGGTTTGACTGGCGCCGGCTTGTCATTGCACAAGCCGGCGCCATATACGCTGTACGCCTCTAGCATTCCGCAGTACTGGAACGACGCGCGCCTCGAAGCGTGGCCGCGCGTCGTCCCGTCATCAAAAGGATTGTCATGTCCAAAGAATTTGACGTCGTCGTGATCGGTGCCGGTCCCGGCGGCTACATCGCAGCTATTCGCGCTGCGCAGCTCGGCAAGTCGGTTGCCTGTATCGAGAAGTGGAAGAACCCGGCCGGCACGCTGAAGCTCGGCGGCACCTGCCTGAACGTGGGTTGCATCCCCTCGAAGGCACTGCTCGCCTCGTCGGAAGAATTTGAAAATGCATCGCATCACCTCGGCGACCACGGTATCAGCGTGGAAAGCGTCAAGGTCGATATCACGAAGATGCTGGCCCGCAAGGAAAGCATCGTCGAGAAGATGACCAAGGGCATCGAATTCCTGTTCCGCAAGAACAAGATCACGTGGCTCAAGGGCCATGGCAAGTTCACCGGCAAGACGGACGCCGGCGTGCAGATCGAAGTGAGCGGCGAAGGCGAAACGGAAACCGTCACGGCTAAAAACGTGATCATCGCCACGGGTTCGAAGGCGCGTCATCTGCCGAACATTCCGGTCGACAACAAGATCGTCGCCGACAACGAAGGCGCATTGAGCTTCGACTCCATTCCGAAGAAGCTGGCCGTGATCGGCGCTGGCGTGATCGGTCTGGAACTGGGTTCGGTGTGGCGTCGTCTGGGTGCTGACGTTACTGTCCTCGAAGCGCTGCCGGAATTCCTTGGCGCGGCTGATCAGGCACTGGCGAAAGAAGCAGCCAAGCAGTTCAAGAAGCAAGGCCTCGATATTCACGTGGGCGTGAAGGTTGGCGAAGTCACGACGACCGACAGCAGCGTCACGCTGAACTACACGGACAAGGACGGCAACGCACAGAAGCTCGAAGCGGACCGCCTGATCGTGTCGATTGGCCGCGTGCCGAATACCGACAACCTCGGTCTGGAAGCGATCGGTCTGAAGGCCAATGAGCGCGGCTTCATCGACGTGGACGACCACTGCGCAACCGCAGTGCCGAACGTCTACGCAATCGGCGACGTGGTGCGTGGCCCGATGCTCGCGCACAAGGCCGAAGATGAAGGTGTGATGGTCGCCGAAATCATCGACGGTCAGAAGCCGCATATCGACTACAACTGCATTCCGTGGGTGATCTACACCGAACCGGAAATTGCATGGGTCGGCAAGACGGAGCAGCAACTGAAGGCAGAGGGCCGCGAGGTCAAGACGGGCCAGTTCCCGTTCATGGCCAACGGCCGCGCGCTCGGCATCAACAAGGCGGACGGTTTCGTCAAGATGATCGCTGACGCGAAGACTGACGAAGTGCTCGGCGTGCACATCATCTCGGCTAACGCATCGGACCTGATCGCGGAAGCCGTGGTGGCGATGGAATTCAAGGCGGCGTCGGAAGACATCGGCCGCATTTGCCATCCGCACCCGTCGTTGTCCGAAGTAATGCGCGAGGCGGCCCTGGCCGTCGACAAGCGCGCGCTGAACATGTAATTAAATGCACGCCTGACTGATCGAGGTGATTGCGCGACTGATTGCATTGCCTGATCGCAGCACCTTTGCATCATGACGAAGGCGGGCGGGTTCACTCCCTCCCGCCTTACTTTTTGCAGCCATAGAATGAACGTCACCGAATACTACGAAAACGAACTGCAGACGCGGGGTTATCAATCGGACCCGGCGCAACGCGCGGCCGTGGACCGTCTGCAGCGGTGCTATGAAGAGTGGAGCGAGTACAAATCGCGCCGCTCGAATGCGTTCAAAAAACTGCTGATCCATCCGGACCTGCCACGCGGCGTGTACATGTGGGGCGGGGTGGGGCGCGGCAAGAGCTTCCTGATGGACAGCTTCTTTACGGTGGTACCGCTGTATCGCAAGACGCGTCTGCATTTTCACGAGTTCATGCGCGAAGTGCATCGCGAACTGGAAGACCTGAAAGGCCAGGCCGATCCGCTCGACGAACTCGCGCGGCGCATCGCCAAACGCTACCGCCTGATCTGTTTCGACGAATTCCACGTCTCCGACATCGCGGACGCGATGATCCTGTACCGTCTGCTCGACAAGCTGTTCGAGAACGGCGTGCAGTTCGTGATGACGTCCAACTACGACCCGGACACGCTCTATCCGGACGGGCTGCATCGCGACCGCATGCTGCCGGCGATCGAACTGATCAAGGCCAAGCTCGACGTGATCAACGTGGATGCGGGCGTCGACTACCGGCAGCGTACGCTGGCACAGGTCGAGGTGTATCACACCCCGCTTGGCGCAGCCGCCGACAAGGCGTTGCGCGACGCCTTCGCGCGTCTTGCAGCGGTGCCGGACGAAAGCCCGATCCTGCGCATCGAAAAGCGCGAGCTCAAGGCGCTACGCAAGGCGGATGGTGTCGTCTGGTTCGACTTCGCGACGCTGTGCGGCGGCCCGCGTTCTCAGAACGACTATCTGGAACTGGCAAGCCGCTTTCACGCGGTGGTCCTCTCGGGCGTGCCGCAGATGAGTGCGCGTATGGCCTCGGAGGCGCGTCGCTTCACATGGCTCATCGATGTCTTCTACGACCACAAGGTCAAGCTGCTGATGTCCGCGGCGGTGCCGCCTGAACAGCTGTACACCGACGGCCCGATGGCCAACGAATTCTCCCGCACGGTTTCGCGCATCGTGGAAATGCAATCGAAAGAATATCTCGACGCGCCGCGTCGGATCGTCGATACATCGCTTACCTGAAGTTGACTCACCCGGGGGCCTCGCGCGGTCGCCAGGCTCTGCGCGTTCTATTGCGATAGCTTAGGGTCTGGCCACCAATCTCTGGCGGTCGATGTCGCATTTTCAGGATTCGGATTGGTCTTATATTCGGTCCATGGGTGAGCCGATATCTTCTTGAAATGCTTTTTGACAAGGAGAAAGCCCATGACCCCGTACCGTGACATCAATGACGAAGAATGGCAACGCGTCGCGCCGCTGCTTCCTGAACTGCGCCCCCGCGCCGAACTCCGCGGCCGCCCGCTCGCGAACACGCGCTCCGTGCTCAACGGCGTGCTGTGGGTGATGTATAGCGGCGCTACCTGGTCCGCCATGCCGCGGAAATATCCGTCGTATCAAACCTGCCACCGGCGTTTCAAGGCGTGGCACGCGTCCGGCGTACTCAAGCGCATCATGGACCAACTGTTCGGCGAGGCAAGCACCGAGTTGTGCGGCATGATGGAAGCGCGCATGCGTGTTCACGTCGCCCCCGAACAGAAGGAAGCGCGTGTTGAAGCGCCTGCAGTCGCACCCGCCAGGCCGTCGTCGCCTTTCGGTCCCTCACCCACGCAGCAGTCGGTGCCGCCTTCGGTATTTGGCTATGCGGCGTCTTTCAAGCACGCTGCATGACGGGTCCAATGAATTGAACCCGCGCTATCAAAAGAAACCGGCCGAACGAAGCGAATCGTCGGCCGGTTTTTTTTCTGGTTGCATTGAGCGTCAGACTCGAAGCGCTATGCGCCGCTGACCGCTTGGGGTCGCTTTGAACTATTGTTGGCGAATCCAGATCTGCGAGCGTCCCAGCAGCGAAACGCCAATGTAGCCGCGCACTACCAGCTTCTGCCCACCATCTTCCAGGTGCATCTTGCACTTGTAGACCTTGCCGTTTTCAGGGTCGAGAATATTGCCACCGTCCCAGCCGTCGCCTTCCTTCTTCATGTCGTGGATGATCGTCATGCCGAGGATCAACTGATCCTTGCGCGCGTCCGTACAAGCGCTGCAGCGGCGGTCCGGCTGGTCGTTCGCACCGAGTCCCTTGATTACCTTGCCGTCGAGCGCGCCATCGCCGTCCTGACTGATCTGCACGAGCGCCTTTGGCTGGCCGGTGCTGTCGTCGATCGTTTGCCACGTGCCGATTGGACTGTCGGCTTGCGCCATAGCCGTCACGGCGCTGGCGAGGAGTACGCCGGCAAGCGCTGCGTGTTTGGCCGTGCGTGAGACGATGGAGCGGGTGCGTCGGGTGAATTGAGCGAATTGCGTCATTGTCTTCCTCCTTGATTAAAAATCGGCGCGATCTTGGTCGCGCGGCGTTATGGGCATGTCGGACCGTTTGCTGCCGTTCATGCCGGATCGTGCGAACTGATCCATCTGGTCAGCGCAGAATACGTGAAAGTATGTGCTGCGTTTGATAGTGGAACCTCTAATCAGACCCGCCCGGGCGGGCACGCTGCCTGACGCCTGCTGGCTTGAGCGCACCGCGCGCCCATAGGGCATTTGTTCATTCAGACGTGCCGAATCCGTTCAGTTCAACTGGGATGAAAAGGTTGCGTTGACTTGTGGACTGCGCGACGCGCTCTCGGCGCATCGCCGACCGCCTCGGCCACCGACAAGTCGAGCGTGTAGTACTCCGCATCCGAAATGCGGAAGCCAAACGCGATCGAAGAGGGTTTCGATGGCGCTGGTGTGCCCGCGTGCAGATAGACACGCGCCGTGTCGAACGAGATCTGCTCGGATGTCGGCAGCGAGTCGGGACTGTACTGGTCGGTCATGGCAATCGCTATGCCGATCGTAGGCCGACACGGCGCCAATCACGCTCTGAGTATTGTTCAGCAATCGCGTGCTTGCGGCACTTGACGCTAACGGCTGGCGCCGCCAGGATACCGCGGGCACGCTCGGCATCAGCCGCAAGGTGTAATGGGAGAAAAATGCGCAAGTACCAAATTTTTGACGAAGAGCCCGAAAGCCGCGAAACTGAGTAATAATGGGATAGTTTGTACTAAAACAAAAACTGTTCAAGCAGGATTTACATGGACCACAAGTTGAAACTCCGACAGATTGCCTTGGGCGCTCTGGTCGCGCTGGGGGTTGCGCAGGGTGTTTACGCACAGAATTCGCCGGATAACGCAGCAAACGTTAGCGCCGCTCCTCAAGGGGCGGCGAGTGCAGTCTCAGCTACTATGCCGGCCGACTCGGCCCAGGCCACACCGCTGACAGCGGATGAAGCAAAGCAGTCCGCCGCGGGGAACGTCGCGGAGTTGCAACGGCTGATCCGTGGTACGGAGTTGACTGAGCTGCGTACCACCTACAACGGCAGCTACGGCGCAAGCCTCCTGTACAACGCGAAGGAGATGACCTACTACGTCGCGCTATTCCAGCAGAAGACTTTCTGGCGCGTTATCAAGACGGAAGACGACACACGTGCCGAACTGATCTATAAAGATTTCGCGCGGCAGACCGTGCAGTTGTCCGACGTCGAGATTCGCCGGATCCGTCTCGAAGCGCAAAAGGCTTTCACGGATCGGATGATCGCGTTGTCGCAGGACCGTGCTAACCGCCTGCAAGCTGATCTGGATGTGGCGCATCAGCAGCAGAATATCGTCAACAGTCAGCAGCAGCAGAGCCGTGCCGAAGCGACGGCGCTGGCGCAGCAAAAGGCCGAAGCACAGGGCCAGTTGCGTGCCGCGCAGAAGCAGGTGCAGAATCTGCAGCGTCAGCTTGATAGCGGCTTGCCGACTACCTCGCGCTAAGCCTGGCACGGCCCAGTCAGGCCGGACCCGCAGCAAGACAAAAAACCTCGTGCGGTGCGCCGCCCGAGGTTTTTCTCGTTTGGGCGGCGCAGTACTCTTGCTGTTTGGCGAGGCGGCGCTATTCGGTGCCGACCGCTTCGGCCGGTGCGGACCCCCGGCGCGAGATGCTCTCCCATGTGGCTACCACGATCAAGACGGCAGTAGTCAAACCGCCCGTCATTAGCAGGTCAGTATGGAACGCGAACGGCGCGATGAGCGCAATGAGCGCCAGCCCGATCCAGTGCGATAACGGGAACCAGCCATAGACCACGCGCTTGTAGAGGCCATTGCCCACCACATAGACGGCGGGGCCACCGAGCAGCAGCCAGGCGGTCGGCCAGCCGACCGGCTCGGGCGGATGCAGGATCACCAGGTTGTCCGCGGCGGCTGAGACGATCACGCCTGCAATCAGGATCACGTGGACGTAGTGAAAATACGCGGCCATCAGGCCGGGCTCGTTCGAGCGCGCAATCGCGCGGCTGCCTGCGCCGCTGCTGGTGTCGAAGTAGACCCACCACATCGCGATACTGCCGGCAAAGCACACAAGGAACGCGATGATCGCCGGCGCGCTCCACGTGGCGATGTCCGACAGCGTGCCGCCCGTCACCACCACTGATTCGCCAAGCGCCAGGATCACGAAACCCTGACAGCGTTCCGCGATATGGCCGCCTTCCGTGCTGCGCCAATCGGCGGCGCTGGAACGGCCGAGTACGGGCAGCGGGAAGCCGAACATCGGTGACACGTATTCGCACAGCACCGCCGCACCCCAGCAGGCAAAGCGCGGCATCCCTTCCAGCAGACCGCCTGCGATCCACGCCACGCCTGAGATCACCAGCCAGCCGCAGATGCGCCGAAAGTTCGCAGTGAGCGCGTGGTGAGGGCCGAGAAAACCCAGCACGACGAGACTACGGCCCACCTGGATCGCCACATAACTGATCGCGAACACCAGACCGCGTTCGCCCCAAGCGAGCGGCAGGCTGGCGGCCATCACCATGCCGATGACCATCACGGCAAACAACAGCAGGCGCACCTGAATGCGGTCCGGGTCGAACCAGTTGGTGACCCAGCAGGTGTATTGCCAGCCGAGCCACACCGCGAACCACAGGATGAGGGTCTGCAGTGCGCTGAACGCGCTCAGATCGTGCATCAGGCGGTGCGAAAGCTGCGTGACGGCAAACGCGTAAATCAGGTCGAAGAACAGCTCGACGTAGGTGACGCGGGCTTCGTCGCCGTCGCGTTCGCGCAGAAAGCGCGCGGGCCTCGCGGTCTCAATGGGCATGCTGTCGTTCCTTCTGCGGGAGCGGGCAGTTTCGGTGCGTGATCGCGCCGGGTCGACAAGACCGCGAACGGCGCGACGCAATGCCTGATTCAGGCGTCAGCGATGCTTCTTTTCTTTGGCGGGTGAGTGCGGTGAGTGCGCTGCGGCTGGCGTGGAGGCCGGCTTGCGTGGCGTGTCGGCGGCGATCGCGATGGGGTCGCTGGCCGGAAAGGTTTCGTCGAGCGCCTCGTCAAGGCGGTCCTCCGCCGTTTCATCCGGTGCTGGAGCGTGGGGCTTCGGCTTGGACATGTCGTACTCCGCAAAGGGTATCGAGCGTTCAGGATAGCGCAAAGCGGCAGTGCGCCACAGAACTCCTCAGCATCCCTTGAAATTGCCGCGCGATGTTTCGTCTAGGGTGTGTCGCGGGATGGGGCCCGAGCGGCACATTGACGGGGTGGTGCGGAAATGAATTCGAACAGGCGCGAGCCGGTACAACGCTTCAATGCTTTACACGTTGTGGAGGCGGAATTGGAACACCTGGATTGGGCGACGCGACAGCCCGGCGTGCGCATGTTCAGTGCGGGTTACTGGCGTCGCCGCGTGCTGGCGGTGAAATGCGGATTCGAACTGACGCATCAGCAACGGGTGCGTATCGAGCAGATTCTGAAACGGCTGGATGATCCGGACAGGGTGGCTTAGGGGAGGCCAGGGTGGGCCTCGGTTGGCCACCCTGCGCGCCGCCTGGAGGTTTTATTCGTTGCCGCTGTTGTTGCCGTTACCGTTGCCGTTACCGTCGCCATTACCCGTGCCGAACAGACGGCGGCGACGTGTCACCACCACTGGACCATCCGAGGGCGCCCGGTCAGAAGGCGGGCGGTCAGACGGGGTGCGCTCGGCAGGCGGCTGTGCACCATACGATTCGCGCGGTTCACGCGG
>NZ_JBAURZ010000375.1:0-1848 GCF_049581445.1 Paraburkholderia sp. | reverse complement strand
GCTCAACCCGTTCGCGCGCGCGCGCGAGCCGCTCGGCGCGAGCTTCGGCAGTCTGCCGCGCCAGCGCGTGTTCGCGTTCGGCTACGCCGGCTTCCTGTTGCAGGCGCAGTTTCTTCACCATGACCTGGCCCGTGTGCGGCATGAAGGCCACTTTGCGCGGATGGTTGCCCTGCAGGTCCTCGGCGGTGATGCGGATCTTTTCCAGCGCCAGATAGCGGCGCACGAACTCGGAATTGCGGTCGCCGATGTTCATCGTCGTCATACCGGCCAGTACCGCCCCGCCGCCGAACACCTTGGCCTCGAAGCGCTCACGGCGGCCGCCCGCCTTGATGAGTTCATTGATCAGGACTTCCATCGCGTAGGCGCCGTAGCGCATCGACTCCGATGCAGCCTGGCCGACGTCGGCGCCGTCGTCCGGCAGCATGAAGTGATTCATGCCGCCGATGCCCGCGGTGCGGTCCTGAATACAGGCCGCCACACACGAACCGAGCACGGTGACGAGCACCATGTCCTCGTGGGTCGTATAAAACTCGTTCGGCAACAACTTCACGCCGGGGCGATTGAAGTGATTGTCGAAGTACAGATTGGTTGCGATTGGCAGGCTGCTGCTCATACGCTCACCCCGCTAGTCGACGTGTGTGCCGGTTGAGGCAGGCCGCGCTGCGCGCTGCGGGCAGATGCCCCGTCGCGCGTCAGTTCATAGACTGTCTGGCCGCGCAGCCGGAATGCCTGCGTAACGTAAGTGAAGTTCTCCGAGTGACCGGCAAACAGCAGGCCGCCAGGCTTTGTCAGCGGGTCGAAGCGCGACAGCACCTGCGCCTGGGTCGGCTTGTCGAAATAGATCATCACGTTGCGGCAGAAAATCGCGTCGAACTGCGAGCGCAAGCCGTAATCGCGGTCGGTCAGGTTCAGTTGCTGGAAGCGGACCATCGCGCGCAGTTCGGGGCGCACCTTCACCATCCCCGCGTGCGCGCCGGTGCCCTTCAGGAAGAAACGCTTCAGGCGTTCGGGCGACAGATGCTTCACCTGGTCGAACTGGTACATCCCGGTTTCGCCCTTGGCGAGCACCTGGGTGTCGATGTCAGTGGCGAGCACAGTGGCCTGGCGCGCGGCGCTTTCGCCGAGCGCTTCGATCAGCGTCATCGCGATCGAATACGGCTCTTCGCCAGTCGATGCCGCCGAGCACCACACCGACACCGGCTGTTGACGCTTTGCCACGAAGTCGGCCAGTAGCGGAAAGTGGTGCGCCTCGCGGAAGAACGCGGTCAGGTTGGTGGTGAGCGCATTGGTGAACGCCTCCCACTCGGCCGGATCGTTTTCCGATTCGAGCAGATCGAGGTATTGCTTGAAACTCTCGAGGCCGCGCGCGCGCAAGCGCCGTGCGAGTCGGCTATACGCCATGTCGCGCTTGTGGTCCGACAGCGAAATGCCGGCGCCACGGTGAATCAGATCGCGAATGCGCGCGAAATCCGCCGAGGTGAACTCGAAGTCGCGTCCCTGCTCGCCGGTTCTGGCCGGCTCCGCCCTGTCGGGGTGCTGCTGTGCGCGCGTTGCCATGATCAAGTGTTAAAACGTTTCCCAGTCCGCATCGGAGCCAGCAGCGGACGCGCCTGCCGTCGGGCGCGCTGTCGCGGTCCCGGCGGGCTCGGTTGTGCCTGCGGTGCTCTTCGGTCTGAGCATGGGTTCGGTACGCGTCGGCGCTGGCGCGCGGGGTGCTTCGTGTTTCGATGTCCTGGCCGTTGCATTCGATGTTGCAGCGGCAGTTTGTGCCTGAACGGGCGCAGCCGACGTACGCGGAGCCGATGCTGCAACCGGTGCGCGCGTTGCCGTCGCGCTGCGAGCGATGGC
>NZ_JBAURZ010000374.1:0-33114 GCF_049581445.1 Paraburkholderia sp. | reverse complement strand
GCCAAAAACCGGCGCGTCTCACATAGGCGTGCGGCGTGCCCACCTGCTGCGCAGGCGTGGCATCGAAATGAACATCGCCGCTTTCCGTCGCGCGCATTCCCACGGCCTGCCAATGCGCGGTGGAGATTGAGATCGACGGCTGCTTCAGTTCAACGGCGACAAGGACAGGCTGATCGTCCATCCATGCGGTCACGAGCGCGTGACTAAGCACGCGTGCGCCCGAACACCACGCCTTCGTACCGTTGAGCAGAAGCGCCCCGCCCCCGCGGTCGTCGCCTTCGCAGCCGTCGCCGTTGCCGTGGTCGGCCTGAGTCGCGACGAGGCGAGCGTCGGGTGCCTCGGCTGCCCATACGCCCCAGCGGGAGCCTGTTTTCACCCCCCCTTGCGCGGCGTGCCCATGCAGTTCGGCGAGAATCGCCAGCGCATCGGTGTGGCCTTCGAACAGTTTAACGAGACCGAGATCGCAGGCCGCGACAGCAGCCAACGCCCGCCAGCGCAACACCGTGCGCCCACTGCCAGGCAACGGCAAACGGTCGTATCCACGCTCGACCATCTGCGTGAGGACGGCGCCCAGCGCCAATGGATCTGCCGGATCGAACGTGGCATCCGCGAGGAAACCTTCGAGCGCCGCCAGTGGATTTTTTACAGAGTCCTGATGATTGATCCCGCAAGGGATTGCGGTTGCGACGGCGCGCTTGCCACGCCGCGTCGCTTCGTGATCCGCTGCACGAACAGGTGTGTCGAGCATCTGGCCTCCCATGACCGCGTCGATTGAACGGCGCGGCAGTACGGAGACTGCAGCGCTAACGACAATCGAGCAAGGCACGTGCCGCGACGCATGAACCGCGGGCTGGGCGCAGGAAGTACCTGTTTCGGAAAAGGAAGCGGCAATGGTGACTGGGTGAGGCGCTCACTCTCAACGCGCACCCTGCTGCAACAACGCCCGGCAATGGCGCGCGATCTGACGCTCTTCCTCAGTGTGCATCGTACGTACCTTGCCAGCGGGATCATCCCCGTGCAGACCGAGAAATTCGAGTCCACTGCATACGCGTCGCCGCACCTCAACGCTGTGCTCGCCGATGCCGCCGGCGAATACCAGCAGGTCAATGCCGCCGAGCAGTGCCGCGTAGGCGCCCACGTATTTGCGTACCGCCGTCGCAAACACATCGACGGCAAGTTCGGCATCCTGATCGCCATCGGCGCTGCGCTTCACGAGCGCCTGCATGTCACCCTCGCCTTGCGTAAAGCCGGCGAGACCACTCTCGCGGTTCAGCAGGGTTTCGAGCGTTTGCGCATCGGGCCGCTCGGTGCGCAGCAAATACAGCAGCACGCCCGGATCGAGATCGCCGCTGCGGGTGGCCATCGGCACGCCGCCGGTTGGCGTCAGTCCCATCGAGGTGTCGACGCTCACACCATCGCGCAACGCACACAAGCTCGATCCATTACCCAGATGCGCAAATACGGCACGCGCGGGCATCTCGTCACCGAGGCGCGTTACCAGCGATTCGTACGACAGTCCATGAAAACCGTAGCGAATCACGCCCGCCTGCGCATAGCGGCGCGGCAGGGCCAACTGCGCGGCGCGCGGCGGCAGCGTCCGGTGAAAGGCGGTGTCGAAGCAGACGAAATGAGTCGCGTCGCTGAAAATCTTGCTGGCCTGATCGATCAACGCGAGCGCAGGCGGAATATGCAGTGGCGCAAAATGCACGGCCTCCTGCAACTGCTGTCTGACTTCCAGTGTCAGGCGCTGATGTTCCCGCAGACGCGGGCCGCCATGCACCACCCGGTGACCGACTGCCGCCGGTCGCGTATGACCGTGCTGCGCCAGCACGCTGGCAAGCTTGTACAACGCGTCAGTCTGCGAGCCCATTGCGTGAGCGCTCTGCATGAGCACGCTGCCGTCGCCGGACTTCACCTGCAAACGACCATCCGCGCGGCCAATGCCTTCCGCACTGCCCTCGAGCAACAGCGTTTCATCACTCGCCGCCGCGCCTTGATCAACCAGATCAGCCTTGAACAGCCCGAATTTGAGTGACGACGAACCGCTGTTCAGGACAAGGATGGTTTGCGTGTCTGATGTGGGTGACGTATTGGGCATCGCGTTATCCCGTCCAGGTCCAGTTGCGGATTTCTTCCTTGTCTATGCCCTCTTCGTGCGCGTACCCGAGATGCTCGATAATCTGGCCGCGCAGCCATTCCTTCACATGATCCCCCACGCCCTGCAAGCCAGGTACCCGGTCGATCACGTCAATCGCGAGCGAAAAACGATCCACCTGGTTGATGATCGCCAGTTCGAGCGGCGTGTTGATGTTGCCTTTCTCGTGATAGCCATGCACGTGGAGATTGTCGTGATTGGCCCGCTTATACGTGAGCTTGTGGACCAGCGACGAATACGAATGGAAGTTGAAGATCACCGGCTTATGCGTCGTAAACAACGAATCGAAATCGCGGTTCGACAAGCCGTGCGGATGTTCGGTATCCGGCATCAGGCGGAACAGGTCCACGACATTGACGAAGCGGATCTTCAGGGTGGGAAACTTCTCCTTCAGAATCTCAACGGCCGCGAGCGACTCCATGGTCGGAATGTCGCCGGCACAGGCCATCACCACGTCCGGTTCGGCGCCGTGGTCAGTGGAGGCCCAATCCCAGATGCCGATGCCCTTCGTGCAATGCGTGACTGCTGCGGCCATATCGAGGTATTGCAGATGCGGCTGCTTGTCAGCAACGATCACATTGACGTAATCGCGTGAGCGCAGGCAATGGTCGGCCACGCTCAAGAGACAATTGGCGTCGGGTGGCAGATAGATGCGCACCACGTTGGGGCTTTTGTTGGTGACCACATCCAGAAAGCCGGGGTCCTGGTGGGTAAAACCGTTGTGATCCTGGCGCCAGACTAGCGACGTAATCAACAGATTGATAGAAGGCACCGGTTGGCGCCATCTGAGTTCGAGCTTCGATTTTTCCAGCCACTTCGCGTGCTGGTTGAACATCGAATCGATCACATGCACGAACGATTCATAGGTCGCGAAGAGACCGTGGCGCCCCGTCAGCACATAGCCTTCGAACCAGCCTTCGAGCGTGTGTTCGCTCAGCATCTCCATCACCCGGCCGTCGACGGACAACTCGCCGCCGTCCGCATCGCTCGGCTCGGTCTGCGCGAGCCAGGTTTTCTCGGAGGCTTCGTAAATCGCAGTCAGGCGGTTGCTGGCCGTCTCGTCCGGGCCGAACACGCGAAAGTCCGCCATATTGCGGCGCATGACCTCGCAGAGGAATTTGCCGAGCACCTCGGTTGGCGACGTGTAGCTCGCAGCCGGCGCAGCCACCGCGATGCCGAACTCGCGAAACGGCGGCATATCCAGCGCCTTGCACAGCAGTCCCCCGTTAGCATGCGGATTGGCGCTGATGCGGCGCGCGCCGACTGGCGCCATCTCGCGCAACTCGGGTATCAGCCGGCCGTTGGCGTCGAACAACTCGTCTGGCCGGTAGCCCTTCATCCAGCTCTCGACCAGCTTCAGGCTGGCCTCGTTGGTGGCCGGGTCGAGAATCGGCACCTGGTGGGCGCGCCACGATCCCTCCACCTTATGACCGTCGACCTCTTTCGGGCCGGTCCAACCTTTAGGAGAGCGCAGCACGATCATAGGCCAGCGTGGCCGCTCGGCATGACCACCGTCGCGCGCTTTCTGCTGGATCGCACGAATCTCGTTGATGCAATGTTCCAGCGTCGCGGCCATTTTCTGGTGCATCTCTTCGTGTTCGTGACCCTCGACGAAATAAGGCTGGTGCCCATAGCCCTTCATGAGGGCCTCCAGTTCGTCACGCGGAATACGGGCAAGAATGGTCGGGTTGGCGATCTTGTAGCCGTTCAGATGCAGCACAGGCAACACCGCGCCGTCACGAACCGGATTGAGAAATTTGTTCGAATGCCACGAGGTGGCGAGCGGGCCGGTCTCCGCTTCACCATCACCCACCATCACAGTCACAATCAGATCGGGATTGTCGAAGGCCGCGCCATAGCCGTGAGACAGGCTGTATCCCAGTTCGCCGCCTTCGTGAATCGAGCCCGGCGTCTCCGGCGTGCAATGCGAGCCAATCCCGCCAGGAAACGAAAACTGCCGGAAAAAACGCCGCATACCGGCTTCGTCCTCGCTACGATCGGGATAGATTTCCGAGTAGCGTCCTTCAAGATAACTGCTGGCGAGCGTGGCAGGTGCGCCATGTCCGGGCCCGGCGATATAGACGACGTTAAGATCGAGCTTTTTGATCAGGCGGTTCAGGTGTACCAACAGGAAACTTTGACCGGGATCGGAGCCCCAGTGGCCAAGCAAGCGCCGCTTGATGTGCTCGGGCCTGAGCGGTTCGCGCAGTAACGGATTGGCGCGCAGGTAAATCATCCCGGCCGCGAGGTAATTGCAGGCGCTCCAGTAGCGATCCATTTTGTGCAGCGTTTCTGGATCCAGTGGAGTTGGGAGCGGGGATGCGGGGACGGGGGCATTCGTGCTGATTTCGGCCATCGGGTCACTCCATGATATGGACTGCCGGCGCACCGAGGCGCGCGGGACGGGCGCACGGACAGGCGCTGATAGCGCATGTCCGCGGATTCATTCAGGTATTGCCATGGTCGCGGGCGCAGGCGTCTTTTTTGTGTCAAACGCGAGGACAGACCTGCACCGGAACCCGCGAGAGAGTACGACTGACTGCCGACTGCTGGGTTCACTGGAGCTGCGAGGGAAAATCAGGAACACGCCTCGCGCGCCTGCTCGAATTCCCGGGCTTCGCAAGCCGCTAACCGGCCTTGTGCAACGGCAATCTCCCGGGCCTTCACCTCCACGGCGCCTTAAGCTGATAACGCATCCAAATCCATGGTAGCCAGTTCGCCGATATGTTCAACTGTCACATCGGCCGCTGGGTACATCGTGAGAGCGGCGGGGTCGTGTGCGTAGTGGCCCTGGCGTGGAAAGACCGTTTTCAGGCGCGTCTTCCAGATCTCTTTCATGGCCGCGAGGATGCGCAGCTTGTCGTCGATCATCACGTAGCGCCGCGCCGGGTAGCGTTGCTCGACTTCGCCGAGCATGTGTTCCTTGTGAACATAGATCAGCACGCGCCCTTCCACCGCGTCCCACAGCCCCGCCTGCTTGATCTTGCGGGGCTGGAACACCACGTCGCCATCCGAGAGAATCACTGTAGGGCCGAGGGTGCGCAGACGCGCCAGCGCGTCGAGCGCGCCGGGGAACACACGGCTTGGGAAGGGATAATCGATCAGGAAGGTTGACATCAGCATCAGCCGCGTGTCGCACTGACGTTCCATCCGGTAGCGTTGCAAGGCCCCGAGGTAATCCGCGTAGCCCAGTTCGCTGCGCAGGGTTTCAAAGATTTCCCAGTACCGGTCGCTGCTCTTGACGCCGAACTCCTCGGTCAGATGGGTGCGCAAATCCGCCACCACGTGATCGTTGTCCAGCAAGGTGTTGTCGACATCGAGCAGAAATACGACTTCTTCAGGCGCGCTCATAGGACGGGCTCCTCCACAGGCGGTTGCGTGTCACGTGATCATACCCGTGGATGAACGAGGACGTCGTTTTTACGCGCGACCAGGCGCCTACCGTGGGGAAGGCGCTGGCATGTGGGAGACGCATCCCTTGCCGATGTCATTTGGCACAGACCCGAGACGATCAGTTATCCAGATCAACTGACATTCAGGTTTCTTCCGGCGCCCACCGTTCTTCACGCGCAACGCGTTCGAGCGCCAGTTCGAACATCGCGCGAGCGCGATTGGCCACTTCCGCCAGGTAGCGATGCAACGCGGCATCGGCCGGCGTGCGCTTCTGGCAGTCGTCGCTGTATTGCTCGAACGCCGACAGTTGCCGCACCAGGTCCGCAAGGTGCCGTGGACACTCGCAGGAAATCGTCGACGACCCACCCGCAATCGCCGCCAGCGTTTCATCGGAATAGCGGCGCGGCGTGCGTGCGTAAATCTCCATGGCGTCGCGCGGCTGCTGCAGCGGCGACAGATCGTGCAGCACCTGCAACGCAAGGTCTTTCTCGAGTGGTTCACGATAAACCCGCACACCGGCATAGCGCAGCGAATTCACGCTGTGTTCCGTGCCGAATGCATACACGACGGCTACCACCTTGGCGTGGTACTTCTCACCCAGCGCCAGCACCGCCTGCACGGCGTCATCCTGTAGTGAGGCCACGTGAATCACCAGCGCATCGGCTTTCAGATCGTGCGCCTGCGCGTCCTTGATGTCGTCGAAGACGGTAAGACGCGGCTGGCTCGCTGCCTGGAGCTGCGGCAGATCGCTGCGCAAACGGCGCGCGAGCGACGTCCCGACGATTACCAGCGTCGACTCCGACACCTTGTCGGTCGGGTCCGGCGGGAAAGCTGCCTCGGCATAGGTGAGTGCTAGCCGGTCGAGCTGGTCGAGTTCCAGTTTCGCAATCGAGCCGATCGCGTGACCGCGTTCGACGAGCTTTTTCAGCAAGATCAGCCGTCGCACATCCTGCGACGAATACAGGCGCTGGCCAGAGGGGGTTTTCGGCGGCGCGACGACTGCGTAGCGCCGCTCCCAGATACGCAACGTCGTGACCGGCATGCGCGCGAGGCGTGCCGCCGCGCCGCTGCGATAACACGGGAGCTGGGTTTTCTCTTCGTCTTCGGAGGCTGTCATGGGCGGGCGAATATTCAAGGCATCACGGTGCGGTAAATCGCGTCATCGTGTGCATTTGAGCCAGATATGACGCGCCAGTGAGGCGCGTCTGTGCAAAGTATAGGCGCCCGTATTGAGACAAACAGGCAACAGCTAGAATATTTATGGAGTCATTTTCGTTTCATCCGAATTCGCGAATCAGGCAGGCTTTCCTCATGCCTCGGTGTTCGCACGCATTGCCCGCACTGGGTGCAGCGTGCGAAATTCCTGCGTGCGAGGAACTCCCCAGGCGCTTAACTTACAAAATCTTTAAAAGAAGAGGCACTCATGTCCACACAAAAGGCAGCCGAAATCGCTGCCCGGTTTGACCGGCTGCCGCCCTCACGCACTGTCTGGACCATGGTGATCCTGATCTCGCTGGGTGGCGTATTCGAGTTTTACGACCTGTTCTTCACGGGATACGTCGCGCCGGGGATGGTGGAATCGGGTCTGTTCAAGCCTGAATCGCTCGGCTTCTTCGCGGTCTTGCAGCCGCTCGCGGTGGCGGGTTTCGGCACCTTCGTGTTCGCCACCTTCGCAGGGCTGTGGATCGGCACGGTGGCGTTCGGCTTCGTCGCCGATCGCTTTGGGCGCCGCGTCGTCTTCACCTGGTCGCTGCTCTGGTACATGGTCTGCACCATCATCATGGCGTTCCAGACTTCGGGCTTCGCGCTCGATATCTGGCGCCTGATTGCCGGCATCGGGATCGGCGTGGAGCTGGTGACCATCGACACCTATATTTCAGAGCTGATCCCCAGTGGCGAGCGCGGCCGCGCCTACGCGGTCAACCAGTTCATCACCTTCTCGGTGGTGCCGCTGGTCGCGTTCCTTGCCTATGCGCTCAAAGGTACGCATCCGTTTGGCCTCGAATACTGGCGCGTCGTGATTCTGATCGGCTCGGTCGGGGCGGTCATTGTCTGGATTCTGCGGCGCAGGATTCCTGAGAGTCCGCGCTGGCTCGCCCGTCACGGCCGGCTGGAAGAAGCGGAGCGAATTGTCGCGGAGATCGAACGCCGCGTCACAGCCGAAAAAGGCGTCGCGCTACTCGCGCCGCAAGCGGTGTCACCCGAGCAGAGAGGCACGGGCTCGTACAAGGAAATTTTCGGGCCGCGCTATCGGACCCGCACGATCATCCTGTCAATCTTCAACATGGCACAGGTAATCGGTTTCTACGGCTTTGCCGCGTGGGTGCCGACGCTGCTGATCCATCGCGGCATCCACGTCACGGCAAGCCTCGGCTATGCGTTCGTGATTGCCATTGCCAATCCGTTCGGCCCGCTTATCGGCGTATGGTTTGCCGACAAGCTGGAGCGCAAGACGCAGATCATTGGTGGCCTCATGACGATGGCGGTGGTCATTGCGCTGTTCTCGCAGGTGTCCGCGCCGACGCTACTGATCGTTCTCGGCGTGCTGTTCACGCTCGCATCCAACATCATGTCTTACGCTTACCACGGCTATCAGGCTGAACTGTTTCCCACCCGCGTACGAGCGCGAGCGATCGGCTTTGTCTATTCGTGGAGCCGGATTTCGGCAGCATTTGCGGGCCTCGCCATTGGCGTTCTTCTGCACGGCTATGGCGTGGCTGGCGTAGCGGTATTCATCGGCGTGTCGATGCTGGTGGGAATCTGCATGATCCTGCTAGGACCGTCGACGCGCGGGCTGGCGCTCGAAACCATCAGTCATTGATGGCGCTGCGTGCTGGCTACCTGTCTATCAGGCGTGCTGCGCCAAAAGAAAGGCCCGGCGGTGCGCCGGGCCTGCAAAGGTTGACCCGAAGCAAAGGCCTGGGACAACTGGACGTGACTGACGAGGTGCTACAGGGGGCGCCGAGAACTTGATCCGGGGGAGACCAAAGTCCGCGGCAAGCTGGCAATGTATGCGCCGTACCTTAAAGGAGGCTTAAAGAAAGCTTGAGTGCGCAAGCAATCTGCGGTGCCATCATGAGCTATTGAACCGGCACGCCTTCGCTTGAATCGGTCACCACGGGTCCTTTACTCCCGGCACGGCAAAGTCTGCAGCGCTTGCGCAAACATCGCTTCACGGCTAGCCGTACCCAATCGGTCAATGTGGTTTAAGCTTCACGTCGTACGTTGCAAAAATTACGGCGCAGTACGCTCACGCATGGGGCGTCTCGCGCTCGCATTTACGGCTTGCCTCGGCGCAGGCGCACCTGAACGGACGAGCCTTGATGAATGAATCTGAAAGCCGGGCATCGAACACGCTCCCGACCGCGCGGGACGCCCGCACTTCGCATCGCACGCTCTGGGTGGTCTTGCTGACGCTGCCTGTCACCATCGTTGCGCTCGCCATCGCGCTAGGCGCATTCGGTCTGCTGTTACGCTTGTTCCGAGCGTAAATGAGGGGCGCAAGTTAGCCGCACTAACCACCGGGACTCAACACCGGCCCTCACGGCGCCCTCCCGCCTAGAAAATAAAGCCAGTGTTGATGAATTTCGACGTGTGCCCGGTCACGATCGCATCGAGCAACGCCTTGCTGCTTTCCGTCTGCTTGGCTGCAATCATTGAACGGATCGAAAACGCCCGCAGCGCATCGGTCACAGACAAGGTCCCTTCCGCCGAATCCTTACGCCCCGCAAACGGAAACACATCCGGCCCGCGCTGACACTGGCAATTGATATTCACGCGGCACACCTGATTGACGAGCGGGTCCACCAGCTCGCCGATCACGGCTGGATCCGAGCCGAAGATACTGACCTGCTGGCCATGCTCGGAGGTCGTGACATAGTCCAGCGCAGCATCGAGATCGTCGAAAGGCGTGACCGGGATGATCGGTCCGAACTGCTCCTCGCGGTACAGCATCATGCCTTCGGTGACGGGATAAACCACCGCCGGATAAAACAGCGTCTTGCAGAACACCCCGCCACCCTCGTTGATCACATGCGCACCTTTGGCTTTCGCGTCGTCGATCGCCTCGGTCATATAGGCGGTGCGATGCATGCCAGGCAATGGCGTAATCGACACGCCTGGCTCCCACGGCATGCCAACCTTCAGCTTCGCCAGTTCCGCGCTAAAGTGCTGCAGAAACTGATCGACGATGGAGCGATGCACAATCAGCATCTTGAGCGCCGTGCAACGCTGTCCATTGAACGATAGCGCGCCGAGCACGCATTCCTTGACGGCAAGATCAAGGTCCGCATCCGGCAGGACGATGGCGGCATTCTTGGCGTCGAGCCCCAGCACCGCGCGCAGCCGGTGCGACTTGGGGTGCTGTTTCTTCAGATGGTCCGCCACCTTGCTCGATCCGATCAGCGCCAGGATGCTGACTTTTCCGGAGGCCAGCATGTACGGCACCACCACCGCGCCAGGCGCGTAAATGGTATTGATCACGCCTTTGGGGAAAGCGTCACGAAACGCTTCGAGCAGCGGGTAGAACAGCAAGGTGCCGTATTGAGGTGGCTTGAAAACGACCGTGTTGCCCATCAGGAGCGCCGGGATCAGTGTCGCGAACGTTTCATTGAGCGGATAGTTATACGGTCCCATGCACAACACGACGCCAATCGGCGTGCGACGGATCTGCCCAATCGTGCCCTCGACGATCACGAAGCGCGAGCTGCTGTTATCGAGCTCTTTGAGGGCGTCGATGGTGGCGAGCATATACGTGACCGTGCGGTCGAATTCCTTTTGCGAATCCGCGAGACTCTTGCCGATCTCCCACATGATCAGATTCACGATCAGGCTGCGTTGCGCCACCATGCGCTTGATGAAATCGTGCATGCAGTCGATGCGCTGGGCTACGGTCATGGTTGGCCATTCGCCGCGGCCTGAGTCGTAAGCCTGCACGGCGGCGTCCAGCGCGGCGTCGCTTTCCGCTGCGCCCATCACCGGATAGCTGCCAATCTCGACCTGCGCCACCTCGCCATCGGCCTGCTGCACGCAGACCGGCGACAGCACGGTCTTGCAGGCGCCATCCCAGCTTCTCAACTCACCGTTGACGAGTGACACGCGCTGATGAATCGGCGCTGCGAGGCGAACGTCGGGGGCAATCGTGTCGGCGGCGGGAAACAGTTGCTTCAAACTTTCAACGCTGATCGTCGACATGGCGTTTCCTTCGATGGTTGGACTTCGCACACGAGGCTGCGCTTTCAGTCTAGTCAAAGATTGCGGGCCACGTCACGCTGATACCCTTGCCGCTTCGTGCGCGGGATGCCGCACGGTCAATCGCCGAAGCCTAACTCCGCTTCGACGGCCTGGCCGAGCGAGAGCAGTGCGCCCTCGCCCGCGGCAACGATCGCGTTTTGCCCGAATGTCAACGCGCCGCCCAGCCGCGCGTTGCCGCGATAGGCGCCCATCGTGTCCAACGGCTCGTTTGGCCAGTCGGAATTGGGCGCGCCAGTAGCCTGGTCGAGGGTGGGAATCGGGCACCGCGCGCAGGGTTTGACGAGGTTCAGCTGCACCGCCTCTTCCACGACCACATGCGGCAGGATCGTGACGCGCTCCACGTAGTCTTCTTCGTAGGCGTCCAGACCTGCTAGCACCAGATTGGGCCGAAAGCGGTTCATTGGGACCGACGGCGCGCCCTTGCCGTTAAGCCGCGCGTTCAGGTCCTCAAGCGAGGCCTCGCCGATCACCAGTAGCGGAAAGCCGTCGGAAAACTGTGCGGTGGCCTGAATTTCGCCCGTCCAGCGCAGGTCCGCGACCCGCGGCACTGAAGGATCGAAGCGCAACAGCCGAGCGGGTTCGCCAAGGAACGCGGAAAACCAGGCTGCCGTGTCCGCGCCCGTATCAAACGCCTGCACGGTATCGTCCCAGATGGTGGCGGTGACGCGCTCCGCTGCCTCCAGCTCGCCAATGGCTAGCGGCGTACGCAATTCGGCCATGCCGGGCGCCGACACGATCAGCTCACGCTCGCCCAATGCGACTTTCACGAGCGCAAGCCGGCCATGGCTGCGTTGCGTCAGCATGCGTCCGGCCGGGTCGGTCACCATCCAGTTGCGGTCGTATTCAAGGCCGGTGGGCAGGAGCCGCGCCGCAGTCAACGCGATACCAGCGCACGATTTGATGGGGTAGACATAAAGACCGCTAATGGAGGGCATGGCGAGCACGGAATCATGGAAGTGACCAGAGACCGATTGTAAACGGCCCCGCGTCGCCGCAAAAAAAGCCGTTTGGGGCCGCGCCGGCGCTTTCGCCCGGCAAGCAGCGTCCACACAGACCGCCATGACAGCGCACACGCGCTCATCCCGGCTTGACCACTCAGCGCTTCGCCGCCCGTCCCGTCATACGTCCCAGCACGTCGACACGCTGGATCAACTGGTGGTACACGACTGCCAGCACATGTCCCGCGATCAGCGCGTAGGTCAGGAACGCGAGCCAGTAATGAATGCGCGAACCGAGGTGGCCCAACGCCTTATCCTGCGGCACCACGGCGGGCACCTGGAACAGCCAGAACCAGTTCACAGGATGGCCCCCGCCATAGGAGTTGATATAGCCGCTGATCGGCATGGCGAACAGGATCACATACAGCAGCCCATGACCGATATGCGCGAGTGTCTGCTCGAAAGCCGGAATGCTTTGCGGCAACGGTGGCGCCGTGCCCGATAGCCGCGTAAAAACGCGGATCAGGGTCAGCAGCAAGATGGTCAGGCCGATCGACTTGTGAAAATTCACCCAGCTGCCGCGCGTCGGGTCATGCCGGTCCATTGTCGTCATGTACCACGCAACGGGGATTATGACGAACATGCACAATGCGGTAAGCCAGTGCAGCACACGTAACCCAAAGCTGTAGACGAGGCTTGTGGGTGGCAACGCTGAAATGGAATGTGAGGGGCGGGACATGGTAAGCGCCTTTCAAAGTCGATTGACCAGAGCCTGATAAAAGAACGCGGCAGCCGAATTTGCGATCTCGAGCGCATTATGCCCAACTCACCAGACCGGGTGCAGTTTGTGGTACCTCCGACGGCGCTTGGTCGTAAAATTAAGCCACACGACGTAAAGGCAAGTCCTCGACCGGCGGCACGCCTGCACCGTTTTGAAGCGGAACGCCCTCTTCAGCCCGCCTTGCAGCGCGATATCCACGCAGCTACAGCGTGGTGGCACGAGTGGGTCCAGGGGCGGTGCCCAGTGCGTCAAAGAATCGAACGTATCGAAGAATTACTACCCTCAACCTGAACAGGAAATTCATTATGCTGACGAAATCCGTGCTGAGCGTTGCCGAAACCACGCAGATTCTGGACACCGCACGCGCCGAAGCCGAGAAGAACAAATGGGCCGTCGCCATCGCAGTGGTCGACGATGGCGGCCACCTGCTTGCCCTGCTGCGGCTCGACGGCTGCGCGCCAATCGGCGCCTACATCGCCACGGAGAAAGCACGCACGGCCGCACTGGGCCGGCGCGAATCGAAGCAGTACGAAGACATGATCAATGGCGGCCGCACCGCGTTTCTGAGCGCGCCGCTTGCAGGCACGCTCGAAGGCGGTGTGCCGGTGATCGTCGACGGCCAGGTGATTGGCGCGGTCGGTGTATCGGGTGTGAAGGCGGATCAGGACGCGCAGGTCGCCAAGGCGGGTGCCACCGCGCTCAACGGGTGAAGCTCAACGGTTGAATGCCGTCAGCCACGGCAACCAACCGCAGAGCAGTGAGCGCAACACCGCAACGAACCGCGCAACAGTCAACGCAGCAAACAGCGCAGACGGGCAGTCAATCAACACCGAAGCAAAACGACGCAAAGGCCGGTGACCCCACATCGGCCCAGCCAAAACAGATGGAGCAGTCCATGACTCAGATGACCAAGGCAAGCGGACTGCAGGTAGCCGCGAATCTCTTCCAGTTTGTCGAACAGGAGGCCCTACCGGGCACCGGTGTCGATAGCAAGGCCTTCTGGAGCGGGTTCGATGCGCTCGTGCACGACCTCGCTCCGAAGAACCGCGCACTGCTGGCCGAGCGCGATCGCCTGCAAAGCGAACTCGATCAGTGGCACCGCGCCCACCCGGGACCGGTGCGCGATCTGCCCGCTTATCGCAGCTTCCTCGAAAGCATCGGCTATATCGTGCCGGTGCCCGCCAGCGTGAACGCCACGACCGACCACGTGGACCGCGAAATCGCCGAACAGGCCGGCCCGCAACTGGTCGTGCCGCTGTCGAACCAGCGCTACGCGCTCAACGCTGCCAATGCGCGTTGGGGCAGTCTGTACGACGCGCTGTACGGCACGGACGCGATTCCCGAAACCGGTGGCGCCGAGAAGCAAAAAGCGTTCAATCCGGTGCGCGGCGCCGCGGTGATCGCCTATGCCCGCAAATTTCTCGACGAAGCCGCGCCGCTCGCAAACGGCTCGCACGTGGACGCCACACGTTATAGCGTCGAAGGCGGCAAGCTGGTCGTCACGTTGAAGAGCGGTAGCACGGGGCTGAAAACACCGGCGCAGTTTATCGGCTATCACGGCGAAGCGAGTGCGCCGTCTGCTGTACTGCTCAAGCACAACGGCCTGCACTTCGAGATCCAGATCGACGCCAACGATTCGATTGGCAAGACTGATGCCGCACACGTCAAGGACGTGCTGATGGAAGCGGCAGTGAGCACGATCATCGATTGCGAAGACTCGGTGGCAGCGGTCGACGCAGACGACAAGGTTCAGCTCTACCGCAACTGGCTCGGCCTGATGAACGGCGACCTCGCCGAAGAGGTCACGAAGAACGGCAAGACCTTTACCCGGCGTCTGAACGCGGATCGCGAATATACCGGCGCAGATGGCTCGAACGTGAAGCTGCATGGCCGCTCGTTGCTGTTTATCCGCAACGTCGGCCATCTGATGACCAACCCGTCGGTGGTCGATCGCGACGGCAATGAGATTCCGGAAGGCATCCTCGACGCGGTCATTACCTCGCTGTGCGCGCTGCATGATCGCCAGCACAAGCTCAACTCGCGCACCGGCTCGATCTATATCGTCAAGCCGAAGATGCATGGCCCTGCCGAAGTCGCGTTTGCGAGCGAACTGTTTGCCCGTGTCGAAGACCTGCTGGGACTCGAGCGCAACACGATCAAGATGGGCATCATGGATGAGGAGCGCCGCACCAGCGTGAACCTCGCTGCGTGCATCGCGCAGGCGTCGGAACGCGTGGCGTTCATCAACACGGGCTTTCTCGACCGCACTGGTGACGAGATGCATACCGCGATGGAAGCCGGCCCGATGCTGCGCAAGGGCGATATGAAATCCACCGCCTGGATCAGCGCCTATGAGCGAAGCAACGTGCTGGTGGGTCTCGCCGCTGGCCTGCGCGGCCGCGCACAGATTGGCAAGGGCATGTGGGCCATGCCGGATCTGATGCACGCGATGCTTGAGCAGAAGATCGCTCATCCGAAGGCAGGCGCCAATACCGCGTGGGTTCCCTCGCCGACCGCCGCCACGCTGCACGCGCTGCACTACCATCAGGTGGACGTGCAGGCGGTGCAGAAGGATCTGGAAAAAATCGATCTGACGAGCGTGCGGGACGAACTGCTCAATGGCCTGCTGACCATTCCGGTGGTCGAAGCCGCGAAGTGGAACGCTGACGAAATCCGTCAGGAAGTTGAAAACAACGCGCAAGGCATTCTCGGCTACGTGGTGCGTTGGGTCGACCAGGGCGTCGGCTGTTCGAAGGTGCCGGACATCAACAACATCGGCTTGATGGAAGACCGCGCAACACTGCGTATCTCCAGCCAGCACATCGCCAACTGGATGCATCACGGCGTGGTGACGCGCGAACTGGTGCAGGAAACGTTCGAGCGTATGGCCAAGGTGGTGGATCAGCAGAATGCGGACGACCCTCATTACAAGCCGATGGCGCCGGATTTCGATGCTTCGCTCGCGTTCAAGGCGGCGTGTGCGCTGGTGTATGAAGGGCGTCAACAGCCGAGCGGCTATACCGAGCCGTTGCTGCACAAATTCCGGCTCGAGGTGAAGAAGGCTTGATGCATTGGGGCTAGCTTCGCGTAGTCGCACGTCATGGACCGCATTTTCGCCAATCGCATGGAAGCTGGCCGAGCGCTCGGCCAGCTTCTGCGAGCGTATGCGAAACGCGAGGACGTGATTGTGCTCGCGTTACCGCGCGGCGGTGTGCCCGTGGCGTTTGAGGTTGCTGCCGCGCTAAAGGCGCCGCTCGATCTGCTGATGGTGCGCAAGCTCGGCGTGCCATGGCAGGAAGAACTGGCGATGGGTGCGCTTGCCTCGGGCGGCGCGCTTTACGTAGATCGCCGGCTGATGCGCGAAGCCGACGTCAGCGAGCCCGAATTCGAACGGGTGCTCGCCGAGGCCAGGCTCGAACTGGCGCGGCGCGAAACCCTTTACCGCGCTGAACACCCAGCAGCAGACGTAACCGCGCGCATCGCGATCGTGGTGGACGACGGCATGGCGACCGGCGCCACCTTGCACGCGGCAGTACGCGCCTTGCGCAGCCGCGCGCCGGCGAAGATTGTGGTGGCGCTGCCCGTCGCGCCACCCGATGGACGAGCAAGGCTGGGCGACGCCATCGACGAATACGTCTGTGCAATGACGCCGCGCATGTTTTTCAGCGTCGGACAGTTCTATCGGGACTTCGACGAAACGACCGACGACGACGTCCGTACCCTGCTCGCCTCAGCATTCAAGCCGCAGCGGCCGTGAGATGGACCGGCAGATAGCTCTGCAGATACTCCTCGAAATCCGCTTTCACTTCCGGATGACGCAGCGCAAATTCGACGGTCGCCTTCAGATAGCCGAGCTTGCTGCCGCAATCGAAGCGGGTGCCAAAGTACCGGTAGGCCAGCACCTGTTCCTCGGCGAGCAGCGACTGCAGCGCGTCGGTCAGTTGCAGTTCGCCGCCAGCACCCGGCTTGAGCGCGCGGATATGCTTGAAGATGGTCGGCATCAACACGTAGCGGCCCACCACACCAAGATTCGACGGGGCCTTGTCCGGCGCCGGCTTCTCTACGATACCTGAGAGCTTGATCACATCTTCTTCCCACTCGCGGCCGTCCACCACGCCGTACGAGCGGCTGTCTTCACGCGCGATGGTTTCCACGCCCACCACCGAGCTATGATAGTGGTTGAAGACGTTGACGAGCTGCGTCATGACCGGCTGCGTGCTGTGCAGCAGGTCGTCGGCGAGCATCACAGCGAACGGGCTGTCGCCCACCAGTTTCTCAGCGCACATGACCGCGTGACCGAGGCCGAGCGCCTCGGCCTGACGCACATAAAAGCAGTCGACGTTTGCCGGCTTGATACCGCGCACGAGTTCGAGCAATTGCGCCTTGCCGCGCGCTTCCAGTTCGGATTCGATCTCATAGGACTTGTCGAAGTGATCTTCAATCGCCCGCTTGCTGCGGCCAGTGACAAAAATCATCTCGGTGATGCCAGCAGCGATGGCCTCTTCCACAGCGTACTGGATCAGAGGCTTGTCGACGATGGGCAGCATCTCCTTGGGACTGGCCTTGGTGGCCGGCAGGAACCGTGTCCCGAGACCTGCGACCGGAAACACGGCTTTGGTGACTTTCAGCATGGTATGCATTCCCACATCGGTTGTTGAACTGGTGTGATTCGCCTCACAGGCGGCGAAATAATCGGATACGGATCTTTCTAAAATCTAATTCAGCTTTCGATAAAATTAAAGCCGATATTTTTAAAAAAATTTCTCAGGCTCTGGCTTATTCTTTTCGAATGGATTGGCAGGCAACGATTTCGTCGTGTGCCGACGCTGCGGCACAACTTTTACGCTTGCTCACACGCCCAGATTTCATTGAGGCTTAGGGCGAGCGCCCGTAGGAAGAAGCCTGCGGCACCTCCTCCTCGTTATCGTCGACAGGCGGCATCCTGGCTGGGTTGATCCGGACGCGACCGATCGGCTCGTTACGCAGCGCCTCGCGATAAGCCGATGCAGCCACCAGTATCAGGAGCACGGCAATGCCGGCGAGCAGATGCAGGTTCATGGCTCCACCTCGGTTAGAAGAATCAGAGCGTCAAACTATCATGAAAAAAACGGCAAATAATTCGCGCATTGGCTCGCTTCATTTTTTGATTACAAATCGTCACAAATTCGGCGGCAAAACAGTATTTAACAACGATTTTTTATTCAATTATTTGCTTGCCCACTGAACTACGATGATCGTGCGGCCGGAGTGCGCGCGAGCGAATGTTTTGTCAATGCCGCTCCTGGCTAGACCCGCAAGCCCATTTCACGTATGTAAAAGGACCGCGCATGAGCGACCCAGCCTTCGATGCCACCGGCACATCCCTACCCTTTGACCGGCGCCCGCAGCGCACGGCGCGTGTGGAACGTGTCGAAACGCGGGTGGACACCGTTGGCAAGGAACACGTCATTGATGCGATGCGCGGCTTTGCCGCGTTGCTGGTTGCTTATTTTCATTGCCGCCAGGTTGCGTGGGTGGGCATGCAGAGCTTTCACGAGAGTGTCGGTCATGCGCTCAATTTCAGCTCGATCGTCGCCTATCTGACGCTGCCCATAGCGTGGGGCTCGGCTGGTGTGCCGATTTTCTTCGTCATAAGCGGGTATTGCATCCATCGCGGAGCGGCGTTCAAGCTGGCGCAAAACCCCGCCTACCAACTGGATACCGCCAATTTCTGGGCACGCCGGTTTGCGCGGATCTATCCGGTGCTGCTCGCGGCGCTGTTGCTGACGCTGGCGCTGGACTGGGTGAGTCTGCAGTTGCCACCCGTCAATCACAAAGTGCGCGAGATCGGCTTGCATGCGTTCCTCGTCAATCTGTTTTCGCTGCAGGGCGTCGCGGGCAAGACTTATGGGTCGAATGGCGCACTTTGGACGCTGTCGCTTGAAGTGCAGTTCTATGTCATCTATCCGTTGTTGTTCGCGCTGCGGCGCCGGATTGGCATGACGCCGGTGTTGGTTGCGGTAGCATTGATCAACGTGGTGTCGGCTTGTGTGCTTGAACGGCATGACATTCAGTTTTTCACGTCGTACTGGTTCTCCTGGACGCTCGGCGCATGGATTGCCGACTCCAAGGCAAGCGCCGCCATCGCGAAGAGAACTGGCCAGGCTGCGTCGAAGTGGCTGTATGCGATTGCAGCAGGACTCGTAATCGCAGGATGCGCGGCGTTTCATTTCGGCCAGTACGGTGCGTTCCAGTTGTGGTCGCTCGGTTTCGCGGTCTATCTCTTCAAGGCCCTTGAGCGTCGTGCGACACCTTCGCCG
This sequence comes from Paraburkholderia sp., assembly GCF_049581445.1. GTDB lineage: Bacteria > Pseudomonadota > Gammaproteobacteria > Burkholderiales > Burkholderiaceae > Paraburkholderia. The sequence goes on along the minus strand of NZ_JBAURZ010000374.1, from coordinate 14,295 downwards.
CTAGCGGGTGTGCTGGCGCGCCTTGGCGATTTCAGCTTTTCGCTCTATCTGATCCATCTGCCGATCCTCGTGCTGCTGTCGTCGCTGCTGTATCGCTCGGCGCTGCAGGAATCGATCTGGCCGTCGTTCGGTTTTATGCTGGTGGCGATACCGGTGGCGTATGTGTTCTACCGGCTGATCGAACTGCCGGCGATGAAGTGGTCGGCAAGTTTGAAACCGAAGAACCGGACGGCTGGCGCGTAAGTTTGGATGAATGGGTTGCGCGGCTTTTGCGGCGCGTTTTTATAACAGAGACGCGCCGCACTCGGTTCACAACTCAGAACTGGCCGTAAAGAAAGCATCACCGTAAATACCAAGGGCCTCGGTGCCGTTCATCCTTTGAACGCAGCCGAGGCCCTTTTTGCTTCCTTTGCTTCCAGCGCTTTCGAGTGCTTCCTTTGCTTGCCGCGCCTTTCAGCGCCTTCGAGTGCTTCCTTTGCTTGCCGCGCCTTTCAGCGCTTCCACTTTTCTATCCCGCCACCACTGCGTTCAATATGCGCGCAACACCATCAACATAATTTTCCGTACCAAACCGGCTCAACGCCGTCCGATAACCATTGCTAACCAACCGGCGTCGCATCTCGTCGTTCGACCGCAGTTCTGCCAGCGTATCCGCCAACGCATGCGCGTCGCCTGGGGTGCATAGCAGGCCGTTTTCCTGATCCTCGATTATCTCCAGCACGCCTCCTGCCTTCGCAGCCACCACCGGCCGCTGCGCCAGCATCCCTTCAACGATCACGCGCCCGAAAGGCTCCGGTGTGATCGACGTGTGGACCACTGCGTCCACCGCACACATGCACGCGGCGATATCGTGCTGGAAACCGAGGAAGTGCACGCGCCCGCCAAGTTGATGAGCCGCGACGAACGCTCGCAATTCCACTTCGTAAGGGTCCTCGCCGAACAGCGGCGCGCCCACTAACACCGCATGCATATGCGGATTGAGGACCATCGCTTCGAGCAACACATGCTGCCCCTTCCAGCGCGCCAGGCGGCTAAAGGAGCCGACAAGAAACGCGTCAATCGGCAGATTCAGCCGCGCACGGAGCACCGCTTTCGGCACGTTGCGCAACGCATCGAACGGCTCGGCCGAAATGCCGTTGAACACGACGTCAACGCGCTTCTTATCAAAGCCGGTCAGTTCGGCGAATGCCTGCGCCGACGCGGCGGAATTCGCAATCACGTGTGCGAGGCCCAACCGAGCGCACCATCTGATGATCTTCAACTGCTTGCTGCCGAAATGCTCTGCGCTGACGATATCGCGCAGATGCCACACCACCGGCCGACGCGCGAGGCGCCCGGCAATCGCACCGATCACCATGGCCCGCTGTGTATTGGCGTAAATCACATCGGCCTTACGTGCACGAGCGACGGTCGCGCGCACCAGTGCAGCCATGCCTTTGAGCGCCTGTCCCAGCGGCGGCGTGCCGCCCTGCTTGCGCACCTCGCGCAGCGCGCCGGAATTCAGCACCTCGACGTTTACGCCGGCCGTATCGAGCGCGGTGCGAAACGGGCCATCATCGAACAGCACGACTTCAATGCGCGAGCGCAGCGCCTTCACGATCTCTAGCAGCGACAGTTCGGCACCACCGAGCACGCCGCTTTGATCGATGGCGAGGATGCGTGGCGCGGGCCCGACACCGGGTTTCGCTACAGGCTGCGGGACATACGGTGTAAACGCGGGCAGCGATGCGCCTTGCAATGCCGGCACCGCAGCGCGCACGTGAGCAAAGAAGCGCTCGCGGAAATGCGCGGTGGAAAAGCGCTCAGCATTGGCTCGGCAATCGATTGCGGAGAAACGCGCTGCGTGAGTGTCGAAATCCTCGACCGCGCTGATAATCGACTCGGCGCGCTGTTCGTCGAAGAACATGCCGGTGGGGCGCGGGTCCGACAGATCGCGCACGGTTTCCAACGCCCCACCCTTGCCGTACGCGATCACCGGTGTACCGCAGGCCTGCGCCTCGACCACCGAAATGCCGAAGTCCTCCTCGGCCGCGAACACAAACGCCTTGGCGCGCTGCATATGATCCTGCAGCACCTTGAACGGCTGATAGCCCATGATTTCGACGTTGGGCGACGCCTTCGCGCGGATCTTCTGCATGTCCGGCCCATCGCCGATCACCACCAGACGCCGCTGCGGCATGCGCGCAAACGCCTCGACGATCAGATCGATCTTCTTGTACGGCACCATGCGCGAAGCGGTCAGATAGAAGTCATCCTTCTGCTCATGCAGCGCGAAAGCGTCGACGTCGACGGGTGGGAAGATCACATCGGCTTCACGCTGATAGACCTTCTTGATGCGCCGCGCGATGAACTGCGAATTGGCAACGAAGCTATCAACTGAGTTCGCAGTGCGAATGTCCCAGTTGCGCATGTAGTGGAGAATCAGACGCGCCAGTGCCGATTTCGGCCCGCTGGTCAACTTCGACTGCTGCAGGTATTGATGCTGCAAGTCCCACGCATAACGAATCGGCGAATGCACATAGCTGATATGGACCTGATCCGGACCGGTGAGTACGCCTTTGGATACCGCGTGGCTGCTCGAAATCACCACGTCATAGGCGGATACGTCGAGTTGCTCGATTGCAATGGGCATCAAGGGCAGATACGCGCGGTACTTCGTGGCCGCCTTCGGCAGCTTCTGGATGAATGAGGTCGTGACCGGTTTGCCGCGAATGAAACTACGGTCTTCGAGAAAATCGACAACGCTAAACAGATCTGCGTCCGGAAAACACGCGACGATCTGTTCAAGTACCCGCTCCGCACCCGCATAGGTGACGAGCCAGTCGTGCACGATCGCCACCCGCACATTCCTGTCGACGCGTGGTGCACGATGTGGCGGCGCGACCGGGGCCGGCGGCGTGGTGAGTTCGTCCAGCACGCTGCGCTGGCTGGGCCGCGACACGGCTTCATCAAGGACTTCCTGGTTCATGCGCTCTTCCTCGGATTCAGTCGCAACAGCAGCGAACGCGCAAGATCGCGCAACGCGGGGGTCATCGTGATCGACCAGGCAACATTGGCCGCCACCACCAGCAAACCTGCGGCTATCGCCAGCGAAAGACTGGGGACGAAACTCGCGAGCCAGAGGCTCGCCAGCAAAAAGACGAGATGCGCGAGCATGTCGAGCGCAATCGGCCGCGCGCGAATGGCTGACAACCACAGCAGCACGCCGTAGTCGAACAGCGCGCGCCCCGCAACGGCGATTGCGGCGCCAGTGAGGCCAAAGTGACTGATGCCGAACCATAATGCACCCGCAAACAGCGGCAACTCAAACACGCCCACCCGGGCCGCCACCGCCGGATTGACCTGCGACTGGATCATGATTCGCGTGACGTTGGCCTGCCCGACGAGCCACACCGAGACGATCAGAATGCGTCCCACGGGGGCGGCGACCGTCGCGATTTCGTTACCCACCCACAAATGCAGAAACGGCCCGAGCACGAACATCGCCCCAAGGGCGACCGGCGTGAAGGCGCCATTCAGGAACTCAAGCGACTGCTGCGTAATCAGATCCGCGTGATCGCGGCCCACGGCGGACAGGCGCGGAAACAGCGTGCGCACCAGTGCGGTCGGCACGATGTTCAGGCGCGTGACGAGGTTTTGCGGCACCGTATAGAACGTCACGAAGCGCGCACCAAGCGTCGTGCCGAGAAAGACCTTGTCGAGGGAGTCGGCCACCATCGTCGTGATGCTGGCAATCAGCATCCAGCCGCCGAAGTTGAAGAGCCCCTTGGCCACGCCCAGTTGCGGGGGCAAGATCTTGCGAATCCCCAGCACCTGGAATGCGGAGCGTCCGAGCAGCGCAGCCGCGGCGAGACGCGCCACCACCGCAGCGGCCAGCACGTTTTGCAGGCTCGGTCCCATCAGCCATGCAGCGCCCAACGGCAGCAACTGGAACAGGAAGGTGCCGATAGTCTGGTTGGTGTTGTAGATGCCGAAACGCTCAGCGCCGTTGATGGCCCCCGCAAACACCCACGAGACGTTCGCAATCGGAATCGCAATGGCGAGCCACGGCAGTGCCATGTAGACCTCGTGTTGCAATTCCGGTGACACCTTGGTGAAATACGCGGTGTAAAGAAAAGCGCCGAAATAAATAATCAGGCCGCCAATCACACCCGTCACCAGGTTCAGCCACGTCGCGCTCCAGAAGACGCGGGCGCTTTCTTCCGAGTCGTTCGATGCAAGCGCTTTCGAAATATGGTTCTGCGCGGCCATGCTCATGCCGAGGTCGAGAATCGAAAAATATCCGATTAACGTCCACACGAGCGCAATCACGCCATAACGCTCGACGCCGAGCAGACGGATATACGACGGCACGGTGACGAGCGATACGAAGGTGGGCAGCACCAGCCCGAAGAAATTGATCGCTACGTTCCTGAGAATGCCTTTATCCATCGGATGCCTTTTGATTCAGAGGGGTGCGGTGGATCGCCATGCGCTTGCCATGCAATGCCGTGCGCCACGATGGGCCCAGCAGTCTGCGTCGAGTAAAGCACGTAAAAAATGCGTCCTGCTTGTCATAAGTCGACAGAAAAATAATTCGCAGGCCTATGGAGGGGGACCGCTAGTCCAATTTCTTACGGCACCCAATGCCCTGGCTTTGCCGCACGCAGCGACTCAAGCCGGCTTCCACCGGTACATCATTACCTTGCCGCGCGCGTCCTCTTCGACGAACACCAGGTAATCGCCATCGCTGCGCCGATACGCGCTGATACCGTTGGGGACATCGACCCAGCCTGACGTGCTCCCCACCTCGGGTCCCGGCCGGATCACGCCGACTTCCTTGCCGCTATCCTTGTCGTACACATGTACAGCGCCGACTGGCTCGACCGCGAACACATATCGGCCTTCGACGGTGAGGCCGATAATCGTTTCGATGGGTTTGGCGTGGGTTTGCCACGGCAGCGTGATCGCGTAGCGCTGCACCGGGTTGCCGCTCGACCAGTGGTCGTAGCGCACCAGCACGCGGCCCACTTCCTTCCAGAAGCCACCTTCGACGGGTGTCTCCGACGTATAGCCGCTCACATAGAGCGTGTCGGTCTCGGGTACGTAGATCGCGCGGCGCAGTTCAGTGAACGGCTGCGGCATCGGATAAGAAGTCATATCCGTGTACGCGTAGATCGGGTTGCCTTTCGCATCGAGACCGCCAAAATGCAGGCGCCGGATGCCCTTGGTATCGCTCGTGCGCCAGATGTCTCCGGCGCTGTCCACCCACCACCCCCAGCCACCGGCGAGCTTTGCGCCGCTGGTGTTGAGAGTGAACTCGTCGCCATCGAACCGGCCATCGCCCTTCACGTCGCGCCAGATCCAGTCGCCGCCGGGCGGCGCATTCGGCACCTGGGCAACAGGACGCTCACGCCCGGCAATCAGTCCCGATGGAATCGCCGTCTCACCGTCGTGCGCGGCATCGAAGCGGTAGATCTTCAGGTGATCCGCATACATGTCCGTCAGGTACAGGAACGTGTGCCCCTTCAACTGTCGTGCGATGGGCAGGCCCGGCCACTGATCGGTGTGAAACACCGGGTCATCGGGATATTTGAAGCGGTTCGACAGAAAGCCTGCGTATTTCCACTCCTGCCCAGGCGGTCTGCTCAGGTCGAGTTCGAAACGCTTGTTGCCGGTGTAGACGCTATTGGGCCGTGCGGGGTCCATCCATGCACCGTCGACGAACAGCAGCCCTTGAGCCTGCCATTGCTGTTTGCCATCGGGCGCGTAGCTTTCCAGCGTGGCGCCAAGACCTGCACCGAGCGGCGCATAGCGTGGGCCGATACCATTGGTGGCCACATAGATGTTGCCGCGCGCATCGGCGCCTACACCCGTCAGCCCGTTAAAGCGCTGCGGACCAGGCTGTCCCGTGACGCCGGAGAAGATGCCGCCGCGTTCGCCGAGCGTGCCGGTCGCGACATATCCGCCATTACGTTTGCTGAAAAACAGCGCCTGCTGACGTGGCCCGTTATCGGCGATCAGCAGACGGCCTTGAGCGTCGAGTGCAATGTCGACGGGTACGGTATCGGCGGGCAGCGGCAACGTGTCTGCCAGCACCTGACCGCTCGCCGAATAGTGCACGACACGCGGCGTTTTATCGGTCAGCGTGCCGGTCAACACCCACAACGTGCCGTCGCTTGCCAGTGCCATCTTGCCTGGCTCATGCACGCTCCAACCTGCCTTCTTTTGCATCGACTCAGCGTCGTACACTTCGATCTTGTCTTGCGTGGTGTTCGCTGCGTACAGCGTGGTATCGCTGGCAGCGAGTCCATCTATATCAGCGCGGGTGCCCACCGGCACTTCGTTCATCATCAGAAAGCCGGCGGCGAGTTGCGCGTGCGGATCTACCGCTGCGTTATTTCCCACGCCTTGACCGGTGTTTGCGACGCCCGCAGGCGGCTGGAACAGCGCGCTCAGTTTCGGGTTAGCAATCTGTCGACGCGAAATGCCGAACCACTGCTTGCCCTTTTGCGGCCAGATTCCCTGGCCCACCAGATGTCCCTTTTCGTTGCCAACCGACACCGCGATAAACACATAACGGTGATTCACCGCAATCGCATTCCCGCCACCCGTACCCCAGCCGTGCGTGCCGCCCGCAAAACCCAGCATCTTGCCGTTCTGCCAGGTGCTCGCCTCCGCGCCGCTTTCGTCCCACGGCGCGTTGGTGTACACCTTGCCATCGGGGGCGACGGCGATCGCCGTGATGTTGATCTGCGTCCATGTGCCATCGCCATAGCCGAAGGTATTGCCGATCCAGGAAGTCTTCGCGTTCAGTACGGTTTCAGCTGAGGCGGTACATGTTGCAACACAGACGGCCGCAGCCAGCAGGGTCGCGAAGATGGAACGGGCCAAGGTATTCCTCTAGTCAGGGCCATGCCGCAGCGCGCGGCATGCGTCAACTGGCGAGTGTCAATGAAGTGATGGCCGGAACGGCACAGAAAGAAACGAAGCATCGCGACACCAACGCTGGCGCGGCGCAAACCTCAAACCGCAAAGCGGCGGCGCTGCGTCAGCACAATGAGCACAGCAACGAGGCGAGCCCGCAGCACGCACCCCCGCGACCCACTCGGCGTCGAGTCCACATTACGCGGGAAATCGGGCGTGACGAAAATCGAAAATAATTCAAAAATATTCTTCAAATAAAACGCGAATAAATAATTGATTTAAAAATCCGCACGGCGTGCCAGCCGGTCGCTTTGCTTCCCAATTGCGGGGCACATGTACCGCACAAAAAATAACCGCCGCCGTCGCGGCGGGTTCGACCAATTCGACCATCGTCGCACCCGAATTTCTTTTTCAAGCGTCGTTACAAACTGTTCTATTTGTTCATTTCATTCGTGTTTTTAAGCGATTTCTTTTCCATAGAATGACCTGTCACCGCCGTTGCGCGCTCCTGACCAGATGCACGCCCTCAACGGCATACCCATGCCGCCCAGGCGTTCGCCTGCCGGCCCACCCGCTGCCCATCGTGTACTGTCATGACTTCAAGTGCATTGCCTGCTGCGCCCTCTCATACACGCCGCATCGTGCAACTCGACGGCCTGCGTGCGATCGCCGTGCTTGCAGTGTTCGCGCAGCACGCGTTAAAAGCGCCCTTGTGGATGGGCGTCGATCTGTTCTTTGTGCTGAGCGGTTTTCTGATCACCGGCATCCTGCTCGAGCGCAAGGCGCGCGGACAGTCTTACTTCAGTTACTTCTACGCACGCCGCGCGCGTCGCATTCTGCCGCCATACCTCCTGCTGATGGCGGTGTCGTCCGTCTTGTTCGGATTTGGCTGGGCGAAGCACTGGGAGTGGTACGCGTTTTTCGCCACCAATATCGGCGATGCACTGGGCCAAAGCGGTCATGACAGCCTGAATGTGCTGTGGTCGCTCGCGGTCGAAGAGCAGTTCTACATTGTCTGGCCGTTCGTGATTCTGCTGCTGCCAGAACGCGTGCTCGCCTACGTGGCGACTGCGCTGGTCGTCGCCGTACCCGTGCTGCGCGCAGTGGCGACGCCCTGGTTCGACTCGTTCTGGCCGATCTATTACCTGACACCGTTCCGGATGGACCTGCTCGCGGCCGGCGCATTGCTGGCCGTCGCCGTCCGGCGCAATCCCGCTGCGTTGCAGCCGTTCAGGCCGCTTGCCATGCTCGGATTCGTGGCGGCGCTTGCGGTGCTCGCCTGGCTGCATCTGCACTATCCGCGCTTTCGCGCCGCGAACACGCCGCTCTCGAACGCCGCGCTGTATAGCGTCTCGCTGGTGCTCTGCACGTCGATCGTCGTCATTGCCCTGCAAAGCAAAGGTATCGTCAAGCGGCTGCTGTCGAATCCCGTGCTCGTGTATATCGGCACGATCAGCTACACGATCTATCTGATTCACCTGAGCATCCTGTACACGCTGTGGCCGCTGCATCTGAACCGTTATCTGTGCGCCGCCGTGGCACTCGCGCTGACGCTCGCTTATGCCAGCCTCACGTGGTTCGCCTTTGAACGGCGTTTGATTCATGGCGCAGCCTCGCGTGAACGGCACAGCCGCGCATCGTTGGGCGCTGCGTCGCAAGCGCCGCAGAGTCGCGTATGAAGCGCCTATTGCGGCCTCGCGGCCTTATCGCCCCGTTTTTGCTGGCAGCGGCGTGCCAGCAGGTGGGCGCGGCGGAAAAAGCCGCCTCGGTATCGCAGCCAGCTGGCGACAATGCGCAACCCCAAGTGCTGATCGAAGCCTATGGCGATTCGACGACCCTCGGCATTTCCTGCCTCGACGGTCACTGCGCCCCCATTGCACAAAACGCCGTCGCTGTTCTGCAGGATGCATTGCGCGCCGAATACGGCCCGCGCGTGAGCGTAGTCAATTTCGGCGTGGGCGGCAGCATGGCCTCGCAGTTGCGCGACGGCACCGATCGCAGTGGCGGCATTCCCTGGGCGCAGCGGCTCGCGGCATCGCACGCACGCATCGTGACGATCAACTACGGCATCAACGAAGTGATGCACAACCAGACGCCCGCGCAGTTTTACGCAGCGCAAACCGAGTTGATTGTGACTGCACGCGCGTTGGGCATCGAGCCGGTACTACAGACCTCCAACCCCATGCCCGATGACCGGCTCAACGCGCGCCTCGCCGCAATGGTGGCGATGACGCGCCGCGTAGCCGCCGAGCAGCACGTGCCACTGATCGATCAGTATGCCTACATCAGCGCGCTGCCGGGCTGGAAATGGATGATGTCCGACGGCGCGCATCCGCGTCCGACGCTCTACCGCCTGAAAGCCGCGCAGGATCTGCGCGTGATCGATCCACTGGTGCGGCGCCTAACCGGTTCATCTACACAGACCCGTCATTCCTCTTCCTCCACCTTCCTTACCGTGACCCAAGGCAACCTATGAGCATCCAACGCAAAGCGATCATCACCGGCGTGTCCGGCCAGGACGGCGCGTATCTGGCGAAACTGCTGCTCGACAAGGGCTATCAGGTGACCGGCACGTATCGGCGCACCAGTTCCGTCAACTTCTGGCGCATGAACGAACTCGGCATTACCGGGAACCCGAATCTGCGACTCGTCGAACACGATCTGACCGATTTCGGTTCGACCCTGCGTCTGCTTGGCGGCGTCGAAGCGGACGAACTGTACAACCTCGCCGCGCAAAGCTTTGTCGGCGTTTCGTTCGACCAGCCGGTTACCACAGCGGAAGTGACGGGTATCGGTGCACTGAACCTGCTAGAAGGCATCCGCATCCTGAGCCCGAACACCCGTTACTACCAGGCCTCGACCTCGGAAATGTTCGGCAAGGTGCAAGCGGTACCGCAGCGTGAAGAAACGCCCTTCTATCCGCGCAGCCCGTATGGCGTCGCCAAGCTGTTCGCGCACTGGACCACGATCAACTATCGCGAGTCGTATGGGATCTTCGCGAGCAGCGGGATTCTGTTCAATCACGAATCACCACTGCGCGGCCGCGAATTCGTGACCCGCAAGATCACCGACACGGTGGCCAAGATCAAGCTCGGCAAGCAGGACTCGCTGGAACTGGGCAACCTCGACGCCAAACGCGACTGGGGTTTTGCGGCGGAATACGTGGAAGGCATGTGGCGCATGCTGCAAGCGCGCGACCCCGATACCTTTGTGCTCGCCACCAACCGCACCGAAACGGTTCGCGACTTCGTGCGAATGGCGTTCAGGGCCGCCGGCTATCAGCTTGAATGGTCGGGCAAGGAACAACGTGAAGTCGGGATTGACGTCTCAAACGGCAAGACGCTGGTGCGGATCAATCCGAAGTTCTATCGTCCGGCTGAAGTTGATCTGCTGATCGGCTGCGCGGACAAAGCCCGCGAAAAACTCGGCTGGCAGCCGCAGACCAAGCTGGAGCAGCTCTGCCAGATGATGGTCGCCGCTGACCTTGCGCGTAATCAGGAGCACGAGACGTTCTAGGCTGCAAACGCAGAACGGCGGGCCACCCAGGCCCGCCCCTCCCTTTAATGCAGACCGACTGCCTTGATCGCTTCGCCATACACTGAAGCCACGCGCTTTGCGATCACCGAGTTGTCGAAGTTATCGCGCGCATAGGCACGGCAAGCATCGGCATCGGGCAGCTTCAGCGAGCCGTTCAGCGCAGCGCCCAATCCTTCCGCGATCGCCGCTGCACCGGTGGCCGGCAACACCAGATTGGGCGACAACCCCGCCACGGCTTCAGGCAAGCCGCCTACCGGCGTCACGAGCACCGGCGTGCCCGAGGCGAGCGACTCCACGGTGATCAGACCGAACCCCTCCAGCGCCACCGTCGGCACCACGCTGATGTTCGCGGCACGATACAGCGCAGCCAGGTGCTGATCGGGCACGAAGCCCAGCAACTTCACGTTGTTTTCCAGGCCCGCTTCGTTGATCCGTGTCTGCAATTCCTCCTGCAGTCGCCCCTTGCCCGCTATCAGCAGCAGCACGTCAGGCACCCGCTGCTTGAGCATCTTCACTGCGTCGATCAGATCTTCAAGCCCCATGCGCCGCACGAGGCGTCGCACCGCCAGCACAATGGGCCGGTCTTGCGGCAATTGCAGCTTCAGACGCGCTTCGGCTGGTGTGATTGGCAGATTGAATTGCTCGACATTTACACATCCCGGCACGACGCGCACCCGCTCAGGCGAGATGCCATAGCGCGACGTAAGTATCTTGCCGAACGCATCGGACAACACGATGAGCCGCGACGAGCGTGCATACACGGCCTGCTCCAAATAACGTTTGGCGCGTTGCCCAAGCGAATCCGCGCCTTCGACGTGACTCTCATCGGCCCACGGTCCCTGAAAATGCGAGACCTGCGGAATGCCACGCGTGACGTCGAGCCCTGGGAACGTATAGAGCGCGAAATGCGACGAGATCACGTCCGGCCGCTCGATGCTGATCTCGCGGCGCAGCGCGCGGCGCGCCGCCATCAGACGTAGCGGCAACGATTGCGCTGCCGAGCCGAAGCCCTGGATCGCTCCTCCGGTATCTTCCGCGACCCGGGTCGAGCCCGCGACCACACCGCGCACTGCAACCCCCGCACCCGGCAGCGCGCCAACCAGCGAGTAGTACATACGATCGAGGCCGCCGGCCCGTTCCGGAAACCAGTGCATGCCGATCTGCAGCGATTTGATAGCAGCCGTTTTCATGACGGTGTCCCTTCTGTAGCGTGGAGAGTGGTGTCCGCTGTCGCTTCTGAGCGTTGGCGGTCTTCTTGTTGGCCGGCGAGTTGCCGGTACAGCGCAATGTACTGCGCGGCCATGCGCGCCCAGCCAAAGCCGGTGGCCAGTTCATTGGCGGCCACGCCCATCGCGCGGCGCGCGTCATCGGAGGCGGCCAGTTGCGCGATGGCCGCAGCGAGCGTCCTGGGATCGTCCGGGTCGTCGAGCACGATGCCGCACTCGGGCGTGATGATCTCCGCGCCGCCCGCTGTGCGTGCCGTGACGACCGGCAAGCCCGCGGCCATTGCTTCGAGTAGCGACAGGCTCATCGCCTCGTAGCGCGACGGAAACACGAAGGCATCCACCGAGTGCATCAGCACGGGCATCTCTTTCACCAACCCCAGGAAATGCACCCGATCGGCAATGCCAAGTGCGCGCGCTTCCTCCGGATAAGGGCTTCCCGGCAGATAACCCGCCACGGCAATATGCACGTGCTGCGGCAAATGGCACAACGCCTTGAGCACCGTGCCCAGATTCTTACGCGGGGTACGCAGATCGCCGACGAAGAGCAACAGGAACGCGTTCTCCGGCAGCTTGAACTTCGCACGGTCGCCCTCAGCGGCAGCAAAGCCCTGGGTATCGACGCCGTTATAGATCACGTCCACCCGGTTGCGCGGTGTGAGGCCAATCGCGCGAATCTCATCGGCCACCTTCTGCGAGACCGCCGTAATGACCCGTGAGCGGCGGTACGCCCATCGTTCGAGCCACGAATTGGTCTGCGTATAGACGCACTGATAAGCCGACCAGATGCCTTTGGTCAAACCGAACGGATAGTACTTGCTGCCCAGCCAACCGCTGTGCACGAAGTGCGCCGTGTTCACATCCGCTGGCGCCCATGTGATGAAGCCGTTCACATGCAGCACGTCGTACGCACTGCGATTCATGCGCAGCCAGAGCGCACTTTTGAAGGCGAACACCTGTTGACGCAACAGATTGGTCGGCCACCAGCGGCCGATTTTCATGGGCACCCAGCGCACGTTCGGATGTGCGAGCAGTTCGGGCGCCACGTGTGACGCGACCAGCGTCACGGCGATACCCTCGTCGAGGGCGGCACGCGCAATCTCGTGGTTGACGCGTCCCTGGCCGTCGTTATGGCGCACGACGTGCGTGACAATCGCGACTCTCAATCAGGTGCCTCCGTGCAGAATAAGCTCCCGTCGGCGCTGCTGCTTTTGCCAGTGCGCCGCGGAGAGGATCGAAAAAAGACTCATGAAAAGCAGTAGCCCGCCTGTGCCGACCAGCGAATTGGTGAACACCAGCATCGTGAAGATAGCGAGCCCCAGGCTCAGCGAAGCGGACACGAATTTATCGTTGCGTAGCTTGAACGAGGCCAGCACCGCCCGCACCATCAGCCATGCAATGCCGGACAGGTACAGCAACGTGCCGGGCCAGCCGAGTACGAATGGGATGTTCATCACGCCGCTATCGAAGTTGCCGTACTGGCCAAGCTGACCGCCGTCGTTCGACAGCTTCGTGGACGTGCCGGTTGCGCCCATGCCTTCGCCCGAGACGTCGGTAAACGCCTTCTTCGCGAAGGTCGCATAGAACTGGTTGCGGGCGGCGTAGCTCTGATCGTCTTTGAGGTTGACGATGCTGTTCAGACGCGTTTGCATCCGTTCGGCCACCGGCCCGACCGCGAGCAAAGGCACGCACAGACCGGCCAGCAAGAGCCCGCTGCCGACAATACGCACGCGTACCCGGTTATTCGATTTGACCAGCTGGATTAGCAACGCGACCACCCAGCCGCCCCACGTCGAACGCACGAGGCTCAGACCGAAGGCGAAGAAGCCGAGCGCGGCGGCAATCCAACGCACGCGGTGATTGGCGGCCATTACGTAGACCATCGCGCCCATCATCGCGAACGCAAACGGGCCCGACGAGTTCATCGTGCTGAAGACGCGCACGCCCATCGGCACCGGGTCGCCCTGCGAGTTCATCTGCGAGCCGAGCATCCATAGCGCGTCCCACGGCGGCATGATCACAAACTGCACCAGGCCGTAGCCGCCCATCACCAGCATGCCCCATATGAAGGTATTGATGATGGTGTCGCGATACGCCGGATAGTCGCGCGTATTCGCCATGATGTGAAAGCCGATGAGGATCGGATAAAGCCAGTTGGCAAGGTCATAGGTAGCAGCAAGCGGCCCGCTCGACACGACACCAACCGCGAATGCGTATGCGAGTCCAGCGAGGATCAGCAGCACGGGCAAGCCGCGCCGCTGCGCCAGCACCGGGTAATGGCGAATCAGCGAGAGGCCGCTGATCATCGTGACCGCAAGCGGCGCCACCTGGATCAGGCTGGTGGGCGTGAAGGCGCCCTTCGACCAGTCGGCGAGGCGCCGTACTTCCGGGCTCAGAAACCACAGCCACCACATGAAGCCGACATATCGCGCCGGGCTGCGGAAATAGAGCCACAGGCCAGTCAGCGTGGCCAACACCGGAAACGCCAGCGTCAACACCGTGCCCTGATGCGCGAGCACCAGCAGCGCGGTGACGAGCCACAGCAACGCGGGCGGCCCCCACTCCATCGGATCGCTGCTGAGACGGCGCGCGACGTCGCTCGCGGCGGCACGCGTGATCGAGGTCATCC
>NZ_JBAURZ010000373.1:0-14450 GCF_049581445.1 Paraburkholderia sp. | reverse complement strand
TCACCGGCTTGCCCGCATATTCCTCGCGGCTGTAGCCCATCTGCGCCGTGCGCGAACGATGGCCAAACGAACGCAGGTCGTTCACGCCATACCAGCGATGGCTGCGCAGTTCTTCGGGGGTCTTTCTCTTGGTCACAACATCTCTCCAACTGCGTCCTTGCGACAGGACGCGTTAATAAACACGCTGCTCCGCTTGAGCCACCGCGGTATCCCACGCGGTGACTCAACCAGCATCAGCGCTTCTGCTCCTTCACGCGTGAGACGATCTGGGTCGGACTCACGAATTGCAGCGCGATCAACACCCACACCAGAGTGATCGCCATATAGATCATTGCCATCGCGTCGATGGATTGTGGCGCGCGCACACCGGTTGAAAATACAGCGTAGTACAACGCGACGACCAGCGTTTGCGTGCCCGGCCCGGCGGTGAAGAATGTCAGTTCGAACATGCCGATCGTGCGCACCAGCACGAGCAGCCCCGCGGCGAGCATGCCCGGCACCAGCAACGGCAGCAGCACGTAACGGAAATAGCGAAAAGTATTCGCACCGAAGATGCGCGCGGCGGCTTCCAGATTCGGATCGATCTGTTCGATGAACGGCGTCATGACAAGAATCACGAACGGCAACGCGGGCACGAGGTTCGCAAGGATCACGCCTGGCAGCGTGCCGGCGAGCCCCACCTTGTACATCACCGTGGCCATCGGGATACCGTAGGTAACAGGCGGCACCATCAGCGGCAGCAGGAACACCAGCATCACCAGACGCTTGCCCGGAAACTGCACGCGCGCTAACGCGTATGCCGCCGGTACACCGAGCACCACGGAGAGAATCACCACGGCACCGACGACTTCAACCGTGACCCACAACACGCTCGCCAACTGAAAGTCGGTCCATGCCTGCGCGTACCAATGAAGCGTGAAGCCTTGCGGCAACAGCGTGCCGAACCAGCGCGTCGCGATTGAGTTGACCGCAACCGTCGCAATCAGCAGCACCACGTTCACGAGGAAAAACGCCATCGCGCCCCAGACCAGCACCTTCCAGATGCGATCGGGCAGCGGCGTGCGCTGCTTGAGGGCTTTGCCCGGCTGCGCGCCGTCGTTGCGGCCCGCGCTATTGCGTTGTGGCTCTCCGTTGAGCGTTGGCGTCGCGTTGGCGGGCCACGGATGCGTCGCGTGACGGTCGGTTGTCATCAGCCCTTTCCTCCCGTCACTGGCCCGCTATAGAAGAACCTGCGCGCGCCGAGCATGCCCGCCACCACCACCAGTTGCACGAAGCCCATCACCATGGCAATCGCGGAGGCGAGCGAGTAATCGTAGTTTTCGAACGCGGCTTCGGCGGCGGCAATCGACATCACGCGCGTCGGTCCGGCGGGCGCACCAAGCAGCACCGCCGACGGAAACACCGAAAACGCCTGCACGAACGAAAGACATGCTGCCATCGTCAGACCCGGCACTAGCAGCGGCAGATAGATGCGGCGAAACTGCTGCCACGGACTCGCGCCGAGCGTCGCCGCGGCGCTGGCGAGGGTCGGGTCGATCCCTGTGACGTAGGAGAGCGTCAGCAAAAACGCGAACGGAAAGCCTGACACAATCAGCGAAATCAGCACGCCCCAGAAGTTGTGCGTCAACCGCACTTCATCGGTGTACAGGTGCAGACCCTGCAATGCTTGCGGGAACCAGCCGTTCGGGCCGAAGTACGTCAGCATGCCGTCGGCGATCAGCACCGTGCCAAGCGTGACGGGAATCACGAGCAGCGTCGTCACCAGCTTCTGATACGGCGAGTTGCGGCGCAGCGCGAATGCGACCGGAATCGACACGCCCACATTGATCAGCGTCGCAGGTACCGCGAGCTTCAGCGTGACGAGGATGGTGGGCCACATCGACGTATCGGTGAAGAACGTCACATAGTTCGCCCACACGCCGCCGCCGTTCATGGGATGAAACGACAGCGCCAGACCATACGCAAACGGATAGATGAAGAGCGCGAGGATAAAGATCAGCGCGGGAGCGACCAGCCAGCCTTTAGCGTCGCGCGGAGCGACCGGCGGCGTCATTGCGGGCGCATTCATGCCGCTTCACCGTTGTAGACGAGCGTGCGCACCGGCGGCACGCGCAGCGTAATGCGCTCGCCTTCGGTGAAATCGCCGGCGACGCGCGCCCACAGGTCACCAAACGCAGCCTTCACACGAATCAGCGAATCACGGCCGCCGTATTCGACGGTGGTCACATCGGCGTCGAATGCGTTCTCTGCACCTGGCGTGCTGCGCTCCATATCCTCAGGACGCAGCGCCACGCTCACGCGTTTGCTGTCGAAGCCGTGCATCGGCGTGCCGAGCAATCGCACACCGTTTGCGTTCACCGCCACCGCCTCGCCTTGCGTGCCTTCGAGCGTGAACTCCATTACGTTGCGATAGCCCATGAAGCGCGCCACATGCAGATTCTTGGGGCGTCCGTAGACTTCCTTTGGTGTGGCGACCTGCTGCACCACACCCTCTTTCATCACGACGATGCGATCAGCCATCGACAGCGCTTCGTCCTGATCGTGTGTCACGTAGAGGGTGGCGCGTTCGAGCTGGCTATGAATCCGGCGAATCTCCGCACGCATTTCGATGCGCAGCCTGGTGTCGAGATTCGACAACGGTTCATCCATCAGAATGAGCGGCGGTTCGATCACGATGGCGCGTGCAATCGCAACACGCTGCTGCTGGCCACCGGACAACTGGCCCGGCAACTTGCGTTCATGGCCGACCAGTTGTACGAGTTGCAGCGCTTCGCGCGCGCGGCGCACGGCTTCGGTCTTCGCGACACCGCGCATCTTCAGACCAAAGCCCACGTTGTCCAGCACCGACATATGAGGAAACAGCGCGTAGTTCTGAAACACCATGCCGAAGCCGCGCTTTTCAGGCGGCAAGACGTCGATGCGTTGATCGTCGAGCCAGATGCCGCCGCCCGTCAACGGTTGCAGTCCGGCGATGCAATTGAGCGCCGTAGACTTGCCGCACCCCGAGGGGCCAAGCAGGGCGATGAACTCGCCGCGCCGGATATCCAGGTCGAGGCCCTGCAGCGCGGCCACAGCGTTGCCTTCAGCATTCGTGAAACTGCGGCTCACCGAGTCGAGTCGCAACTGTTCGAAATGATGCTTCATGGCGGTTTCCTGATACTGACGGTGCTATGGGCCTGCTACTTCCCGGATGCTGCCGCACGGACCCGTGACAATGCTGTCGCCCGCCGCGTTCGCCGAGGTCATGGCCCCGACGAACCGTGCGAGCGGTCCTGACTTACTGGCTCTTCTGCGCGCCGATATCGCGGTCCCACTTCTGGAACGCGGCGACCATCGCGGCGGCATCCAGCGGCAACGCGCTCGGATGGCTCGCCAGCATTTGTGCGTACTCAGGGCGTCCGTACTTCTTCAAGACTTCCTGACTATGCGCGGGCGCCTGATCGACAGTGACGCCCTTGATGGCCGGGCCGGGATAGAAATACCCATCGTCAAAGGTGAGGGCTTGCTGCGCCGGCTCAAGCATGAAGTTCATCAGCTTGTAGAGCACCTCGAGTTTTTCCTTTGGCACGCCCTTCGGAATCACCATGTAGTGCGCGTCCGTCACCCACGTCATGTTGTCGAAGGGCTGCACCTTGAACTCGGCGGGCACGATACCGAGTGCGCGCGGATTGATGTCCCAGCCAGTCACCGTGACCGTCATGTCACGCGTGCCCTCGCCCAATTCCTTCATCACCGCCGACGTCCCGCCCGGGTAATACGGCACGCAGTCGTTCAGTTGCTTGAGGAATGCCCAGGTTTTGTCCCAGCCGTGAATCGGATCGCGCGGGTCCTTGTCACCCAGCACATAGGGCAGACCCATCAGGAAGGTGCGGCCCGGACCGGAGTTCGCCGGCCGCGCATAGATCAGCTTGTTCGGATGCGCCTTGCACCATTGCAGCAGTTGATCGGGGGTCTTAGGCGGATCGCTGACTTTGGCAGGGTTGTATTCGAGAAGCGGACCCGCCGGCATATAGGCGACTTCGAGCCCGTAACCTTGAGCCAGGTCCTGCATCTTGCGCGGACCGGGCGCGTATTTGTCGAGCACGCCGGGGAAGGCGGCTGCCTGATCCGGCAGCAGTTTGATCCAGAGGTTCTGTTCGATGCCCGCAGCGAGCGCATCGGTGCCAGTCAGCACCAGATCGATATCGGAGCGACCGGCGGCTTGCATTGCCTTGATCTTGCCAGGCAGTTGCGGCGCAGGGGCATTCGTGTAAGTGATGTTGCCCACTAGATTCGGATACTTCGCCTTGAACGCCTCAAAGCCCTTTTGCGTCAATTGCAGATCACCGGCGACGTCAACGATATTCAGCGCGACCGGATCGGCATACGCGGGCGATGCAAACGTCGCGCCCAAGCCCGCACCCACCGCCACACACAGACCCGCTACCTTGACCGACAGGCTGCCAGAAAATCTCATCGCATCTCCTCGCTTCTTGGTATGGAGGTCCGCCGGTCGAATCGCGGTGTGGGCGGTCCGTATCGCTCAATGGAACATAACGAACGCGAACTGTTGATGTCAAGCAAATGATACGGCTCAGGCAGCAACCCGGGAACGCTTTAAATCGCGCTGAAAGCCTTTTGATACAAAGCGTCCGTGGAAAATTCCCAAGGGCAAACCCGAATCTGACGGTGAGATTTGATTCGCCACTTGTTAGACAACGTTGTGCATAAGGGTACGGACGTGAGTCCACACCTGCATACGCGCCACACTGCTTTTCTCGTGGCTTTCCGCGTTGTTTTCCATGTCGCTTTCCGCGTTGTCTTCCTCTTCCTGTCAGCCGCCCTTCAGGCCCTGAGTGTTCACATAGAGCGAGTACAAGCCATGGCTCGCCGCCATGAACAGGCGATTGCGATGCAGCCCGCCAAAACAGACGTTCGCGCAGCGCTCGGGCAGCGCGATATGGCCGATCGCCTCACCTTGCGGCGTGAAGACACGCACGCCGTCGAGTTCGTCGGTGCCCATACCCCAGCCGCACCACAGATTGCCCTGGATATCGACGCGAAAGCCATCCGGGGTCCCAGGACCGGCGTCGATCAGCACGCGGTTATTCGACAGCGCGCCGTCCTTCACGTCGAAAGCACGGATCTTGCGCGGCTCGCTGCGTGACTCGACCACGTAAAGAATCGACTCATCCGGCGAGAAGGCGAGACCGTTCGGTCCCAGCACATCGTCGATCACCATCGTGACCTCGCCAGTCTGCCCATCCACGCGATACACGCAGGCCGGCAACTCCGACTCCTGCTGTTCGCCCTCGTAAAAGCCGTCGATGCCGAAGGTCGGATCGCTGAACCAGATCGATCCGTCGGACTTCACGATCACATCGTTCGGCGAGTTGAGGCGCTTGCCGTTGTAACGATCCGCCAGCACGGTGATGGTGCCGTCGTATTCCGTACGCGTGACGCGCCGCGTCAGGTGCTCGCAACTCACGAGCCGCCCTTCGCGATCACGCGTATGACCGTTAGCGTTGTTGGACGGCTGGCGAAACGGCGTCACCGCACCGCTCACTTCGTCCCAGCGCAGGATGCGGTTGTTTGGAATGTCGCTCCATAGCAGATAGCGCCCGTCGCCGAACCACACCGGTCCTTCCGACCAGCGCGCGTCCTGATACAGGCATTCGACCGAAGCCGACGCGAGGCGTAACGCCTTGAAACGCGGATCGAGAATGCGGACAGCGGGATCGGGATAGCGTCGGTTGATGTCAGTCATGCCTAGTCCTATGTTGTTGTCTTTGCGGCGTGATGCGCTGGGTTGCCGCAAGGGTCTATATTTTCATGCGCTTTGCGCTCGGTCACTCACGGAGCGCGCAATGTGGCGTTGGTCGCGTTTGAAGCATACGCGCGGATGCTCGAGCGGTTCATCCTTGAAGAGCAACTGCCACGCGATCAGCCACGTAATGCCCAGCAGCGCGATCACGACAAACGACACGCGCCAGCCGAAGGCGACTGCCACCAGTCCCACAATCGGCGCAGCAATTGCGCCGCCGAGCGGCTGACCCGCGTTGGTCAGGCCGACAACGCGCCCAGCTTCGCGACGCGGAAACCAGTTGTTGATGGTCTTGTTGGTGGTCGAGCCCATCGGCCCTTCGCCGATGCCGAACAGGATGCGAAAGAAGATCAGTTGTCCAAAGCCGGTGACGAACGCGGTGGCGCCGCAGAATACGGACCACAGCCCGGCGGCGAGTCCGAATACGCGCTTTGGACCGATGCGGTCCGACGCATAGCCGCCTACGAAGCAGAACACGCAGTAGCCGATAAAGAAGCTGCTAAAGAGCAGACCCATGTCGGCGGGGCCGAGCTTGAGGTCCGACTTGATGAACGGTGCGGCCACAGAGAGCGCGGCGCGATCCAGATAATTCAGCATGCCTGCGACGAACAGCAACGCCGCCACCACCCACCGATATCGGCCGGCCATCTCTGTCTCCCATTCAACAGGGTAGTTGATCGGATGCGGGGCGCTGCACTCGCCCGGTTTCTTCTTGTGTGAACTGATACGCCGTAGTGCGCGGCGTGAGGGGATACACCTCGGGGCTACACCTCGGGTGATGCGCTTGCAGATGCGCCCAGGGGACAAACCCAAGGCGCACCAACAGGCAACGCGAGGTTTATTCCTGTCCGAGCTTGCCGTCGCGCAGACGCCAGAGCTTCAGCGGATTGTCGTCGTGCAGGGCTTCCGGCAGCAGTTCCGCAGGCAGATCCTGATAGCACACCGGACGCAGGAAGCGCTCGATCGCCGTCGCGCCAACCGAAGTCGCGCGGGAATCCGAAGTGGCCGGGAACGGACCGCCGTGGACCATCGCATACGAGACTTCAACGCCAGTCGGAAAACCGTTCGCGAGAATCCGGCCTACCTTGCGTTCGAGCGTTGGCAGCAGTTGCCGCGCCAGCGCGTAGTCTTCAGATTCGAGCTGCAACGTAGCCGTCAGTTGTCCTTCGAGATGCTCGGCCACCTTGATCATTTCTTCGACGTCGGCACACGTCACGAACAACGAGGTCGGTCCGAAGATTTCGTCTTCGAGTTGCGGAGTCGCGAGGAAATGCGCGGCGTTCGTTTCGAACAGCACAGGCAGGGCGGCGCAGGCCGCTTCTGTCGTCGCACCTTGGGCGACGCTTTGCACGCCGGCTTGCTCACCGCGCTGCGCAATACCGTTCTGGTAGGCCGTGGCGATGCCCGCGGTCAACATGGTCTGCGCGCCCTTCTTCGCCAGGGCTTGTGCCGCCGCGTCGATAAAGCCGCGCGTATGCGGACCTTCGAGCACCAGCACAAGACCCGGGTTCGTGCAGAACTGGCCGACGCCGAGCGTGACCGAATCGATCAACGCGTTGGCGAGCGATTCAGCGCGCTTCGCCAATGCACCAGGCAGCACGAAGAACGGATTGATGCTGCTCATTTCGGCGAACACCGGAATCGGTTCGCGACGCTTCGAGGCAATCTCAACCAGTGCAAGGCCGCCACGACGCGAGCCGGTAAAGCCCACCGACTTGATAGCCGGATGCTTGACGAGCGCTTCGCCGGTTTCGTTGCCCGCGCCGATCACGAGCGAGAACACGCCTTCAGGCAAGCCGCTGTCAGCAACCGCCTTCTGGATGGCGCGACCGACCAGCTCGGAGGTGCCCAGATGCGCCGGATGCGCCTTGACCACCACAGGACAGCCCGCCGCCAGTGCCGACGCCGTATCGCCACCGGCGACAGAAAACGCCAGCGGGAAATTGCTCGCGCCGAACACGGCGACCGGCCCTACCGGAATCTTCTGCAGACGCAGGTCCGAACGCGGCAGCGGCTTGCGTTCCGGCAACGCGGAATCTAGCGTCGCCGTCAGCCACCGGCCTTCACGCACGAGCGAAGCGAACAGCTTGAGCTGGCCCACCGTGCGGCCGCGCTCGCCTTCGAGACGCGGCTTCGGCAGCGCGGATTCGATATGCGCACGCTCGATCAGCGCGTCGCCCAATGCAACGATGTTTTCGGCGATGGCTTCGAGAAAGCGTGCGCGCGTCTCGAGCGAGGTCTGGCGATACGGGTCGAAGGCCTGGGCTGCGAGTTCGCAGGCCCGCTCGACATCCGCCGCGCTACCCGCGCCAAACGCGGGTTCGATTTCAGTGTTGTGGACCGGGTCGAACGCGCGCAGCGTGCCCTTGGCTCCGTGAACCGCGGAACCACCGATCAACATGTCTCCGTTAATCTGCATCTTGTCACTCCTGTGGAACGCCACACGGCCAGGCGGATGCCTGGCCGTGCAGCTTTGCAAGCAAACCGGGAAACGGCGCTGTCAACCAGCAAGCGTCGTCAAAAAGCGCCCATCAATGCGCCGGCGAGGCTTCCGCTGCGAACTGACGTTCGAATGCGAGCAGCGTCTGGGTCGCGCTGTCGATACTCGCATGATGCTCTTGCGGGCTCGAACTGAGCAGCGGCAGCATCGGACCCATATCGGCGATCTTCGAGAACGTCACGGCGTCGTGCAGCACGCGGATCAGCGAGATATCGTCGCGCAAGGTTTCGAGCGGCATGAAGACATTGTAGAGGCGCTGCGCTTCGTCTATGTGACCAGCTTTGATGGCGTGCAGCAACGCTGTCACGGCGTGCGAGGCGATGCAACCCGAACCGGTGGTCCAGGCCGCGAGGCCGAAATCGCGCACATGCACGATGGCCGGACGCTCGCCCATACCGGACACCACCTTGGCAGCCGGCACGCTTTGCAGCAGGCGGCGCAGGTAGTCGTCATTGGAGGGATCTTCACGCACGATGGCGTACTTCACTGCGAGCAACGTGCCGCTGTCCACGAGACGGGCCAGCGTGTCCACGTCCACGTAGTTCTCGCTCTTGATGTAGAGCGTGAGCGGAATGCCGGCTGCGTCGACGATACGCTTGAGGCCTGCTTCGACCCCTTCCGAGGTCGTGAAGCCGGCGAGCGGGAGCACCATGGCAGTGCGGTACTCGGTCTGCGCGAGGATGCGCGCCTGATCAAGCATCTTGCCGTAGTCCGGGCCGATGGCCGGAATCACCCGGGTGTCCGGGCCGGCGCTCTCGGCGAGCATATCGAGCAATTCACGGTATTCGCTCACCGCGACGTGATACAGGTTGGCATTGCCGCCGTACAGCAAGGTGCGCACGCCGCCTGCCTCGATGTGCTGGATCAGCTTCTGGTTTTCCGCGGCGTCGAGCGAGTAGTCGGCGCGTCGGGCCAGCGGCGGCACAGCCATGACGGTGGCGGAGAACTCGCTGTCGAGGATGGGAGAGACTTTCATGGCACCTCTGAACGGTATCGAAGAATTGATGCCAAGGTAGCACTTCGTCGCCAATGTTGTCAAACAACATTTGAGGTTTTGCCCGATCGAACCGTTTTGACCCCTGCCTGCGCCGAACACAAGAAATCTTTCAATTCAGGGTCTTCCCCGTATTATTGGGACCATTCGGCGGTCCCGCGAGGCGAAGCGGTTGTCCGGTTTTCGTTTGACAACATCTCACGAAGCGGCAAGGGCGTGGGCCAATTGGGATCCAGATTCCGCCCCTTTGGACAGACCCATCCGCCCTGCTCCACGGCTCTGCCTTCTGTTCAGGCGGCCAGGTCAAGGGGTGGCGCAGGGAAACTGCACCTACAGGGTGCCGTCGCGTGGCAAGTGGAATTTTCCTGGTTGACTAGACAGGTTAAAAATCTGCACGGCAATCACGGCCCGTATGAAATATTTTAGTCAGGGCGGGTGGGTGGGCTCACAGTGGGACGCACGGCCAAACCCGCATACCGGACTGTGCTAGCCGTTTGTGGATTAATACTGCGCATACTCGCTGAAACATTCCGCCCTTGCATACGGGAAACCGTCTGCGGCGAAATTGTTAAGCCACCCGGAAACATTGCCTGGCGCCAATTTAACAATTGATTCGAAGCCTTACACAGCCGCATTGGCCTTACAAAAGAGATCCAGATTAGGCAAATTTTGGCCAATTGCGGTTATTTTTGATTTGTTTCCAGCGCGCTGACTCAAATACCGTGGGACCCAATTACCAGTGTAACTTTGTATTTTTAGTCAACGGCAATAAATGATGATAAATTGCAGTCCAATACCATGCCGGTCGCGAGTTCGCGCCGGCGTCACCCGCAGCCGGGCCGCTGCGACGGAGAATACAAAAGTGTCGCTGCATTTTATCGAACAAATGTCGCCACTACTGGACGCTCCAGACGAAGCGGCGTGGTTTAACGCAGTAACCCGTCTTGCCGATACATGGGGTTTCGACCGGGTTCTCGTCGCCATGTTGCCGCGCCCCGGCATGCGTCTGGAAGACGCTTATCTGCGTAGCACGTATTCGCCCGCATGGCGGCAGATTTACGAAACACAGGGGTTCGCGAACATTGACCCAACGGTCACCCACTGCCTGACGCGCTCCACGCCACTCATCTGGTCACCAGAACTGTTTGCCACGCGCGCCCAGCGGGCGCTCTACGAGGCAGCCTGCCTGCATGGCTTGCGCTCGGGTGTGTCGCTGCCCATCCACGGGCCGCAACAAGAAGCCGGTATGCTGTGCGTCGCTAACAACTTCAAGCCCACTGACGCGTTCTGGATGCAGATCGATACCGTGCTGCCCAACCTCGTGCTGCTACGCGATCTGGTGATCGATACGGGCCGACAGCACGTCCACACGCATATGCAGTC
Source organism: Paraburkholderia sp. (assembly GCF_049581445.1). GTDB lineage: Bacteria > Pseudomonadota > Gammaproteobacteria > Burkholderiales > Burkholderiaceae > Paraburkholderia. The sequence continues at coordinate 3,770 of NZ_JBAURZ010000373.1, read as the reverse complement.
GCGCGTGCCGCAGTTGACGCCGCGCGAGCGCGAATGCCTGAACTGGACCGCGCGCGGCAAATCCACCTGGGAAATTTCCCATATCCTCAGTTGCTCGGAAGCGGCAGTGAACTTCCACGTCAAGAATATCCGGGCAAAATTTGGTGTGACTTCGCGGCGCGCGGCAGCGGTGATAGCAGCGCAACTCGGTCTTATTGACCCGGGTTAAGCAAAGCGGCGGCTTCCTTGCTGTAAATCACCCGCTCTGCCCGTCCTAAATCGCTATCTGAAATCGTTTTCGTCAGGTAAAGCCCGAGCAGGATTGAAACCGGCGGCGGAATTTCAGCACCGGATTCAAAGCGGCTTCCACGCGATTGCGTCACGCCAAAGCGTGCCCAGAAACGGCGCTGGCTTTCCTTTTTTGTTTTACGAAAGGCAATGATCAGGTGCCGATCCACTGCGGGCAAGGCTTCTTCCGAATCCTCGGCAGTCCGGTTTTGAATACCGAACGGGGCTTTCCAATGATTTTCGAGTAATTCCATGATCAGTCTCTCGGGTTGAATGGTGATTATTTGTCTGAATTTTGCGGGACCCGCAAATCGGACACACCTATCCAGGTAGGTAGGTGCAATTTCGATTCAACCTGCATATCCCGTTTAGCCGGGAGAGACCGGGGAAATCCGGCTAGCTGCGCCTGAAAGTGATCTGCGAGATCCTGCGCACCATGAAGGCCGCAACCAGCGCGGCGCCACCGGTGAGTACCACGCCGATATGAATGGATTGCACCAGCACCTGGCGCGCTGCTTCCACGAGCGCCGGCCCCGCGAGCCCTGCCCGGTTCAGTTCGCCAAGTAGCGTATCGCGCAGGCTCGGGTCGATCAGAATGCGCGGGTCCGACAGCTTGGGGAGCCACACCGAGGCAACGGGCTCGCCTAGCACCCGCAATGAATCGGCCACGCCCGCCTCGTAGCGCCGGTTGATGATCGTGGCCACGATGCTGGTGCCGAGCATGCCCCCCACCATCCGCGTGGACTGCAACAGGGCTGTCGTGATGCCGAACCGCTCACGTCCGGCGATCTCCTGGGCGAACACGTTCAGGTTGTTAAGAATGAAACCAAGCCCCGTGCCGACCGCGCCCATCGCCAGTTCGAGGTACAGATGCGGTGTGGCGGGCGTCGCCAGCGCAATTCCCACCGACGCGATCACCAGCAGCCCAAAACCGATCGACAAAATCAGCGTGGGCTTCGGCATATGAATCACGATGCGCGTGTTGATCATGCTGCCGAGCGCGATACAGGCGGCGATCGGCGTGGCCAGTAGCCCCGCCTGCTGCGGGGTCAAGCCGAAGCCGCCTTGCAGCAGCAGCGGCGCAAAGAAGATCAGCGAGAACATCACGAAGCCGGACAGCAGCGAGAGCGTGAACAGCGTCACCAGTTGGCCGTCCCTGAACAGGTCGAGCGGAATCATCGGATGGGTCGCGCGCCGCTCGCAGACCAGCAACGCCCCGGCGCCGATCACCACGAGCGCCGCCAGCAGCAGATTCGCGCCCGTTAGCCCGGACTTGGGCACTGCTTCGATAAAGGTCTGCAGGCCGCCCAACACTAACGCCACCAGCACCGCGCCCGTCCAGTCGATCCGTACCTCGCCACTCACCGCGCGTCGGTAATTCGGCAGGTGCGCCCAGATGAAGTACAGCGCGAGCGCGCCCACCGGCAGATTCACGAGGAAGGTCGAGCGCCAGCCGAATTGCTGACTGAGCCAGCCGCCCAGCGAAGGCCCCGCCGCCGTGCCGATGCCGTACGCGGCTGCCATGATCACCTGCCAGCGCACACGCGCCCGGGCGTCGGGAAACAGGTCGGGAATCGAGGCGAAAGCGGTGCCTACCATCATCCCGCCGCCCACCCCTTGCAGGCCGCGCGCCATCACCAGAAACGGCATGCTGGGCGCGACGCCACACAACAGCGAGGCGAGCGTAAAGACGATCACCGCGGCGATCACAAAGCGCTTGCGGCCGAAGTAGTCACCCAGCCGGCCGAACACCGGCACCGTCACTACCGAGGCCAGCAAATAGGCGCTCGCGATCCACGCGTAGTACTCAAAGCCACGCAATTCGGAAACGATCGACGGTAACGCCGTGCTGACCACGGTCTGGTCAAGCGCCACCAGCATGTTGACAAGCGCGATGCCGAGCATGGCCAGCAACGCATCACGGAAAGGCAGGGGACGGGAGGAGTTCACTTCAAGGCAACGCCGCGTGGCGCGCAAGAACGCCAGACACCAGGTCAGACGGGTTAAACAAAGCGGGCCGCGTTAAACGCGGCCCGGCAGGCGGAAGAACTCAGGAACCGAACATGCGCACAAGCGCGTTTTCGAGGTGCGTGCGCATTGCGTGCCCAGCGGCCTGGCAATCCTTCTTGCGGATCGCTTCGAGCACCGCCAGGTGCTCGGCCTGCACGAGACGCTGGCGTTCCAGCGTCTTCACGAGCGAGAGGTTGCGCGACAGGTTCATGCTGAAGACGATCTGCTCTTCGATGAACGACATCACAGTGATGAAAAACGGATTCTTCGACGCTCGCGCCACGGCAAGGTGAAACGAGAAGTCGTCCTTCGCGCCGATGCCCTGGGTCTCGACGATGCGCTCCAGTTCGTCCCACGCGTGCTGGATGTCGGCGATGTCTTCGGGCTCGGCTTTCTCGGCTGCCAGCGCGGCGGCGCCTGCCTCGGTGACGATGCGAAATTCGTAGCAGCGGCGAATATCGGACAGGGTTTCGAGCGGGGCAAAGCGGCGCACATCCGGGTCGGGCCGGCGTGCCACCGTCGTACCGGAACCATGCCGCGTAACGATGATGCCGTCAGCGCGCAGGCGCGCCAGCGCTTCACGCACCGTGGGCCGCGAAGTCTCGAAGCGGTCGGCGAGAGCGTGCTCGGTGGGTAACCGTTCACCCTCCTTGTACTCGCCTTCGAGAATGCGGTTCAGGATGTCGCTGTAGATCTTGTCCGGCAAGCCGGTCGATTTGCGCTCGTTCATCATCGATGAGAATTAAGCTTGTCAGAATAGGACACGATTGTAAGGCAAACAATGCGGCTCAATTGTCCGAATAGTGGGCATTTGGACAGTTAATGCGCGCAAACGCCCACCGGGCGGCGCTGTGACACTATGACCCCAGTTGACGAAATTTGACAAGCGTTTGATTTACATCCTGGAAACATTCGACTCTTTCCGGGATCATTTAAGCTGACTTCGGTTACAAGTTGCCTCTTGAGCGCCCCCAAAAGCTCCGCTGTGGACAACTTCATCTGCGCCCAAAGAGGCGCAACCGGTCAAGTTGATTGCGATGTCAGAACCCTTCCAACGTGGAGTCTCATATGTACAAACGTATCCTCGTAGCGGTCGACGGCAGCAACACCTCGCGCCGCGCGTTCGAAGCCGCCCTGAGTCTGGCCAGTTCGCAGGGCGCCGAACTACAACCGTTTTACGTGGTCGAAAACTCGCCCATGTACTTCGACGCGCCGGGTTATGACCCGTCCATCCTGCGCGATCGGCTCATCGAGCAGGGTAAGGAACTCGGCAACGAACTCACGCAGGCGATGCGCGCAAAGGGCGTCGCAGGCGAGCTGGCAGTCGGGGAAGCGTCGCCCACCGACGACGTGTCGGCGGTCGTCCTGAAAGCCGCCGCCGCATTCAACGCGGATCTGCTTGTCATGGGCACGCACGGCCGCCGTGGGGTTCAACGGCTTTTCCTCGGCAGCGTCGCCGAACGGTGTGTCCGGCAGGCCGCGTTGCCGGTCCT
>NZ_JBAURZ010000372.1:0-8803 GCF_049581445.1 Paraburkholderia sp. | reverse complement strand
GCGCGTGCATCTGCGGCGCGCGGCGCTCGCCTGCCTCGGCACGCTCCTGCTGGCGGGTTGCGCGCAGCCGTGGCAGCAGTTCCAGCAAGGCGAGGACGAAGCCACGATTGTCGCCAAACTGGGGCCTCCGCGCGAAGTCTATGACTTGCCCAACGGCGGCAAACGCCTGATGTGGCCGACCCAGCCCATGGGCGAAACCACCACTGCAGCGGACATCGACGGTGCCGGCAAGATCGTCAACGTGCGCCAGGTGTTACAGCCCAACGAGTTCTACCGGGCTCAAATCGGCACGTGGACCAGGAGCGACGTGCTGGTCAATTTCGGCCGTCCGGAAGAGACCACGTACTTCCCGCTGATGAAGCGCGAGGTGTGGACGTATCGCTATCTGGAAACAAACGTCTGGTACATGATGTACAGCTTCTACTTCGACGATCAGGGCATCCTGAGACTCACGCAGAAGACGCCTGATCCGCTGCACGACCCGGATCGCCGCAACCTCTTCTGAGTGCGCTCGGTGTACCAGACCGTAGAGCGCACCAAGCCGCAGTGGTCAATGCAAAAAAGCCCTCGCCATGACGTGGCGAAGGCTTTTTTTGTGTGCTGCGGCGCGGGTCGCGCCGCCGAACTCACTAGCGCTTAAGGCCCTTCCGAACGCTGCGGATTCAGCTTGTCCGCGTTCGAGTACAGCTTGTTGAGCGCCGAGATGTACGCCTTGGCAGAGGCCGCCACGATATCCGGATCAGTACCGACGCCGTTCACAATCCGCCCACTCTTCGACAGACGCACCGTCACTTCGCCCTGTGCCTGCGTGCCCGTCGTGATTGCATTCACCGAATACAGCAGCAATTCGGAGCCGCTACCCACTTCGGTCTCAATGGCGTTGAGCGTCGCATCCACCGGACCATTGCCGCGCGCTTCGCCAATCACTTCCTTGCCCTCAACCGAAAACACAATCCGTGCGTGCGGCTGCTCGCCGGTCTGCGAACGCTGCGAGAGCGACAGAAATTTGTAGTGCTCGCGCTGCTGGGCTTCTTCGGACTCTTCGGTGACGATCGACATGATGTCTTCATCGAAGATCTCCGACTTGCGGTCGGCCAGTTCCTTGAAGCGCGCAAACGCCGTGTTCAACTCACCTTCGCTTTCGAGCGCGACGCCCAGTTCCTGCAGACGCTGCTTGAATGCGTTGCGGCCGGACAGCTTGCCGAGCACGATCTTGTTGGCACTCCAGCCCACATCTTCAGCGCGCATGATCTCGTAAGTGTCGCGCGCCTTCAGCACGCCGTCCTGGTGGATGCCCGAGGCGTGGGCAAACGCATTCGCGCCCACCACCGCCTTGTTCGGCTGCACGACGAAACCGGTGACCTGTGACACCAGCTTCGACGCCGGCACGATTTGCGTGGTGTCGATACCGAGTTCGAGACCGAAGTAATCCTTGCGCGTCTTCACGGCCATCACGATTTCTTCGAGCGACGTATTGCCCGCGCGCTCGCCGAGACCGTTGATCGTGCATTCCACCTGACGCGCGCCGCCAATCTGCACGCCAGCCAGCGAATTCGCCACGGCCATGCCGAGGTCGTTATGGCAATGCACGGAGAACACCGCCTTGTCCGAATTCGGAATGCGTTCGCGCAGCGTCTTAACCAGTTGACCGTACAGTTCCGGCACGCCGTAGCCGACCGTATCCGCGATATTGATAGTGGTCGCGCCTTCGGCGATCACGGCTTCCAGCACGCGGCACAGGAAATCCAAGTCCGAACGGCTGCCGTCTTCCGGCGAGAACTCCACGTCGTTGGTGAACTTGCGCGCGAACCGCACTGCGAGCTTCGCTTGCTCGAACACCTGATCCGGCGTCATGCGCAGCTTCTTTTCCATATGCAGCGGCGACGTTGCGATGAACGTGTGGATGCGGAAATGATCGGCTGGCTTCAGGGCATCGGCGGCACGCTGGATGTCCTTGTCGTTGGCGCGGGCGAGCGAGCAGACCGTGCTGTCCTTGATCATCGACGCAATCGTGTGGATCGCGTCAAAGTCGCCGTTCGAGCTGGCCGCAAATCCCGCTTCAATGATGTCTACCTTCAACCGCTCCAGTTGACTGGCGATGCGGATTTTCTCTTCTTTCGTCATCGACGCACCGGGCGATTGCTCGCCGTCGCGCAAGGTCGTGTCGAAAATGATCAGTTTGTCTGCCATTTCGGGTCTCCTGTGGGGATTCGTTTAAATAAGGGGATCGAAGAAACACGGAATTCGGGTGTTTGCGCCACCGCAGGCGACGCCAAACAACGAACGAGGCAGACGGAGGGCGAAAACGATCAGCGCGGTAGGCGCGCTAGCGCTAGCACGCATAGCAGCGCGCCGGCTTGAAGAGACTGGAAAGGGAACGTGAAAGTGACCATCCAGCGACTATAGCGGCATTCGCAAAATCCTGCAATTAGCCCCACACCTGCTCCAGGCGGGCGGCCAGCGCGGACGCGGAATGAAAAACGGCAGCCCGGAGGCTGCCGTTTTGAACATAACTGCGTAGCTGAAGCACGCGCATTCAGCCTGACGGCGCGATGCTCAGCGATCCCGCTCCACCGAACGAGCCGGATTGGCCCTGCCGCGCAATATCTGGTAGCCCCAGAACACATAGCCCGACAGACCGTAGAGCACGAACAGGCCGAACAGCATCAACGGCGGATCCGACGACACGAGCACGAACGCGACCACCACCAGCAGAATCACGCCGAACGGCACCCGGTGCCGCACGTCGAGCGCCTTGCCGCTGTAAAACGGCGCGTTCGACACCATCGTCACACCGGCGTAGATGGTCAACACGAACGCCACCCACGGCAGCCAAACGAGCTTGACTGGCACGCGGTTATCAGTGGCGAGCCACACGAAACCGGCGATCAGCGCGGCCGCAGCCGGGCTCGGCATACCCTGGAAGAAGCGTTTGTCGACCACGCCAATGTTAGTGTTGAAACGTGCGAGCCTCAATGCCGCGCCCGAGCAGTAGACGAACGCTGCGAGCCAGCCCCAGCGGCCCAGGTCCTTCAATACCCACTCGTACATGACGAGCGCCGGCGCCACGCCGAACGACACCATATCCGAGAGGCTGTCGAACTGTTCGCCGAACGCGCTCTGCGTGTGCGTCATGCGGGCCACGCGACCATCCATACCGTCGAGCACCATGGCGACGAAGATCGCGATGGCAGCGACCTCGAAACGCACGTTCATGGCCTGCACCACGGCGAAGAAGCCGCAGAACAGCGCAGCCGTGGTAAACGCATTGGGCAGCAGATAGATCCCGCGCTTCCTCAAAAACTGCTGACGCGCCGCGCGGCGGCTATCGATCGGCCCCGGTTCCTGCCCCATCGGCTTGTTGCGGCGGAACGGCCGCGGCTGCGGTGCAGTGTTGTTACGGGGACGACGTTTGAATGCGGCCATCGGAAAACCTCCTTTGTGCCGCTTTACAGTTCGAGTTCAGCAAGAATGGTCGACGAGGCTGAGACTTTTTCCCCGATCGACACGCGCGGACGGCTGCCCACCGGCAGGTACACGTCGACGCGCGACCCGAAGCGGATAAAGCCATAACGCTGGCCGCGCGTGAGCGGTTCGCCCGAACGTACATAGCAAAGAATGCGGCGCGCGATGAGGCCCGCGATCTGCACCGACGTCACGGTATGGCCGGTGGCGGTCTGGATAACCACCGCATTGCGTTCGTTTTCGGTTGAAGCCTTGTCCACGGCTGCGTTCAGATAGGCGCCCGGGAAGTATTCGACCTTCGAAATTGCGCCGTCCACGGGCGAGCGCTGCGAGTGAACGTTGAACACGTTCATGAACACACTGATCTTCAGCGCTTCCCGGTTGGCATACGGATCCTGCGTGGTTTCGACAGCGACGATGCGCCCGTCAGCCGGACACAGCACGGCATTGGCTTGCGTGGGGATGGGACGTGCCGGATCGCGGAAAAACTGCACGACGAAGACGAGCAGCAGCCAGAACAGCCAGGCAAAGCCGAATCCCGCGAAGGCTTGGATCAACAACGCAACGACGGCCGCGATGGCAATAAATGGCCAGCCTTCGCGCGCGATGATCGGATGAGGGTAATTCATGGATTGGCTTCTGTATTTTTGTAAAACCGTAGGATAGCAAAAGCCGCCCAGGGTTCAGCACCCTTGGACGGCTTTTTGCATGACCGACGCCCGGCGCTTGCGCGCCGAGCCGGTCGAGAACGACAACTGGCTTAGTTCTTCGACTGGTCAACCAGCTTGTTCTTCGCGATCCACGGCATCATCGCGCGCAGCTTTGCACCGACCGTTTCGATCTGGTGTTCAGCCGTCAGACGACGACGCGACTGCAACGTCGGCGCGCCAGCACGGTTTTCGATGATGAAGCTCTTGGCATATTCGCCCGTCTGAATGTCGGTCAGCACCTGCTTCATGGCCTTCTTCGTTTCAGCCGTCACGATCTTTGGACCCGTCACGTATTCGCCGTACTCGGCGTTGTTCGAGATCGAGTAGTTCATGTTGGCGATGCCGCCTTCATAGATCAGGTCGACGATCAGCTTCAGTTCGTGCAGGCACTCGAAGTACGCCATTTCCGGCGCGTAGCCCGCTTCCACCAGCGTTTCGAAGCCAGCCTTGATCAGGTCGACCGTACCGCCGCACAGCACGGCCTGTTCGCCGAACAGATCGGTTTCGGTTTCTTCGCGGAAGTTGGTTTCGATGATGCCGGCACGACCGCCACCGTTCGCCGCTGCGTACGACAGCGCGATATCACGTGCTGCACCCGACTTGTCTTGCGCCACTGCGATCAGGTGCGGCACGCCGCCACCTTGCGAGTAAGTGCCGCGCACCGTGTGGCCCGGCGCCTTCGGCGCGATCATGATGACGTCGAGGTCGGCACGCGGGATCACCTGGCCGTAATGCACGTTAAAGCCGTGCGCGAATGCCAGCGCCGCGCCTTCCTTGGCGTTGGCGTGCACTTCCTTGGCATAGACTTCGGCGATCTGCTCGTCCGGCAGCAGCATCATGACGACGTCTGCACCCTTCACGGCTTCCGCCACTTCCTTGACTTGCAGGCCGGCGTTTTCAGCCTTGCTCCACGATGCGCCACCCTTGCGCAGACCAACCGTCACCTTCACGCCGCTTTCGCTCAGGTTCAGCGCGTGTGCATGGCCTTGCGAGCCATAGCCGATGATGGTGACTTGTTTGCCCTTGATGAGGGAGAGGTCCGCGTCCTTGTCGTAGAAAACTTTCATGTCAGTTCCTTGGCTAGATTCAGTGAAATTCAAATAATGCGGGTGTACTGCATGGCCGGGTGGTTGCGGGCACTGCCCGGCCTGGATCGATGGGTCTGGCCCGGCGTCAAACCTTCAGAATGCGCTCGCCTCGGCCGATCCCCGAACTGCCCGTGCGGACGGTTTCGAGAATCGCGGTGGCGTCGATCCCTTCGATGAACGCATCGAGTTTTTCGCTCGCGCCTGTCAGTTCAATCGTGTAGGTCTTCTCAGTGACGTCGATGATGCGGCCGCGGAAAATATCCGACATCCGTTTCATCTCCTCACGTTCCTTGCCGACCGCCCTTACCTTGATCAACATCAGCTCGCGCTCGATATGGGCGCCCTCGGTAAGGTCGACCACCTTCACCACCTCGATCAGGCGGTTCAAATGCTTCGTGATCTGTTCGATCACGTCGTCCGAGCCAATGGAAACGATGGTCATGCGCGACAACGAACGATCTTCGGTCGGAGCCACCGTCAAGGTTTCAATGTTGTACCCGCGTGCGGAAAAGAGGCCGACCACCCGCGAGAGCGCGCCGGGTTCGTTTTCCAGCAGGACGGAAATAATGTGTCTCATGGTTTCGCTTCTTCCAGATGTGTGACGTATGCGAGCCGATGCGCGTCGCTTCGTCCGCTCTCGCCTTTTGTGGAGGCGCGCAGGACGAAGCCAACGCTAGCAATGGTCGTTATAGATCTTCCGAGCCGAGCAGCATCTCAGTGATGCCCTTGCCGGCCTGTACCATCGGCCAGACGTTCTCGGTCGGATCGGTCTGAAAGTCGAGAAACACCGTGCGATCCTTCAGGCGCAGCGCTTCTTTCAGCGCCGGCTCGACGTCCGCAGTCTTGTCAATCCGCATGCCCACGTGGCCGTAGGCCTCGGCCAGCTTCACGAAGTCCGGCAGCGCATCCATGTACGAATGGGAGTAGCGCTTGCTGTATTCGATCTGCTGCCACTGGCGCACCATGCCCAGGTAGCGGTTGTTCAGCGAAATGATCTTGACCGGCGTGTTGTACTGCTTGCAGGTGGACAGCTCCTGAATGCACATCTGGATCGAGCCTTCGCCCGTGATACAGAGCACGTCGTCGTCCGGGTGCGCCATCTTCACGCCCATCGCTGCCGGCAGGCCGAAACCCATCGTGCCGAGACCACCGGAGTTGATCCAGCGGCGCGGCTTGTTGAAGCGATAGAACTGCGCCGCCCACATCTGGTGCTGACCGACGTCCGAACACACGAAGGCATTGCCATCGGTCAGTTCGTACGCCTTCTCCACCACATATTGCGGCTTGATGATTTCGCTCTTGCGGTCGAACTTCAGGCAGTCTTTGGCGCGCCAGGTTTCGATGTCCTTCCACCAGTCGGCAAGCGCCGCAGTGTCCGGGCCATGTTCGGCCGTCTGCAACTGCTCGATCAGTTCCTTCAGCACTTCCTTGACGTCGCCGACGATGGGAATGTCGACCTTGACGCGCTTGGAGATAGAGGACGGATCGATGTCGATATGGATGATCTTGCGCGGCCGCGACGCAAAGTGTGCCGGATCGCCGATCACACGGTCGTCAAAGCGCGCACCGATGGCAATCAGCACGTCGCAGTGCTGCATGGCCATGTTGGCTTCATACGTGCCGTGCATGCCGAGCATGCCGAGGAATTTCTTGTCGCTCGCGCGGTAGCCGCCCAGACCCATCAGTGTATTCGTGACGGGGTAGCCGAGCAGGTCGGCGAACTGGTTCAGTTCGCGCGCCGCATCCGCGAGGATGATGCCGCCGCCGGTGTAGATGTACGGACGCTTCGCGCCGATCAGCAAGGACACCGCCTTGCGGATCTGGCCGGAGTGGCCCTTCGTCACCGGGTTGTACGAACGCAGCGAGACGCTCTTTAACGGCTCGTACTGGCAAGGCATCTTCGACACGTCTTTCGGAATGTCGATCAGCACAGGGCCAGGCCGGCCGGTACGGGCGATAAAAAACGCTTTCTTGACGGTAGCCGCAAGCTCGCGCACGTCCTTCACGAGGAAGTTGTGCTTCACGCAAGGACGCGTGATGCCGACCGTATCGCACTCCTGGAAGGCGTCCTGGCCGATGGCGGCCGTGGGCACCTGGCCACTGATCACCACCAGTGGAATCGAATCCATATAGGCAGTGGCGATGCCGGTCACCGCATTGGTGACGCCGGGGCCGGAGGTCACGAGACATACGCCGACCTTGCCCGTCGAACGCGCATAGGCGTCGGCGGCATGGACTGCGGCCTGTTCGTGGCGCACGAGAACGTGCTGGAACTTGTCCTGCTTGTACAGCTCGTCGTAGATGTAGAGTACCGAGCCGCCGGGATAGCCCCAAACGAACTCGACGTCTTCGTCGGCCAGTGCCTTCATGAGCACGGTGGCGCCGATAGAGTCAGTTTCGGGATGGGAAGTCGTATCCGACGTGGAGAATTCCGCGCTGGGCATATTCATTCATTCACCTTTCGAATTTTCGGCAAAAAATTGATCGGGTGCTCTCTGCCGGGCTTGTGGCTCGGGTTCAAGCGGCGCGTCCAGTTGACAGGTGAGCTTCTTGGGCCACACCTCAATTGAGACAAGTCACTTATGTTGCGAACCGACGACGATATCTGCTGAGGCTGGCGAGGTCAAGGAAATATTTCCGTCACAGTTGCCCGGGTCCCGTCGAAAACATTGCAAAAACCTGTCATAAGTATCGATTCCGCTTCGTGTTTTTCCCCAGCGGGCCGAAAGTTTGTTAGCATCCGCCAGTTTTACGACAATTTCGATCGATTACGCGCACGCTCGCTGCGCAGACCCCCAACGGATGGCATCAGACAAGGAACTCGCCGATTTTCTGGCGGGCGTCGAAAGGCGCGCGTTCAAGCAGACGGTCTACGCCGTGCGGGACGACGACGCCTCGCTCGACATCGTGCAAGACGCGATGATCAAGCTCGCCGAAAAATACGGCGACCGACCAGCAGCCGAACTTCCGCTGCTGTTTCAGCGTATTCTGCAAAATTCCATGCACGACTTTTTTCGTCGGCAGAAAGTACGCAATACTTGGGTTACGCTGTTCTCTTCGCTGGGCAACAGCGAGGACGACGAGTTCGACCCCCTGGAGACATTCGAAGCACAAGAAGGCTCGGTTGGCGCCGAGAGTAGTGAGCAGAAGCTGGAACGCGAACAAGTCTTACAGTTGATTGACGACGAGATCCAAAAATTACCTGCACGTCAACGGGAGGCCTTTCTCATGCGTTATTGGGAAGATATGGATGTCGCTGAGACTGCCGCCGCAATGGGCTGCTCCGAAGGCAGTGTGAAGACGCACTGTTCGCGGGCCACCCACACGCTGGCGCACGCGCTCAAGGCCAAAGGAATCACGCTATGAGCTCCTCTCTCGAAACTAAAGAACTCGAGTTCGCCAGGCAAGTGCGCCGGGCGCTCGACGAAAACGCCGCCAGCATGTCCCCCGCCACCGTCGATCGGCTCGCCGTGGCACGCCGTGCCGCGCTCGCGCGCAAAAAGGCGGAGCCCGTTGCGGTCACTGTGGCCGCTCCCGTGT
>NZ_JBAURZ010000371.1:0-46508 GCF_049581445.1 Paraburkholderia sp. | reverse complement strand
GCTCAGCCCCCGCGCAGCCTCGACCTCCCTGGACAGATTCTGGCCATCGTCGCACTCACCGCCTTCACCGGCGCGGTGATCGAATGGCGTCCGCTCGGCCTGAGCCACCCTCTCGTGGCCGGCGGCTTCATCCTCGCGGTCATTGCGACGATCGCCTTCGTGACGATCGAAGCTCGCGTCGCGGCGCCAATGCTGCCGCTGTCGCTGTTTCGCAAGCGCACGTTCAGCGCCGCCGTGCTGTTCGGCATCTGCGTGAACCTCACGTACTACGGGATGGTGTTCGTGCTGAGCCTGTATCTACAACGGGTGCGTGGCTACACGCCGCTGCAGGCAGGGCTGGCGTTCTTGCCGCTGACGGGCGGCTTCCTGGCGTCGAACGTGATGAGCGGCTGGGTCGTGGCACGCTACGGCGTGCGCGTGCCGATGATCGTCGGCGCAGTGACTGCGGCGCTGGGTTACGGCTCACTGCATCTGGTCGATGCGAATACGCCTCTCATCGGCCTGCTGGTGCCCTTCCTGATGATTCCGTCGGGGATGGGCCTTGCCGTGCCGGCGATGACGACTGCCGTGCTGGCATCGGTGGAAAAGCAACGCGCCGGGACCGCCTCCGCGGTCCTGAACACCGCCCGGCAGGCGGGCGGTGCGGTGGGTGTAGCAGCCTTCGGCGCGCTTGTAAGCGGCGCGGGCGCGGCCCACATCGTGTTCGGCATGCAGGCCGCCACGGCCATTTCAGCCGGTCTGTTGATCGCAGGTCTCGTGCTGGCTTGCCTCGTGCACCCGCACCCGCATGCGCAGCATTCCGAAAACGAAACCAGCAAACGCTCATTGCGTACGGTGCGCGACCCGGAACGCGGTTAGCCTGGACCGGCGGCCCCGTGCGTCAATCACAAAGCACAACGGCCATGCATGCGACGCCGCGCTACAGCGCGGCCTCCTGAATCACGCCCGTATCCAGCGCGCGTTCAATCAGCCCTTCGCTCTGCACTTTGCTGATGGCATCGGCGATCAGTTTGGCAGGCTCTTCGATCTCGGCCTTGATGGCGCTGAGGAAGCCGGACGCGTCGAGAATCACCAGCGTCTCCGCCGAATCGGCCCGGCTGATGATCACGCGATGCGGTGTCGGCCCCTCACCGAGACTCGCGCAAAACTGCATGGCGTTACCGCCGATCGTTTGCTCGAAACTTTGAATCATCTCCACTCCTTGCAGACAGTCTGAATCGAAAAGACGGGGCGGCACGTAACCTGTACTCGCCGATGAGGACCATGCTCGCCTAAAGACCGACGCAAAAAACCGGCCTGATATCCAACGTGTCATCCAGCCTGACATCCAGGCTGGCAACCAGGCTCTTAAGCAGGCTAACGGCTCATCTGGCCCAGGCCGCCGCGCGGCGCGCGGGCAGCATCGATGCTCATGCGGCCCGGGCCGGTCACGAACAGCAGCAAGAAGCCGCCCGCGATGCCGATGTTCTTCCAGAAGTGAATCACCATATCGTGCTGCATGACCGGATCTGTGATGTTCCAGAAATCATGCCCGAGGACAGCGGTAGCCACCGTGTACACCGCCATGATGAGCGCCAGCGGGCGAATCTTGAACCCGAGGATCAGGAACAGGCCCCCGAGCGCCTCTATCGCCGTGGCAAGCGGCGCTGCGACCTGCACGAACGGCACGCCCTTCGAGTGCAGATAGCCGACGAAACCCGCGTATCCCACCAGTTTCATCACACCGCCCCATAAGAACAACACCGCAAGGGCAACACGTGCGAGGAAGATTACGCCGGAATCGACGGGACGCGTCATGAGAGAAGGCTCCAGTAATTGAATAAGCAAAGGACCGGGGAATGTGCCGTCAGTTCCCGGACGCAGACTGTCAGAATATGTGCATTGACCGGGTTTACCAAGCGAAACTAACCCGCGCCGACGCCTTAGTGGCCCGCATTTTTCCTACAAAAAGCCGTCAAAAGGGCGACCTATCTCTCGCCGCGCGCGTGCGCCCTTGTTATAATTCTTTCACGAATTCGAACAAAATCTAACGCACAGGTGCGTCACGGGCCCAGGAGTTCCATGCTGAAAACTGATCGCCTTCGCGCGCTCGCTGACGCGCTGGCCCGACAAAACGTGATGCGTCTGCGCGACGCAGCCGCGTTGCTCGGCGTTTCGGAAATGACCGTGCGCCGCGACGTGGCCGGCAGTCCTGGCCAATTCACCTATCTGGGCGGCTACATCGTCAGCGCCACGGATGTGCCCAACACCGCCGGCTATTCGCTGGAACAGGAAAAGGACCACTTCGCGCAGGCCAAAGCGGAAGCCTCAGCAGTCGCCGCGAAACTGATCACCCACGACGAGACGCTCTTCATCGACTGCGGCACTACGCTCACCACACTCGCCCGGCTGATTCCTGCCGAGCGCCATGTCACTGTGGTCTGCTATTCGCTGAACGTCGCGGAAATCCTGCGGCGCAAACCCAACGTGCGGATGATTCTGCTGGGGGGCATGTATGTGCCGTCGTCGGATTCATTCTCCGGCGAGGAAAGCATTGAGATGCTGCGCCGGATGGGCATCAACAAGGCGTTTATCTCGGCGGGCGGTGTAGATCCGGCGCGCGGCGTGACATGCTGGAATTTCCATGAAGTCGCGCTCAAGCAGGCGGCCATGGCGAGCTCCGTGGAACGCCACCTCGTAGTGGATACCAGCAAGCTCGGCGTGGTCAAGGCTGTGCGATTCTCGCAGGTCGACGACTTCGATTCGATCATTACCGAAAAAGGTCAGGAACTGCGCAAGCGCAAATGAGCGCGCCCGTCTGCCGCGTTTAAGGATAGGTAGCCACTTCGATCAGGTTGCCATCCGGATCGCGGCAATAGACCGACGTCATCGGGCCGCGCGCGCCGGCGCGGGCAACCGGACCGTCCTCGATCGCAACGCCTTGCGCCTGCCATTGAGCCTTGACCGAATCAGGGCTCGCCTTCGTCACAAAGCAGAGGTCTGCACTACCAGGCACTGGCGCGACGCCGGTGTACCAGGCAACCGTATCCGCATCCTTCGGCCGCAGATTGATCTTCTGCCCGCCAAAATGCACGGCCACCCGTGTCCCGCTGCGCGAATCGAAGTCCACACGTTGCATGCCCAGTACGCGCACATACCAGGCGGCACTCGCCTCGACGTCGGCTACGTTGAGAACGAGGTGGTCGATGCTGTCTATCGAGAAGCTCATGATCGTCCTAAGTCGTGAATCGTGAGAATGGATGGGCAATGCACGGGTCGATACTCGCCGTGGGCACGCGTCAAAGAACCCTTCGGTAGCGTCAAAATATCATGGGCGGACCAACTGCGTCGGCAGGGCCACCAAGGCGGGCTATGCGGAAAACCCGACCTCAACACAGCGCGTCGGGCAAACCGTTACCATCGCGAGATGAACTCGGATGACGCGTCACACGCATCGTCTGTGCAGATCGAACTACACCCCGGCAAAAAAGGACGCCCGCATGACACAGCTTTTCGATTTGACGGGTCGCACGGCCCTCATTACCGGTTCGGCGCGCGGCATTGGCTTCGCGCTCGCCGAGGGGCTTGCCAACGCGGGGGCGACTGTCCTGCTGAACGGCACGCAGGCAGACACCGTCGCGCAGGCGGTCGAGCGGCTGCAGGACAAAGGCTTAAAGGTCCAGGGCCGTGCCTTCGATGTGACGAACGAGCCGGCCGTCGCCGCAGCCTTCGAGCAATGGGACCATGAGGGCGTGCAGGTCGACATCGTCGTCAATAACGCCGGCATCCAGTTTCGCAAGCCTCTCGTCGAACTCGCACTGAGCGACTGGCAACGCGTGATCGATACCAACCTGACAAGCGCGTTCATTGTCGCCAGACAGGCCGCGAAACGGATGATCGCCCGCGGCACGGGTGGCAAGATCGTCAACATCGGTTCGCTCACCAGCGAGGGCGCGCGGGCGACGGTGGGCGCCTATACGGCGGCCAAAGGCGGCATCAAGATGCTCACCCGCGCGATGAGCGCCGAATGGGGTCCGTCGAACATCCAGGCCAACGCGATTGGCCCCGGCTATATCCTGACCGACATGAACCAGCCGCTGATCGAAAACGCAGCGTTCGACGCCTGGGTCAAAAGCAGCAATCCATCGCAACGCTGGGGCAAACCGGAGGAACTGGTCGGCACCGCGATCTACCTCGCGTCAGCGGCGTCGAGCTATGTGAACGGACAGATTATTTATGTGGACGGGGGCTGGCTCGCGGTGCTTTAAAGGGCGCAGTGCGCGTCGAGCAGCACCGAACATTCCTCTGCACACGCCTGCCTGACACGCTCGATCACCCCAGCCCAGCCCTCACCCGCGGACTGGCGGAATAACCGCATCGTGTCCGGGTACCAGGGTGAGTCGGTTCGATCGTGCATCCAGCGCCAGTCGAGGTCTTCACCGGGCAGCAACACCCAGCACCGCTTACCCAGCGATCCGGCCAGATGCGCAATAGACGTGTCAACGCAGATCACCAGATCGAGTTGAGCGACGATCGCCGCGCTGTCCGCCAGGTCCGTCACCTCCGAACCCAGCTGCAGCAAGGGCTGGCCAGCCGGCGGAGACTGTGCCTCGTCCTCCCCCTGGCCTTTTTGCAAACTCACGAAGCAGACGTCCGGCACGCTCCACAGCGGCGCCAACAGCGCCAGCGAGGGCAGCGACCGGTTCGCATCGTTGTGGTGTCTGGCATTGCCCTTCCACACCACGCCGATTTTCCGGCCAGCCGGTAAGCTACCGAGCCGCGCACGCCAGTGCTCGATCAGCGACGGATCGGCGCGCAGATAGTCGGCGTATGGAATTGTCTCCATGGTCGTGCCCACGTGCAGCGGGAGACTCATCGTGCTGGTCCAGTAGTCGTACCCCCCCGCGCCGGCGAGACCCGTTTCGTGGTCGAGCACGGCATCGACACCATCGATCGTGACAAACAGACGGCGCAGCGCGGCCATGCAGACCACCGCGACCCGCGTCACGCCCAGCCCCTTCAGTTGCGAGATATAGCGGCCAAACTGGAGCATGTCGCCGAGACCGTCCTCCTGCCAGACCAGCAGCGACTTCCCAGCGAGCGACTCCCCGCGCCACCGGGCACACGGCAGCAAGCCCGCGGTCTTGCCGTGGATGAACTCACGCATCTGATAGCGCGACTCGTACAGCCGCCAACCCTCGTGAAATTGACCCGTGCTGATCAAGAGGATGGACAAAGCGAAAGTCGGTTCGGCATAACCGTCGCGCAGGGCGATGGCCTGCCGGTAGGACGCCTCCGCTTCGGGCAGGCGCCGCAGGCCCTTAAAGACGTGGCCCAGGTTGTAGTGGGCCTCCGCGAGTTCGGGGCGCAACGCGAGCGCTCGCCGGTACGTCATAGCAGCTTCGGGCAAGCGGTCGAGCGCGTGCAGTACGTTGCCCAGATTGTTGAGCGCTTCGACCGCGCCCGGGTTGATTCGCACTGCTTCACGATAAGCCGTCTCGGCCTCGGGCAGGCGCTCCTGGTTCTGCAGCACGATGCCCAGGTTGTAGTGCGCTTCCGCGTAGTCGGGGCGGATCGATAGCGCCTGCCGGTAGGATGCCTCGGCTTCAGGCAGGCGCTTGAGGTCGCCCAGCACGCTGCCCAGGTTGTTATGCGCTTCCGCGTAGTTGGCGCGAATGGCGAGCGCCAGCCGGCAGGCAAGCTCCGCCTCGGGGAGGCGCTTGAATGTCTTCAGCACACCCGCGAGGTTATTCAACGCCTCTGGATATTGCGGGCGAATCAGCAGCGCCTGCCGGTATGCCTCATCCGCTTCGGGCAAGCGGCCTAGTTCCTTCAGTGCGTTGCCCAGGTTGTTATGGACCTCGGCGCAATCGGGCCGCACTGCCAGCGAGTCGCGGTAGGCGGTTGCCGCCTCCTCGAAACGGCGGTAATCGTAAAGCACGATCCCGAGGTTGTAATGCGCCTCCGCGTAATCGCCCCGCAGAGCGAGCGCCTGACGGTAAGCCTCTTCTGCATCCTGCGGGCGCTTCAGCGCATATAACACCGCGCCGAGATTGTTAAATGCCTGCGCCTGATCGGGACGGAGCCGCACCACGCTGCGAAACAGCGCCTCGGCTTCAGCCAGCCGGTTGAGGCCTTTCAGCAGGATGCCAAGGTTGTTGTACGCGTCGATGAAATCCGGTTGAACTTCGATCGACTGGCGCCAGAATCCTTCGGCTTCTGCCAACTGGTTCAGACCGAGTGCGCAGACTGCTGCGATGTTCAGCGCCCCGATGTGGGTCTCCGTGCCGACGGCGTCCTGATGTCCGGGTGTGCGGTCCAATCCTGGCTGCAACAGGGCCAGCGCCTCGGCGAATTTGCCCGCCTGGCAGAGTGAAACCGCCGTTTGCAGGCGCTCGGGGCTAGAAGGCGCGAGAGTCGAAGCCGAAGTCATCAGGGGTCGTGGCTGAGGTTAGCGGTTATCAGGTAGCGGTAACGGGCCGTTACGCGGGTTTCAGGCGCCCGGACGCCTCGTTGCGCGCGGGCGCCGCTGCGCCGCTGCACGGGCCAAACGAGGGTGCGCCAAGGATGAAGGTTACGGCAAGGGACGCCCGCCCGATGGCGGGAAATGAGGGGCGTGCAACGCGTTATTCGGGGGATGGGCGGCGCGCGATTCCCGCCTCACGTTCATTCGAAGCGCACTTCGCCGGAGCCGATCCGGTTGACCGTTCGCACAGCAGGTTTGCCTTGCACGTCGACAACGCCAGACCCCATCACGTTGACCGTGGCGGAGTCGGAGGCATAGCCATGCAGATCACCCGAGCCTTGAACATTCGCGACCAGTGCGTTCGCGTGAAGCGCGCTGACGTCGATGTCTCCCGATCCGGAAATCGAGGCGCTGACTTTATTTACGCTACCCGACGCCAGGATCGAACCCGACCCGGAAACATTAAGCGCGAGCGACCGGTCGCTGATCCCCGAGACGCGCATCGTTGCCGATCCGGCAATGCTAACCGCTTGCAGCGAAGGGCCCGTGATTACGACCTTCAACGGCGTGGCCAACGACGCAACATCCTTGAGTTCAACCGTGAGCACACCATTCTTCACCGCAGTGACGACATGCGGCAAGACTTCGGCCGGCGCCGACACGGTGACCGACGTATACGGGCTGATCGAGAATGCGCCTTCCACAGCCCCAACCAATCGAACCCCCGAGAACGCGTCGGTCTGCCGCTTCTCCGTCTTATCGGCGCCCGCGCTTCCACTGCTCTGGGCCATCGCGACGCACGCGA
Organism: Paraburkholderia sp.; assembly: GCF_049581445.1. Taxonomy (GTDB): domain Bacteria; phylum Pseudomonadota; class Gammaproteobacteria; order Burkholderiales; family Burkholderiaceae; genus Paraburkholderia. Next base: position 39,258 of record NZ_JBAURZ010000371.1, on the reverse strand, counting down.
AGACGCTGCAAATCGCCGCAACGGTAAATCGAACTATCGATACTCGCATTTCTCTGCCTCCTGATTCGTCCGTTGCGTGGCCAACTGCTCGGTCAATCCACGGCAAAACCGTACCTCCGTCAAAGGCGCGCCGCCGATCACGATGTCCTTGCTGGCCTGATCGCTGACAAAGCCAATCCGCTCGTAAAATGCAATCGCGCGCCGATTCTCTGCGAGCACCCAAAGCGCGACCTGCGTATACCCCGCCTGATGCAACCGTTGGCACGCGGCGTCGCTCAGAATGCGGCCTATGCCTCGCTCCCAGAACCCAGGCGACAGATAGAGCGCTTCAACTTCGCCCCACTCGTTGTCTTTATCCGCATCCCGGCAGGCGCCAAAGGCGATCCAGCCAACGAGCGCCCCATCTACGGATGCGAGCAGAACGCGCAACTTGCCTGCTTCAAGCGCGGCGCGCCAACTCTTCGCGCGAGCAGCGACGGACAGGTCCTTGAGAAACGCCTCGGGAATAATCCCTTCGTAAGCTGCCTGCCATGACGACACATGAACCGTCGCGATGGCCTCAGCATCGTCTACGCTCGCCTCGCGTATATCCACGTTCATCTTGATCGCTCCTTGTTCAGACATGCGTGCCGCATGGTTCAGGCCCTGGCGGCACGCCTGCAACGTTCGGATTAAACAACGCAGTGCGTAATGCGCCTATCGTCCAATAAACGGCAGAGAAATAGCCGAACGCGCAATGCCTAATGCGAAATTGCGGAGAAACAATAAGGTTTGACAAACTGCCCGGCACAGATTCGACCGCATATGAAATGGCAATGAAAAAGAAAACCAATCTATCCGGCAAACGAGTTTCATGTCTTTCGTCCCATTACACAAATGGAATTCGCGGACATCGATAATACGGTAAAAAATAATCTTCGAAGAGCCTATGCGGCCGGGATTAAACGACGCAAGTTGGCGGCATGCGGCCCGCGACGCAGTGTCGGTGCGGATCAGATTGCGCTCAGGCTTACGTGCGGACCATGAGCACGAGCAAGTACATGCCGTCCAACGTCGTTCACACGCTCGCGAATGCTCGCGTGTGGCCCATACCGCTCAGTGCAGATCCGCTCGAACACGCGCTTCGTAGCTTTCTTCAATCTGCTCGGCATGATGAACCAGACTGTCTACGAAGCGCTGGGTAGCAGGATCCTTGATAAAGCTGGCGGCCGAAGTAGCCGCAAGAATAGCCGAGCTCTCCTGCGGCTTGGCGATGACAAAACCCTGCACATAGTCGACGCCGATCTCCTTGAGCGCGGCGAGCGTTTCGGCATCCTCCACCCACTCGGCGATGCTGCGCATCCCAAGGTTGCGCGCGAGCGCAACAATGGCCTCGACGATCGCCGTGTCGGCCGGATGCGCACACATGGTGCGGATGAATTCGCCGTCGATCTTCAATGCATCGGCTGACAGATCCTTCAGGTACTTGAACGACGTGTAGCCCGCGCCGAAGTCATCCAGCGCGATCTTGCCGCCCATATCATGCACGCGGGTAATGAAACGTTGCGTGTTCTCCAGATCGTGCAGCGCGACGCTTTCGGTGATTTCGAGGCACAGGTAGCGAATAATCGAGCGATGCCGCGCGAACAACGCGAAGATGTCCTCCATGAACTGCTCGTCGTTCAGCGAACCGCCGCTCAGATTGACGCAGATGAAGCGGGTTCTCGACAGCGCCGCGCGATTGACTTCAAGCCAGTCAAGCACCGAGGACAGCACCCATCGATCGATGGCGGCAATGTTGCCCGACTCCTCCGCGGCGACGATAACCTTGCCGGCCGGCAGCGTCGAACCATCAGGAGCGCGCCAGCGCAGCAGCACTTCGAAATCGAGCGAGCCGGTGGGCGCCGCGAGCGACATGATCGGCTGCATGACCAGAAAAAGACCCGACGGCAAACGGTTCTGCCCGAGCGTTTCGACCAGCATCAGTTCCTTGGCGCGCTCTTCGAAGGCGGCCGCACCCTTGCGATAGGTGACGAGATGGCCGTGAGCCACATTCTTCGCCTCACGGCACGCGCCATCGGCGTGCGACAGCGCGTCCTGCACACGCACGCCGGGCGAGCATTCCACCAGCCCAATCGAGGCCTTCACCTGAAACGCGCATTTGCCCACCTGGTACGGGGCCGCGCTGAGCAACGTGACGAGTTCGCGGCATTGCGCGATCGCATCGTCGATAGTCGTATTGCTCATCACGCAGATAAACTCGTCGCCGCCAATCCGCCCCACGGCATGCTCGGGCCGCACAAGCGTACGGGTGCGCGCAGCCACCTGCTTGAGCACCTCATCGCCGGCACGGTGTCCAAACAGATCGTTGACGAGCTTGAAGCGATCGAGGTCGATATACGCCAGCGCCCAGGGCGTCACCTCCTCGCTTTGCGCCGCAATCGCCAGCTCAACGCCACGCCGGTTGAGCGACCCTGTCAGCGGATCATGCTCGGCGAGAAACTGCAGCCGTTCGAGCGCCTTCGAGCGTTCGGTCACATCCTGCAGCGAGCCTTCAATGAAGCCATTCGAACGCGTCGCCTTAAGTGAGTAGCGGCGCTCCTCGGTGCCACGCGCCTCAACGCCGCTCAACTCAAGCTCACCTTCGCTGCCACGCTGCGCCAGCGCCTGCAACGCACCCCAGGCACCGGCTTCAAAATGCTCCTTCCAGTGACGTTCCCGGTACTCGGCCTTGCGCAAATCGAGCATTGCACGCAGCGCAGGATTGGCGCGCACGAAGTGCCCTCGTTCATCGAGCGTAAAGAGGCCGATTGGCGTGACTTCATAGGTATTGCGCAACTCGGTCTGCATCCGGCGGCGCCGCTCGCGCTCGGCGCGCATCTGCTCGGCGATCGCGAATGCTGCCATCATGCTCGACGACAGGGCCGCAAGAACCGGGCTGATGCCCGCGGTCAACGCCGGAATGCCGAACGCGGCGCCCAATACCTCGGAGAACGTTGCGACAAGCACGATGGCAAGCGAAGCGACGTACCACATCACGGTGCGCGAGCGCGCCTTCCACATGAGCCGGGCCAACAGGAAGATCAACACGCTAATGCCGAAGCCGCCTATGCCCCACAGCACTGGAATGAACATCGAGTAAGGCAGCGGGAACGCCAGCACCAGCATCGCCAGGCCCGCATACTGAGCGGCACGCAGCAGCCACCCATAGCCAATTCGCTTCAGTTCGCGGCGGAACAACTGGCTAAATAGTGCGCCTGTCAGCAGGTAGTACGCCGCAAAGGTCAGCCTGCGCAGTATCGAGAGGTCGCCGGCCGGAATGACCCGGTCGAGCCATTCGTTGTCCCAGCCCATCGCGTTCGCGCACAAGCGCAGATTGCCGACGAGCCAGACGGCGAAGATTACATAGGTCCACTCACGATTGATCAGCGCGGTGACGAACACGAAGAGCGAGAGAGTAAGCAAGCCGCCCGCGATCAAGCCGGAGCTTTCTTCAAAGTCGAGTTCGGAGTTGCGCAGTCCGCTGACGTCCCGGCCCACCACGGTAAGCTGCGCAGGCCCCGAGAACTGGCTGCGGCAAAGCAGCGTTTCCGGGCTCGACAAGGGGCCAAGAAACAACGCGAAGCCGGCTTTCGATGCACGCATCCGGCCAGACGCGCCATCCCGGTCCGCGCGCCCGAGTGACTCCAGCGTGTCGGCCCGCCAGCATTGCGCCATTGAGGCATGCCGGGACGGAAGTTCGATAGAGCTCACGCGTTTTGCGCTGGTCTCGACTGGCGCGGTGAACGCGAACCAGATCGGCGTCTCTGCAAGACGGGTACGAAAGTTGGTGACCGACGGACTACTGGCGAGGCGGGAGAGCGCCTGCTCGGATGTCATCGCGCCGGATTTGTCGTCGAATACGGTGAAAGAAATGGGCGTGCCAACCCGTGCCGGGAACTGGCGCGGCAAAAACACCAAAGCGACCAGCGCTCCAAGGGCAATCAAGGCCGGTACGGTATAAACCGAAAAACCGTACAGCGCCTGATCCAGCCACGATCCGGTGCGCCTGACTTTGAAGCGGGAAAAAGCACCAGACAGACCCATACCTGCAACTCTCCCCGAGTGATGCTTTGTACCATGTGGTAGACGACGCTGCGGCACTACCCTTACAAGTCCGCCGCGCCGCCACCTTTCTCTCTTATAACCCGATTCACATGGGAATCCGGGCTTATCTGACTAGCTACTTGCAACGATGTCTGATTCCTGATCGCATCCTACCGTGTCCAGCGTCAAAGTTGAATCTCCGGCGCCCCGCAAATTGATGTCCGGATGGCGAGTCTGGAAGATGAAGTTAAAGAGCGGATGCCCCGCTTCACGCCATTCCCGCCGCGCGACACCGACCTCGCCTGCCATCACGCGGTGTGGCAAGCCGCCTACGTGCGACATCGGTAAGAATTCCCGAGCACCGAATATGTCCTTGAATAGCATGGCCTCATATTCCCGGTCGATCGGCGATCTAGCCGTAATGATCATCCAGTCAACGTACTGCTGCTCGCAAAACAAAAACAACGACTTGAACAGCATCGCTTTCACCACGCGGCCCGGCGAGCCGCCGGCCACCGCGAGGCGTGTTGCTTCGGCGAGACGCCCCGAATTGCACCACGCCGGCAATTGCACCGAACTTTGCACCGGCAGTCGCTCGAAGTCGTTGGTTTGAATCCGCATCGTGCCGAGCGGCGCGCCGTCGAACTTCGATTCCGCCAGCAAGATGGTCGTGCCGGGCGCCCGATCGCAGTCCTCAACCGTCATCTTTTCAGCGAACTCCGGCAGATGCCGGCCATACGCCGAACGGCGAATGCCCACGGCCCTCTCGAGGTCGCTTTCACTTGCCGCTATACGAACAGTAAACGGCATCCATTCGGCTTTCTGAAGCGGTTTGACAGCAATCGATTCCTGCTTGTGGTCACGTTCTTGAGAAATACGGACGACTTCGTGCGTGATATCCAGACGGTCCATTTTTTGTTCCCCTTTAGGGTGGTGAAGGAAAAAGCCGTCCCTCCAGGTTAGCCTCCCGGACAGAACGACTTAACAAGCGTCTCACGAAGTCAATTTATGCAGTGCGGTATAGGCAAGGTTCAGTGCATCTTTTATGGCGGGACTCTAAATATGCCGAAAAACTATTGGTTATTCGCATGCCTTTCCCGTCCTTTCATGCGTACCGGATAGTTGCGCTTGCACTAAACTTGACGCCCCTAAGCCAGTTCGCGACGCGCTTCTGGCTGCTTTTCAAACACTCGCTTACGACGCAACTTAGGCAATGAACCCAAAACCGACGGAGCCGCCCGACGACGCGCAAGCGCTGGGTCAGGCACAACCCCAGGCCACGACGCGCCAGCAAGCCTCCAGCGAAACACCTGGAGCCGGCTTAAACGAAGCGCGGCTCAGCCTGCCGCGCAGCGGGCCGTTCCAGCGCTTCTGGGGTACCCGCGTACTTTCTTCGCTGTCCTTCCAGATGCTGGCCGTGGCCATGGGCTGGCACATCTATGCGCTCACGCACAGCGCCTATGCACTCGGCCTGCTTGGCCTCGCGCAATTCCTGCCGATGTTCACATTGACGCTGGTGGTCGGGCACGTTGCCGACCGCTACGATCGCCGGCGCATCGCCGCCATCTGTCAAAGCGTCGAAGCCGTCGCTGCATTGATGTTCTTGTTGGGCACCTTTGGAGGCTGGTTGAGCGCACCGGTTATCTATGCTCTCGCTGTATGTGTCGGCGCGGCGCGAGCCTTCGAGTCGCCCGCAGTGTCGTCCCTGCTGCCGGGCGTGGTGCCGCGTGGCCAGTTGCCCCAAGCCACCGCGTGGGCAACCTCGGCGGGGCAGACTGCGCAGATAGTGGGACCGGCGCTTGGCGGCCTGCTATATGGCGTCGGCCCTGGCGTCGCCTATCTGGCATGCATGATCGGCTTTGCCGCGGCTGCGGTGATGGTGCGGGGGATTTCATTGCAGGCGAAGCCCGCCACGCGTGCCCCCGTGACGCTTGAATCCGTCTTCTCGGGCATTGGCTTTATCCGCCGCCAGCCGGTCATTCTGGGGGCCCTGTCGCTTGACCTCTTCGCCGTCCTGTTTGGCGGGGCCACGGCCCTGCTGCCCGTGTTCGCCCGTGACATCCTGCATGCGGGGCCGCTGGCGCTCGGCATGCTGCGCTCGGCCTCGGCTGTCGGTGCGCTGGCGGGGACGATCTGGTTCGCCCACTTCCCATTGCGCACGAGGCCAGGCACGGCGATGTTCGGCGGGGTGATCGTCTTCGGCGTCGCGACCATTGTGTTTGGGCTGTCGCACCAGTTTCTCGTGTCGCTCCTGGCGCTGGCGGTGCTCGGCGCAGCAGACGTGATTAGTGTAGTGGTGCGCCTGTCGCTCGTGCAGTTGCGCACGCCTGAGGAGATGCTTGGACGCGTCAGCGCGGTGAACGCGCTGTTCATTGGCTCTTCGAACCAGTTAGGCGAGTTTGAGTCTGGTCTGACCGCGGGATGGTGGGGTGCGCAACCGGCCGTGCTGGTGGGCGGCGTGGCCACTATTTGCGTGGCGCTCTTGTGGATGAAGCTCTTTCCTGAATTGCGGCAGGTCCGCTCACTTGGGCATGAGGCTTGAGCCCGGGACATGATCATTTTTACCGATCTCGCGTCTGACCTGGCGGACGAAACGACCTGACGACCGTCACTGCTTAATTGCGGGCCTCACCTCACACGCCGTAAGCCCTGCTGAAATTGGGGACTTCACTAGCGGATTGCACCTTTCGCCAGAACTTCAGTCCAAGTAGATGCATTGATCCAGAACTGCCTTAAACACGGAGGAGACATGCAAACCGCCAATCACGCTCACCACTTCCACCTTGAGCTGCGTCACGCCACGGTTCCCACGTATGTGACCAGTTATCTGTTTCCGATTCTGTTGCTGGCCTACGAGGCCTATCGGGTCGGTCACTGGATCTTCGACTACGGGATGAACTTCGCGAACTTCCGCTACATGGGCTATGAATTCCTGCTCATGCTGGTGTTCGTCGGCCTGCAGATTTTCGTGGAGATCGTGTTCCTTGCCTGCGCGGCTGTCACGCGGCATCCGGACCTCCAACACAGGGTCGCGAATGTTCTGGCGGGGATTGCCTGCTCGTTTGTAGTGATCGGTTTCGACCTGGCGCTGCAGTACGCGCTGTAGGGGAAGCTGCCGTATGCACGGCGCTGGTTTGCCCGTCGCTTTGTCGACGGTGCTGCCCGCTGGCTGACGTTTGCCAGACAGCGGGCCGCACGCCAGGCGACAACCCCGCCTAGTTCTTGCGTTGCAGCGCGAACAGCGTGCCCGCGACCAGGATGAATGCGCCGATAATGACTTTCTGCCAGGTGCTAGGCACTCCTACCAGAATCAGCACGTTGTTGATCAGCGTGACCAGCACCACCCCCAGCAGCGTCCCCGCCACCGTGCCGGTGCCACCCGTGATGCGCGCGCCGCCCAGAATCACCGCGGCGATCACGTCGAGTTCAGAGCCAACCAGATCGAACGGATTGGCCAGCCGGTTATTCGACACGTGCAGAATCCCCGCAATACCGGCGAGCATCCCCGTATAGCCAAACACAAACAGGTGGATCGCGCGCAGGTTATAGCCGAGGCGTTCCGCAATCGCGAGGCTGCCGCCCATCGCGTAGACGCCGCGTCCCATCATCGTGCGGTTAAGCAACCACCATGTCACCGCCGCGGCCAGTACGAGTGCCAGCACCGAGACCGGCAGCACTGCGCGCAAGCCATCCGCAGTTTGATAGAAGAACAGCGGGAGGCGGCCGAAGCGGTCCATGCTGTGCGGAATGTTCATGAAAAACGTCGTGCCGACGAACGTCAGCAGGATGCCGCGAAACAGGTATTGGGTGCCGATCGTCACGATCAATGAAGGCGCTTTTAACCGGTACACCATCAGGCCGTTAATCAAGCCCAGCACAGTGCCGCCCACGGCACCCGTGATCAGGATCAACGCGAATGGCTCGTCGGGCCACCAGGCGAACACTGCCTTGGTGATGGAATACATGGTCAACGCGCCGATCGCCGTGAACGACACGTCGATGCCGCCCGATGCGAGCACCACCAGCGTGCCAAGCGCGAACAGCGACACGGTCGTGGCCGAGTGCAGCGTGTCAAACAGCGTCGCCCACTGGAAGAAGCGTGGGTTGATCGCGCCGACAACCACGCACATCACGACGATCAGGCCCGCAGTAAACCACTCGGGGCGGCGCGCGAGTTTCTCTCGCAGACTGAGCGATTTGACCTTTGGTGCGACGGCTACGACGGGTGGAGTAGTGGTCATGCTCTGGTTCATACGCGGGTTCATGCTTGTGACGTCCTCTACGCTGCTTCCGACAGCAGCGCGTGATAAAGGTCGGCTTCGTGCAAATCACCGGCCTGGTATTCGTTGGCGACGTGGCCCTTCTTCATCATCAGGATACGGTCGCAGTTCTGCAGCAGTTCGGGCAGGTCGTCGCTGATCAGGATAATCCCGATGCCGCGCTGCGACAGGCGCTGCATGATCCGGTAAATGATGTCTTTCGAGCCAACGTCCACACCCACGGTCGGGCCGTGCAGGATCAGCACGCGCGGATCGATGGCCAGCCAGCGGCCAATCAGCACGCGTTGCTGGTTGCCGCCGGACAGCGACTGCACCGGCTTGTCGACATCGGGCGTGGCGATCTGCAATTCCTTGACGGTTTCCACCGCCAGCGCCTGGGCGCGCTCACGATCGATCTGGCCAAAGCGGTCGCGCAGGCTCGAGATCATCGCGGTAATGACATTGTCGCGAATCGGCTTGTCGAGAAAGAGCCCTTCGTTCAGGCGGTCTTCCGGCACATAACCAATGCGGTGATCTTTGGCGTCTGAGGGCGTGTGCAAGGTAATGCGCTTGCCGTCGAGCACGATTTTGCCGTGGTGTGCGGGCGCAACGCCGGCCAGCGCCCGTGCAAGTTCGTTGCGCCCCGAATCGAGCAGCCCCGTTATGCCGAGAATCTCGCCGTGATGGAGCGCAAACGTCACATCAGCGAACTGGCCCGGGCGCGTGAGGCCGCTCACGTCGAGCACGACCTCTGCGCCGAATCCGCTTTCGCGATACCGCTCGCTCGACAGCTGTCGCCCTGTCATCAACTCGCTGATCTGCGCCTTGGTGTAATCCGTGATCGGCCCTTGCGCCATTTTCTGCCCGTCGCGCAGCACGATTACTTCGCCGCCGATCGCATAGCATTCGTCCAGCTTGTGACTGACGAACAGCACGGTCACGCCTTGCGAGCGCAAATTGGCGAGCACAGCGATCAGGTTGTCCACTTCTTTTTGCGTGAGCGACGTCGTTGGTTCGTCCATGATGACGAACTTCGCCTCACTCGCAATGGCACGCGCAATCGCCACCAGTTGGCGCGTGGCGAGCGGCAACTCTTCGACCAGGGTGTCCTGGAAATCCGCGTCGCCCGGCAGGCCGACAGCCGCCAGCGCACGTGCTGCGGTCTGAGCCAGCGCACGCGTGTCGAAGGTACGCGCCAAGCGGCCATTGTGCGCAGCCAGTTCCGAAGTCAGCCCGACGTTTTCCGCCACGCTCATGTTCGGCAGCAGCGACAAATCCTGGTATACGGTCTCGATGCCCGCTGCGAGCGACTCCAGCGCCGTCAGCTTCGCGTGCGATACCCCTTCGATAATCAGTTCACCTTCATCGGGCGGCTGCGCGCCGGAGATGATCTTGATCAGCGTGCTCTTGCCGCAGCCGTTCTCGCCAAGCAGGTGATAGATCTGCCCGGCCTGGAACGACAGGCTCACGCCACGCAGCGCATGCACGCCGGTAAAACGCTTGTGCACGCCAACCACTTGCAGGAACGGCACGGAAGCAGCGTCTGAATTCATAGTCCAATCGCAACCTAAAAAGAGTGCCCCTAACCTGTCGCTTTGCGCCAGGCTACCCGAGGGGACAATCCCCCGAGGGGACTTACTGCGTTACTGCGGTGCGAAAAACTGGGGCGGCCCAGCGTTTCCTTGCGAGGTGTGCCCGCCACCTTCACCTGCCGAAGCAGGCACACCGTTACACAGGAACTGACTCGCGTTAGAACGAGTAGTTCTTGTAGTTCGACTTGTCGACATCGACCCAGCCCTGACCGCGCACGATAATGCCCTTGCCCGGACCCTTGGTCACCGTCACCTTGTTGTAGCCCGGCAGGCCAAGGTCGTCGCCGTCATGCACCGTTTTGCCCTGGATCAGCATCAACGCGATCTTGTTCATCGCCAGGCCAGCAAGCTTCGGATCCCAGAACGAAATGCCGTTGATGGCACCGCTTTCGAGGAACTTGCCTGCTTCAGTCGGCAGACCCGTGCCGTACACGCAAATCTTGCCTTGCAGGCCCGCTTCTTCAACCGCCCGGCCAATGCCGATCACGTCCAGCGACGACGAACCCTGGAAGCCCTTCAGGTCCGGATGCTTGCGCAGCACTTCCTTCGCAACTTCATAGGCGCGCTCGCCATCGTTGTTGGTTTCGAGCTTCGGCTCGACCAGATCCATCTTCGGATACTTGGCCTTCGCGTTGCTGATCCCGCCATCGGCCCACTGCACCTGCGAGCGGCTGCCGAGCGAGCCCACCAGCGCAACCCACTTGCCTTCGTCGTGCATACAGCTGGCGAGGTGCTGGTTCAGGTTTGCACCATAGGCCGTGTTGTCGAACGCTTCGACGTCGACCATCGTGTTCTTTTCGTTGTCCGCCTCATGCGTGACCACCTTGATGCCGCGGTCCATCGCTTTCTTCAGCGCGGGTTCGAGCGTCGGCGGATCGTAGGGGACGACGGCCAGCGCATCGACCTTCTTGGCGATCAGGTCTTCGATGATCTTCAGTTGCTGCGCCGCGTCTGCCTGGCCCGGTCCGGTCTGATAGGCCGTCACGCCCGGGTTGTCCTTCGCGAATTGCTTGACGCCCTCGTCCATGCGGTTGAACCAGTTGATCCCGGTCACCTTCACCACCGTGACGATGGTCACGGGATTCGCCGCTTGGGCCGCAGTGATTACGCCCACCGCAAGAGCGCCTGCTGCGAGCGCGGCGGCCAGTCGATTCAGTTTCATGCCAAGTCTCCTTTTTTCTTTCGATGTCGCCCTGCTTCACGGTTGCGGACATCCAGGGCCCCGATGTCCGCCGCGTACTAAAACCTTGTCTGCGTGACCTAACCTCGCCACGCACCACGCCTGACTAACGCCTAACGTTTGGGAGCCGCCGAACTGGGGCGCGCGGCGAAGCCGAAGATCGCACTGACCTTCTCGCCACCTGCAAACGCCAACGACAGCAACAGCAAAAAGCCCCACGCGCAATCGCCGAAGAACTGCGACACGCCGAGCAGATTGAACAGACTCGCGAGAAATTGCAGCACCAACGCGGCAAAAAACACGGAGATGATGCGGCCACGGCCACCGGCGGGATTCACGCCGCCCATCACCGCGATCAGGATCGAGATCAGCAGATACGAATTACCGTAATCCCATTTCGCACTGGACGTGTGCGTCGCGCTGATCAGCCCGGCGAGCGAAGCGAGCACGCCGCACATCGTGTACGTGAGGATCAGCATGCGGTCACGCGGAATGCCAGCATAGAACGCGGCTTTCGGGTTGGTGCCCATCAGATAAAGACGCATGCCGAACGGACTGCGTCTGAGCAACCACCCCAACACGATAATCGCGGCAACAAAGATGACGAAAGAAATCGGTACCTGAAGCCATGTGCCATTGCCGATATCCGAAAGCTGATCGACATATTCGACCGGCACCGAGGCGCCGTTGCTCAACACGACCGCGATACCGGTGAACAGCAATTGCGTGCCGAGCGTACAAAGGATCGGCGTGAGCCGCAGCTTTGCAATGACCAGGCCGTTCAGGAAACCGCCCAGCACACCCACCACCACCACGATCACGCAAAAGACTGCGGTATACGCGACCGGCGACGCGTCGCTGCTGATGATCCTGGGAAGGATCAGCGCGGCGGCCATGCCCGACAGATTGGCGAGACCAACGCCGGACAGATCGATACCGCCGTTGCCCGAGATCATCGAAAGCATGATGCCGAGCGCCAGCAGGCCCAGCTCAGGCAACTGGCTGCCCATCGACTGCAGATTGTCGATGTCGACAAACTGGCCGTGCGACAGCAAGGTCGCCACCAGCACCACGACTACGTTGACCACCAGCAAAAAGTTGAGCTGCCGGTCGCCGAACATTTTTCCAGGAGCAAGCAAAGACTTCATGGTAAGGACAGACTCCTTAGTGGACCGCTTATTGCGCCGATACCGGCTGGCCCGACTGACTCAATACCTGATTCACTTCGGCGAGCGTCGGCATGGACGGCGCTGTACCAGCGCGCGTCACGGAGATGCCTGCCAACGCGCAACCAAAGCGCATCGCATCCACCGGATCGGCACCGCGTGCGAGCGCAGCAGCAAAACCGCCCGTGAAGCCATCGCCGGCACCGGCAGTTTCCACCACCCGCCCGCATTTAAATGCAGGTATCAGCACCGATTGCGAAGCCGAATGCAACAACGCGCCGGCCTCGCCTAGCGTGACGATTACCGTACCCACGCCTTTGGCAAGCAGCACATCTGCTGCGCGACGCGCGTCGTCCACCGTCTCGATGGGCACGCCTGTCAGCGTAGCGGCCTCCGTTTCGTTGGGCGTAATGTAGTCGCACAGCGGGAAAATGTCGTCGTTGAGCGGCACTGCGGGCGCGGGGTTGAACACCGTCGTCACGCCGTGGCGGCGCGCTACTTCGAGACCGCGCTTCGCAGCGGCAAGCGGCTGCTCCAGTTGTGTGACGAACACTTGCGCCTTGGCGATATCCGCTTCAATCGCATCCACGTCGCCGGCGTTCATCGTGCCAGCCGCGCCGGACGCGACGATGATCGCGTTCTTGCCATTGGTTTCGTCGACAAAAATATGCGCGGCGCCCGTCGACATGCCTTCCACCGTGGTGGCGCGTGCTGTGATGCCTTCGGCGGCCCACGTCGAGCGTGCAATCGTACCAAACGCGTCGTTACCGATACGCGTGCAGAACACAACTTGGGCGCCGGCTCGCGCGGCGGCCACCGCCTGATTCGAACCCTTGCCGCCGGGCCCCATTGCGAAGGCCGAACCAGCGATCGTTTCGCCGATCAGCGGCATACGTTCAGCGCGGAACGTCAGATCGGTCACGTAGATGCCGAGAATCACTACGCGCCCATCTTGTCGGGACGGCTCACTCATTTGTTGCGCTCCGTAGCCAACGGCGCGTCTGCAGCGAGCAGCACACCCTTCTTGAACACAAAGCAGCCATAACCGCGTTGCTCGCCGGTTGCGATCACGCAATACGCTTTCTTCGCCCGCTCATAAAATGCAAACCGCTCGATCGACGCAAACGGCACGTCGCGCCCTTCAGCGGCATTCACTTCAACCTGCGCTTCACGCTGCACGGCAGGGACGGTGTTCGGCTCGCCTACCACTTCCATGCGCGAGGCCGGATCATCGACAAAGCTGTCCAGCGGCAACACGGACAGCACGGCACGAACCGCGCGCGCTGCGTCAGCGTCGAGACGCAGCAGTTTGCCCAGTACCGTTGCACGCGCAACGGAGTCGCCCGGGAAATTCGCGTCGCAGATCACGACTTCATCACCGTGACCCATCGCGCGTAACGCCTGCAGTACATCGGCATTCAACAGCGGGTCCAGATTTTTAAGCATAGTGTCTCCTACATGTTCATTTGGCCGGCTGCCCGTCCACGTGTCAGACGGTCAGTCTCCGTACGGAATCCAGATGTTCTTCACTTGCACAGCCTGGCGCAGCCACGCGGTGCCTTCCGTCGAGCGGTCGAACCAGTCGAACTGGCGGCCATGATCGACGAACGTGCGCTTCAGGTTGCCAACCGACGCACCTTCTACCATCTTCGCGTCCGCCGCGCTACCGAAACACCAGAGCGCGTCGACGTCATCGTGTTTTGCCAGCGCGGGCAGCAGCGCAGCGCGCTCGCCGGTGACGATATTCACCACACCGGCGGGTACATCAGACGTTTCGAGCACCTGATACAGATCCGTTGCTGTCAGCGGGCAAGCCTCGCTTGGCAGCACGACGACCCGGTTGCCCATCGCCAGTGCCGGGCCGACCAGCGACACGAATCCGAGCAATGGCGCTTCATCCGGACAGGCAATGCCGATCACGCCGAGCGGTTCGTTCATCGCCAGCGCGACACCGCGCAACGGCGGCGTATGCACCGCGCCGTCGTACTTGTCGGCCCACGCGGCGTAGGTGAAGAGGCGCGTGACCGCTGCTTCGACTTCCGCATGCGCGCCCGCTTCATCGACCCCGGTACGCACCATCAGTTGCCGGGCGAATTCGTCAGCACGTACCGACAGATTCTCCGCCAGATAGAACAATACCTGCGCGCGGTTATGCGTGCTTGCAAGCGACCACTTTCCCGCAGCGCGCGCCGCTTCGACAGCGTTACGAATGTCCTTGCGATTGCCCTCACCCACTTCGCCGACCATCTCGCCAGCGGCACCATACACCGGCAGAGAATAACCGCCATCGGGGCGTACCTGCTTGCCGCCGATAAACAGCTTCGCGGTGCGATCGATAGGTGTGACGTTGGAGCGGCCCGCTTGCACTGCATGCGAGCCCGCACCGTTACCGTGCATCAAGGCAGAGCGCGGCGCACGCTCAGCGAGCTTAAGCCAGGCGCGCGGCTTCAGATATTCGTAAATGCCCTCCCGCCCGCCTTCGCGTCCATAACCCGACTCGCGATAGCCGCCAAATCCCACAGCGGCATCGAACAGGTTGGTGGCGTTGATCCACACCACACCGCTCGCGAGGCGCGGCGCGATATCGAGCGCGCGGCCGATGGTCTCGCTCCACACGCTGGCGGCGAGGCCATAACGCGTGTTGTTGGCGAGCGAAACCGCTTCGTCAGGCGTGCGAAAGCTCATCGTTATCAGCACAGGGCCGAAGATTTCTTCCTGCGCCAGCAACGAAGCGGGCGCAACACCGGTAACGAGCGTCGGTGGATAGAAGCAGCCTTGTGAAGGCATCGGTGCATCCGATGCTTGCCACACCGCGCAGCCTTCGCGACGGCCTGCTTCCACCAGCGACTCAATCCGCTCCAGTTGCACCGGATCGACAATCGCGCCGATATCGATGCTCTTGTCGAGCGACGAGCCCACCCGCAAGGTTGCCATGCGACGCTTGAGCTTTTCGATGAAACGCGCTTCGATGCCTTCCTGCACCAGCAGACGCGAACCGGCGCAACACACCTGCCCCTGGTTGAACCAGATGGCGTCGACTACGCCTTCGACAGCACCGTCGAGATCTGCATCGTCGAATACGATGAACGGCGACTTGCCGCCGAGTTCGAGCGTCAGCGACTTTCCCGAGCCTGCCGTCACCGAGCGAATCTGGCGGCCCACTTCCGTGGAACCCGTAAAGGCCAGCTTGTTGACATCAGGATGTTCGACGAGCGAGGCGCCCGTGCGGCCGTCGCCGGTCACGACGTTCACCACACCAGCCGGCAAACCGGCGCGATGCGCCAGTTCAGCAAACAACAGGGCTGTGAGCGGCGTGTATTCAGCGGGCTTCAATACGATGCAATTGCCTGTGGCGATCGCCGGTGCGATTTTCCACGAAAGCATCAGCAGCGGGAAATTCCACGGCACGATCTGACCCACCACACCGAGCGGTGTGAAGTCGGCAAACTCGCTGTCCTGCAACTGCGCCCAACCGGCGTGATGCAAAAAGTGGCGCGCGACGAGCGGCACATCAATGTCACGCGTCTCACGAATCGGCTTGCCGTTGTCGAGTGCCTCAAGCACGGCGAACAGTCGGCTATGCCGCTGCACCATACGAGCGAGTGCATATAGATGTCGGGCACGACCCGCGCCGCCAAGTGCGAGCCATGCAGGCTGCGCGGCGCGTGCGGCTGCAACGGCCGCGTCCACGTCGGCCTCGGTGCCCTGGGCGATCTTCGCGAGCAGTTGACCCGTCGCCGGTTCGTGCGATTCGAAACGCTCGCCCGAGGCCGGCTCATGCCATGCTCCGTTGATGAAATGCCCGAAGCTCGACTCGTGCTGCGCGAGCCACGCCCGCGCGGGCTGATCGTCCTCCGGTGCGGGACCGTACTCCATCGAAGAAAAATATTCGGCTACGCTCATGGGATCGATCTGCTCAGGCAACGGGGTGACGGTTAAAGGAGGAATAACGACCGCTCACGTAGTGTTCGAGTTGGCGTTCGATATCGGCCAGCAGGCTCGACGCACCAATCCGGAACAACTCGGGTTCGAGCCACGCGCGACCCAGCTCTTCTTTCATGAGGATCTGATACGTCAGCACGGACTTCGCAGTGGAGACACCCCCGGCTGGTTTAAATCCAATCAGGATGCCGGTACGTTCGTAGTATTCGCGGATCATCCGCGCCATCACCAGCGAGACATCCAGCGTGGCGTTCGTGCCTTCCTTACCGGTGGACGTCTTGATGAAATCCGCACCGGCCATCATGCAGACCATCGACGCACGCGCCACATTGGACAAGGTGCGGATATCGCCGGTAGCAAGAATCGCTTTCACATGCGCCGGGCCGCAGGCCGCGCGGAAATCGCGCATTTCGTTATAGAGCGCCTGCCAGTTGCCGGTGAGCACATGTTCGCGTGTCACGACGATGTCGATCTCTTGCGCACCGTCGGCGACCGACGCTTCGATCTCTTTGAGCTTGAGCGGATGCGGAATCAAGCCCGCTGGGAAGCCTGTCGAGACCGCAGCAACCGGAATGCCGCTGCCATCCAGCGCATCCACGGCGGCAGCCACGAAACGGTGATAGACACACACCGCTCCGGTCGTAATCGAGTTCGGCGGCATACCGAGCGCACTGAGGATATCGGCACGCACCGGCTGACGGGCTTTTGCGCAGAGGCGCCGCACGCGGCCCTCAGTGTCGTCGCCATTCAACGTGGTGAGGTCGATGTTGGTCACGGCTTTCAAGAGCCACGCCGCCTGGGCGTCTTTCTTGACCGTGCGCCGTGTGCCGAGCGTCGCAGTACGGCGTTCGACTGCCGACTGATTGACGCGCAGGCCATCGAGCCACGAGGCGTCGAACGGCACGCCAGGGTTGCGTTCCGGGTGAACGGCCACTGAGCTTCGCAGCGCGATGACCGATGAAGATAAAAAAGAAGGGGCTTCGGGCATGGTACGTCCGTGATTTTGTGCGTCGCACAACAACGGCTGGTGGTTTATTCGCAATCATCCTACATCGTTTGATAGGATCGTAACAAGTGGCGTTACGATCATTTCCTCATATACCGTTTGATCAACTGCTCTAAAGGGCCC
Organism: Paraburkholderia sp.; assembly: GCF_049581445.1. Lineage (GTDB taxonomy): Bacteria > Pseudomonadota > Gammaproteobacteria > Burkholderiales > Burkholderiaceae > Paraburkholderia. Next base: position 21,925 of record NZ_JBAURZ010000371.1, on the reverse strand, counting down.
GCCGGGCGCCATTGCCTCCACAGACCATAGGTGTTTTCACCAACAAAATCAGCCCAAATCAACAATAAAAAAATTTGTTGCTTGCCCTGGAATAACGCGAGCCCGGTTGTGTTTATCAACTTATCGCCGTCAATGCATGGACTCGGCGCGGCCGGTGGTGACATTGCCAACACAAACGTGTGTGTCACCGCCCCGAACAAAAAACGCTACCAACTCATGGGGTCGCAGTGAGTCACACCACGATTCAACCTGTCTGGGTTCGCGTCACCCATTGGATCAACGCGCTCGCCGTTGTACTGATGGTGATGAGTGGCTGGAAGGTGTACGACGCCTCCCCCATTTTTCCCGCGCTGACGTTTCCCCCCGCGATCACGCTGGGCGGATGGCTAGGCGGCGCCCTGCTCTGGCATTTCGCAGTGATGTGGCTGCTGGTCGCGAATTTTCTCGTCTACCTCGGGCTCAACTTTGCTTCCGGGCGCTTTACGCGAAAGTTGCTGCCGTTGACAGTCAGATCGCTTGCGAGCGATACCGTCTCCGCGCTACGCGGCAAGCTCACGCATGGCGATCTTTCCCGCTACAACGCGATTCAAAAACTGGCCTACCTGGTCGTGATTGTTGACATCGCGTTGCTGGTTTTATCCGGGCTCGCGGTGTGGAAATCGGTGCAGTTTCCGCTGCTGCGCACCTTGATGGGCGGCTATGACAATGCTCGCGTCGTGCATTTTGTCGCGATGAGCGTGCTGGTGGCGTTCTTCGTCGTACATGTCGTCATGGTCGCGCTGGTGCCGCGTTCACTGCTTCTGATGATTCGCGGACGGTAGACATGGATGCCCGCAAACCAAAACACAAGCTGAACGTGCCGCTGACTTCTCACGCGGCTTCTATCATCAAGGACGCACACGGCGAACTGAAAAGCCCGGCGCGCCGCCTGCTCGGCAAACGCATCCTCACGCTCGGCGGCATCGCGATGCTGTCCGGCTGCGATCTGAGCAATGACAAGTCGGTGAACACGATGCTGCGCAAGATGTCGTTTTTCAATGACGACGTGCAGGCGTTGCTATTCGACCCGAACCGGATGGCACCGACTTACCCCGAGTCGATGATCACGCGGCCGTTTCCGTTCAACGCGTTTTACGACATCGACGATGTGCCCGATGTGGACGCCGGCACTTACCGCCTGCAGGTAGGCGGGCTCGCGACCGGCAAACGGGTGTGGACGCTCGACGAGTTGCACGCGCTGCCGCAGCAGGATCAGATTACGCGTCACATCTGCATTGAAGGCTGGAGCGCGATTGGACGATGGGGCGGTGTGCGCTTTGCCGATTTCCTCAGGCGTGCCGGTGCCGACACAACGGCACGCTACGTCTCGCTGCATTGCGCGGACAACTACTGGACCAGCATCGACATGCCCACTGCGCTGCACGCGCAGACGCTGCTTACGCTTACCTACGACGGCCAGATATTGCCGCCCAAATACGGCTTCCCAATGAAGCTGCGTATGCCGACCAAACTCGGCTACAAGAATCCGAAGCATATCGTCGCGATCAGCGTGACGAACGAATACCCCGGCGGCTATTGGGAGAACCAGGGCTACAACTGGTTTGGCGGTTCCTGATGCGCTCAATCCTGTAATGCAGTTAATTCGTTCGCAGTCCATCCTTTCGTAGTCCGTTCTTCATTTCGCATTTCTTTCACGGAGCATCTATGTCTATCCGCCTGAAACTCGGCGTCACGCTTGCCACGCTCGCCTTTGCCGGCGCCGCCCTTGCCCAGACGCCTGCTGTCAAGCCGGCGCGCATCCGCGGCGAGATCGTCTCGCTCAATGGCGATACCTTGATGGTGCATCGTCGCAGCGGCGACACCGTCTCGATTGACGTCCAACCGACGGTCGGCGTCTCGGCCGTCAAATCCATGCAACTCGAAGACATCAAACCGGGATCGTTCATCGGCACCGCCGCCACGACCGGCACCGACGGCAAGCTGACCGCCACTGAAGTCGTGGTGTTTCCGGAAAGCGCGCGCGGCACTGGCGAAGGTCACTATGCATGGGACCTCGGTCCGAACAGTTCGATGACGAATGCCAATGTCGATACCGTAGTTCAAGGCACCAGCGGCCGCGATCTGAAGCTGTCGTACAAGGGCGGCAATAACGTGGTGACGGTGCCGGCCAATGTGCCTATCGTGACATTCGTGCCGGCTGCGCGCACGGATCTGGTCGCCGGCAAGAAGGTGTTTGTGGTGGCTACGCCTGCCTCGCAAGGCTCGTTCGTCGCGCAGCGCGTAGTAGTCGAAAAGGACGGCGTCGCGCCGCCGATGTAAAGACGCTGGTCTAGGAGCGCTGGTCCTGGCCGCACCCGCCGCGCCAGGACCAGCGCAACCAGCCAATCAATCCCAGCAAGACGAGTCCCGCACCGCCCAGTACCGGTTCACGCCACGCGAGCAACGCGGTAAAGGTAAAGGCACGCGCGCCCGCGAACAAGGCGAAGCCGGCAATCGTGGTGGATGCCCCTTCGAGCGCGGCCAGCACACGCGTGAGCATCAGCAGCGCCACGCAACCTGCGGCATGGGGCTCGTTCATGATCTGTTCTCCTATGTCGACCAGAGTTGGCGCTTGAGCGCTTACTCTGGTCCCATGCAAGCTGTTCCTGCAGTGTGAAAGCGAGCGGTTTCACTCGGCGCCGGGTGTCGAGTCCAGAAAACCGGTCACCGCTTGCAGACGGCCGCCGGTATCGACCACGCCGAAATCCGAACCCTTGACGATGGGCGTGCCATCGGGCGTCGTCAGTTCCCACGAGAAACGCAGCCGGTTCGAGAAACCGTCAACCTCGGTCGTGCGGCGGAAGCTGTGATGCGGGAAGCGTTCGTGGACGGCGCGAATCATCGCGTCGATGCCGTCGTGGCCATCGCCTGAGAGCAGCGGATCGAGGTACGCGGCGTTCGTGCTCCATGTCGAGGCGATCAGCTCGCGCCGGCGTCCCGCGTCGGTTTCATTCCATGCGTCGAAGTAGCGGTCGATCAGATCGGTATGCGTGTTCATCACAGACTCCTTCAGTGGACCCGGCGGCTTCGTTGGCCTTGCCTGCCTGAGTGGATTGAGTGAGCGCTGCGCACGGCAAACAGGGGTGTTTGTGGCGGGCTCGGACTGAAGGTTCGTCGATACGGCGCTGCGCGTCGATTACCTGGGAGGTAATGGAATCGCACAGAGATCGAGTGAAATTCGCAAAGGAGATGTGTTCGACGACCTCGGACACGTGTGCTTTCGATCCTTGCAGTTTGAAAAAGATTGACTACGCTAATCAAAGGCCAATGCTCGCGCATGCAATGCGAGCTGTCTATTGCCTGCACTGAGACAGACTTCCCTTCAATAAGCCTGGCAACAACGAGAAAGGCGATGTCGACCCTTTATCTGCTCCCGAACGACTTCTCCGATCTTGTCCAGTTGTACCCATTCGATTCCGCGGCCCGAACGGAAATCGACACGATGGTCGAGCTTGGGATTCAACGTTTGGCGGATGTCGGCGTCGATCCGGGACGTCGTGTTTATCAGGCAGCCGTGGATGATCTAAGAGAGTTTCTGGACGAGGCCCAGCGGCAAGCGCTTGCGGCAGGCAAATGGGATATCAGCAGAGATGACCTCGCGGCTGCAAGGCTGAGGTTCCCGCACTTTTGGCCGTTCTCTTAGACACAGGTTACGGTGGACACCCGGACACAAGCCGCCTACACCGCTGCGGGCGACAGTCTTAAGCAGGTTCTCACTCTTTCGACTGTGCTGCTCGGATTTGAGATCACGTTCGCCAAAGATCTGGTTTTGGATCTACCGCCGTTGTTGATCGATGCAATATGGACTTCGTTCTTTGCGGCGATATTTTTCGGAGTCCTTGGACTTTTGGCGCTAACGGGTCGCCTGGGTCGCGCCGACCGGCCCCCACTTTGGTGGGACACGTACCTGCCGAGCATCAGATGGACGAGTGCGGCTTCCGTCCTCTTCTTCATATTGGGAGTCGGCGGGACCTTCGGGGCTGGAATTCTGGCACTTCATCGAAGCGGCGGTGAGCTGCCAGGCGGCACGATAAGGTATCCGTTCTATTGGGCGCCCTATCTTGCGGCTCCAGTTCCACCACCTGCATCGACAGTGACAATTCAACTTCCACAATGCAATGCTGGCACATGCTGTGGAACGCATCCACCTCCCGCGCGGCATCACGTCAAACCACGAAGGCAGAAAATTGAATGTGTTGGCGAAGGGAAGTAGCACTTGCGTCTGGCGGCTGAAAATGCGAGCCGACCGGCGGCGGGACTCTCCGAAGCGATGCCAGGCGATGAGAAGCGCTCCGTCGAACGAGCGTCTGCTGATGAGGGCGTTTCACTGCCCTATGTTTCACTGCCCTATGTTTCGCTGCCCTTTACCTGGGAGGTAATGGATTGCGTGCGTGCTTTCGCTATGATCATCAGCATGAGCACACTCTCCCAACCTCAAGCCTCCCCGACGGCCAGCCGCCCCGTCGGCGAACTTCTGCGCGACTGGCGGCAGCGGCGCCGGATGAGTCAGTTACTGCTGGCGACGGAAGCGGACATCTCCACGCGCCATCTGAGCTTCGTCGAATCGGGCCGCGCGCTGCCGAGCCGCGAGATGGTGATGCATCTCGCCGAACGTCTCGACGTGCCGCTGCGGGCCCGCAATACCTTGCTGGAAGCAGCTGGATACGCGCCGCTCTTTCGCGAGCGGCCGTTGAGCGACCCGCAGCTCGCGGCGGCGCGCGAAGCGGTGGAGCTGGTGCTGAAGGGTCACGAGCCCTATCCCGCGCTCGCGATCGACCGGCACTGGACCATCGTCGCCGCCAACGGTGCCCTCGCGCCGCTGGTCGGCGCTGCGAGCGCAGCCTTGCTTGCGGCACCCGTCAATGCGTTGCGGTTGAGCCTGCATCCCGAGGGCATCGCGTCGTCCATCGTCAACTGGCACGCGTGGCGCGCTCATGTGCTGGCGCGGCTGCAGCGGCAAATCGAGGTCAGCGGGGACGGCACGCTCGCCGCTCTGCGCGAAGAACTTACCGCCTACCCGACGCCGCCAGGCGCGCAGACCGAGCAGGAAGACGGCAACGCCGCGCTGAACCAGATTGCAGTGCCGCTGCGTCTACGTACGCCGTTGGGTGTGCTGTCGTTCTTCAGCACGACCACGGTGTTCGGCACCCCCGTCGATGTGACGCTTTCCGAGCTCGCCATCGAAGCCTTCTTCCCCGCCGATCCGCAAACCGCCGCGGCGTTACGCGCGTACGCTGAAGCGTCCGCTGGCGAGGCGCCCGGCCAATAATGGCAATAGCGGGGACAGCGGCAAACTGGCAATCGGCGCGCGCCCCGCTTAAGCTGCGCAACACCCTTTCACTGGAGTAATCCCGATGCACCGCGCCCCGCTGATCCGGCTACTCAATCCCGCCGACCGTGACGCGTTTTTCCAACTTCGCCTGCGCGGTTTGCAGGAGCATCCCGAGTCGTTTGGTCAAAGCTATGAAGAAGCGCTGGCAAAGGGACCCGCGCAACACGACGCCATGCTCGAAGGCAGGCATGCGGCCGAGGGCAACTTCATCCTCGGCGCGTTCGGCATGTTCAACCACGAATCCAGGGCGAAGGACGGCAGCGAATACCACACGCAGGACGGCGAGATGATTGGAACCGTCGGACTCGTCCGGAATCAGTCGCTCAAGCAACGGCACAAGGCGTCGGTGGTCGGCATGTATGTCGCGTTAGAAGCGGCGGGCCGCGGCGTCGGGCGGGCTCTGCTGATGGAGCTGTTGGCGCTCGGCGGCCAGGTGCAAGGGTTGCGGCAAATTCAGTTACTGGTGTCCAGTAACAACGAGCCCGCCCGTCATCTATATGAGAGCCTTGGTTTTCGCCATTACGGCCGTGAAATTGAGGCGCTATGCATTAACGGTCAATTTCATGATGCGGACATGATGGCTCGTTTCTTGTGAGTCTTGCGAAGTGCGGCGAAACGGCTGATATCACCCTGAAACGCCCACTTTGCGTGGAGTTGTCAAATGGCTGTTTGATTTATTGGCAGTGTGTCAGGCAGCCCGCCCGATTTGTAACGTAGGCGAGGAAAGCTTGAGCAGCGAGACCTCCCATCACCCGGTCATCCGTAATTACCCCGCCAATTTCACTATCCAATCTCGCAGGTCAACCTCTTCTCCCCCTCACCCGTTACAAATGGCGGCGAGTTTGTAACTGGGGCTGCACCAGGATGTTACATACGGATGCGGCCCCGAAAAGCATCACCGCAGTCAGTATTTATTACTGAAAATTTGGCACCCTTTCTTTTACCTTTCCAGGTCAATCGCGTATTAGCGTAATTACTTAGAATCAGACCGTTTCCTCACATCAATTTCGCTACCCCCCGTCGTGCAAGGGATAGCGGGCAACGACGGCGTCGGAATACGGATTGGCGGGCCTCTCGTCCGGCGTATTACGGGACCGTGAAAGTCTTACCGAAAATTGTTGTATTTTTGTGAGATATTTTTTTGAGATGGTATTGCTTTCCTGAATTCGTGTTCATACAATTGCTTCCAAGGTGTTACGAGATGTAACACCTTGTATCAAACAGTCAGGACCGGCATCAGAAGTAGCAAATCGTCGGAGGATTTGAAGTCCGGCGGGGGCACAAGAGCATAACGGCAAAAAAAATAGCCGACACTAGCAATTCGGGGCTTCGGAAACACACAAAATGGACCGTAGCAGCGAGACGCGGGAATCGATCCGCGAGATCAATTTGTCTTACATCATGCTCGCACAACGTATGTTGCGCGAGGACAAACCCATCGGGATGTTCCGTTTGGGCCTGTCGTCGGAACTGGCCGATTTGCTTGCCGGGCTGTCGCTCGCGCAAATCGTCAAACTGGCCTCTTCCGACCAGCTTCTCTGTTTTTTCCGCTTCAACGATCACACGATGCTGTCGGCATTGACGCAAACGTCAAAGCACGCAGAAGTTTCGCCGACCCACGCGGCTATCCTGCTTGCAGGCCAGCCCGCAGAGCAGTTCGCTTAATACAGGTGACCGCGATGCTCAAGCGAAGCTTGACCGAAGATGCGCAGGAAGTATTCCGCGCGATCGCGCTGATCGAACTCGGCGCACGCATGCAGGTGCTTGAAAGCGAGTTGACGCTTTCGCGCGACCGCATGATCCGTCTGTATCGTGAAGTGAAGGGCGTATCGCCGCCCAAGGGCATGCTGCCGTTTTCGGCGGACTGGTACATGACGTGGCTGGCCAACATCCATGCATCGCTGTTCTACAACACGTACCTGTTCCTGAAGAAAGAAGCGCGTTGCTCGCATCTGGATGCGCTCACCAAGGGTTACCGGCTGTATCTGGAACATTGCCAGCACACCAACACGGAACCCGTGCTGGATCTGACGCGGGCGTGGACTCTCGTGCGTTTCTTCGACGCCGATATCCTGCAACTGACGCCTTGCTGCCGTTGCAGCGGTAAATTCGTGGCCCATCGGCACGATTTGCAGCACAACGTCGTGTGTGGTGCCTGCCAGCCGCCTTCGCGCGCCGGCAAGACCAAAAAGGCCGCGGCTGCCGCCAAGCTGGAAGCGCAAGAAGCGCTCGAAGCAGCGCAAATCGCAGAAGCTGCCTGATTCACCGCTTTATCCGCCTGACCTGCCTGAACTACCCGCTTGAGCCAACGCTATCCGGTTGGCTCGTGAGTTGATGCATGGTCGACGCCTGAGTCGACCGATTGGCAACCTTCCCCCCACGCGATAGCGGCGCGTCTGCACTTCCCCTCTGAACTTTCCCGTTTGAAACAGGCTTTAGACCGGCCGCTGCCGTGCTTCAGCTCACGCTCAATACCACCCGGCTTGCTACCAGCAACTCGCCCACCGCGCCGTTACCCATGGTTTGGACACGAATCAAGGCCGCCCCTGTCTCCTTGGGTGCGGAGGTGGTGACGCAGTTGTGCGGTCGGTCTGACATCGGGGCACGAGGCGGCGGTCGCCTCGTGCCCATCTACCGCAAAACGCGGACGGTTATTGCTTCGCCACCTGCTGCGTTCCCGCGGTCGCCACCGTTGCGCTCGTTGCGCCGAGTGCCGACGTTGCTGCCGGTGCCGCCGCAACCGCAGGCGTGTCAGCCGGCACATCCCCCCAGCCGCCGCCCAACGCGCGAATCAGGTTCACGGTCGAGACCGCCTGGACGCCGGTCAGATGGCTAGACTGCAACTGCGACTGCAGCACTTGCCGCTCGCTATCGATCACATCCAGGTAGCTCACCTGCCCTTCCTGATACTGCGTCTTCGACAGATGCGAAGCACGCTGCGATGCATTGACCGCATCGTTCTGCGCCTGAATCTGATCGTCGAGCAAACGCAGATCGGCGAGGTTGTCCTCGACTTCCTTGAACGCGACCAGCACCTGCTCACGATACTGCGCGACATCCTCGTCATACTTGCCGCGCGCCTGAGCCAGATTGGCCTTGCGACGGCCGCCGTCGAACAGCGGCACCGTCAACGCGGTCCCGGCAAGCGGTCCCAGCAGGAAGGCACGGCTCGACCACATGAAGAGGTCGCCGAGCGTCGCCGATTCATACCCGAACGCGCCGGTGATATCGAGCTTCGGGAAGAACGCCGACTTCGCCAGCCCCACCCGCGCATTGGCCGCTGCCATCGAGCGCTCTGCCGCCGCAATATCCGGCCGACGTTCGAGCAGCGCGGACGGCAACCCGGCCGGCACACGAGCCGTAACCGGCACAAGCGGCGTCTCAGGGAACGAGAAATCCGCCGGCGGTTTGCCCAGCAGAATCGCAAGGCTATGCTCGGCCGCCGCACGTTGACGTGCCACGCCCACCGCATCCGCTTTCGCGCTCGCCAGTTCATTGCGCGCTTGCGCGAGATCCAGTTCGCTGATGTCACCTTCGTTAAAGCGTCGCTGGATCAGCTTGAGCGTATCCTCGCGCAGGCTCACCGTCTGGCGATACAGGTTCTGATCCGTATCAAGTTCACGCAACTGGAAGTAGTCTTGCGCCACATCCGCTTGCAGCGAGAGTTGCACCGAGCGGAACAACGCTTCGCTCTGCTGTTCATCTGCATGCGCCGCGTTGACGTTCGAGCTAACACGCCCAAACAGGTCCGCCTCGTACGACACGGTGCCTTGAGCGCGCCACAAGGTGGTGGTTTCCGAGCCACTGCTTTGCGGCAGGAATTGCGAGGCCGGCGACGCCGTCTCACGCGTCGGCCCAAAACCCGCGTCGAGTTTCGGGAACCAGTCGGAGCGAGCCGACTGTTGCAACGCACGCGACTGCTCGACGCGCGCCGCTGCCGCCTTCAGATCCTGGTTAGCCGCCGCAGCTTGCTGTTCCAGATCGTTGAGCGTCGAGTCACCGAAAATCGTCCACCATTCGCCACGAAGCGCATCGTCGGAGGGTTGCGCCTGCTTCCACGTGCCCGCGTCCTGTGGCGCGATAGTCGGCGCTTCCTTGAATGCCGTCGGCGTATCCACATCCGGACGCTTATACGTCGGCTCGACCGAGCAGGCGGCGAGCAGCGCCACCAGCAAACCGCTCGCAGCAGCCATGCCCCAACCGCTTAGCGCGCCAACCCGTATTCCAAACCGTGATTTAAACCGTTTCATTGTTTTTCTCCTCAGGCGTCCGTTACCGGCAACGCGTAGTGCGGCGAGTCTTTCTGCGCGACGTGGATCTTGCCGCCTGCGAGCGTACGCAGCACGACATAGAACACCGGCGTCAGCATCAGGCCGAACAGCGTGACGCCAAGCATGCCGAAGAACACGGCGATACCCATCGCATGACGCATCTCCGAACCCGCTCCGCTTGAGAGCACCAGGGGAACCACACCCATGATGAAAGCAATCGACGTCATCAGGATCGGTCGCAAGCGCATGCGGCTCGCTTCGATCGCGGCAGACAGCGGCGTGTGTCCATCATGTTCGAGTTCGCGTGCAAACTCGACGATCAGGATCGCGTTCTTCGACGCCAGCCCCACCAGCACCATCAAGCCAATCTGCGTGAAGATGTTGTTGTCGCCGTGGGTGAGCCATACGCCAGTGAGTGCGGACAGCAGACTCATCGGCACAATCAGGATCACCGCGAGCGGCAGCGTCAGACTTTCATACAGCGCGGCCAGCACGAGAAACACCAGCAGCACACTGATCGGGAACACCCACATGCCCGCATTGCCGGCAATGATCTGCTGATACGTCAGGTCGGTCCATTCGAGCTTTACGCCACGCGGCAGCGTTTCTGCTGCGACGCGTTCGGCTGCGGCTTGCGCCTGACCCGACGAGTAACCCGGCGCAGGACCACCGTTGATATCCGCAGCGGTATAGCCGTTGTAACGCACCACCATTTCGGGGCCAAAGGTCGGCGTCACTGTCACCAGCGATGACAACGGCACCATGTCGCCCGCAGCATTACGTGTCTTCAGTTGCAGGATGTCGTCCGCACGCTGGCGGAATGGCGCATCCGCCTGCACACGCACCTGATATACACGGCCAAATCGGTTGAAGTCGTTCACATACAGCGAGCCCAGATAGATCTGCATGGTGTCGAATACGTCCGTCACCGGCACACCCAGCTGCTTGGCCTTGACACGATCCAGATCGACGTTCAGTTGCGGCACGTTGATCTGATAGCTGGAGAACGTCGGTCCCAGCTCCGGTGTTGTCGCTGCCTTCTTGATGAACGCCTCGGTTGCCTTGTTCAACTCGGCGTAGCCAACCGCACCGTGATCTTCCAGCTGCATCTTGAAGCCGCCCAGCGTGCCGAGCCCCAACACGGGTGGCGGTGGAAACACTGCGACGAACGAGTCCTTGATCGCGCCGTACTGCTGGTTCAGCGCACCGGCAATCGTAGCCGCCGACAGGCTCTTGTTACCGCGCTCCTTAAACGGCTTGAGCGTGACGAACACGATGCCCGCGCTCGAACTGTTGGTGAAGCCGTTCACCGAGAGACCCGGGAAGGCGACCGCGCTCTCCACACCCGGCTGCTTCAACGCAATTGCGCTCATGTCGCGAATCACTTTCTCGGTACGGTCGAGCGACGCACCGTTCGGCAATTGCGCAAACGCAATCAGGTATTCCTTGTCCTGCGCAGGCACGAAGCCACCCGGCACCACGCGCGTGATCAGCACCGTCGCGCCGAGCAGGATGGCGTAGACCGCCAGCATGCCGCCCTTGCGACGCAATACCCCGGTCACACCACGACCATAGGCCGTCGAACCGCGATGAAACACCTTGTTGAAGCCCTTGAAAAAGCGGCCCAGCAGGCGGTTCATCACACGCGTCAGAAAGTCCGGCTTTGCGTCATGGCCGCGCAGCAGCATCGCCGAGAGCGCCGGCGACAGCGTCAGCGAGTTGAACGCCGAGATCACCGTCGAGATCGCGATGGTCATTGCGAACTGCTTGTAGAACTGCCCCGTCAAACCCGTCATAAATGCGAGCGGTACGAACACAGCCACCAGCGTGAGCGCAATGGCGATAATCGGCCCACTCACTTCCTGCATGGCCTTGTAAGTTGCGTCACGCGCACTTAACCCGCTTTCGATATTCCGCTCGACGTTCTCCACCACCACGATCGCATCGTCCACCACGATCCCAATGGCGAGCACCATGCCAAACAGCGACAACGCATTGATCGAGAAGCCGAAGGCCAGGAGCAGCGAGAACGTCCCGACGATCGACACCGGCACCGCGATCAACGGAATGATCGACGCGCGCCATGTTTGCAGGAACACGATCACGACGATCACCACCAGCGCAATCGCTTCAAGCAGCGTGTGAATCACCGCCTCGATACTGGAGCGCACGAACTGCGTCGGGTCATAGACGATCTTGTAATCGACACCCGCCGGCATGTCCTCTTTCAGCTCCTTCATCTGCTCGCGCACCTGGTCCGAAATGGCGAGTGAGTTCGCGCCCGGTGCCTGGTTGATGGCAAGCGCCACCGCCGGCTTGTTGTCGAGCAACGAACGCAGGCCATATTCAGAAGCTGCGAGTTCGATACGCCCGATATCGCGCAGATAGGTCACGCCGCCATCCGGTGCAGTCTTCACGACGATATCGCCGAACTCTTCCGTCGTCTGCAGACGGCCGCGCGCATTCACCGACAACTGCAACTGCGTGCCCGGCACCGAAGGCGACGAACCAATCTGACCGGCCGCCACCTGGATGTTCTGCTCACGGATCGCATTGACCACGTCCGTTGCCGTCAGGTTGCGCTGCGCCACCTTCTGCGGATCGAGCCACACGCGCATTGCGTAATCGCCCGAACCCCACAACTGCACTTCGCCCACACCCTGAATCCGTTCGAGCCGGTCCTTGACGTTCAGCACCGCGTAGTTGCGCAGATACGTCATGTCGTACTGATTGTTCGGCGAGATCAGGTGGACCACCATCGTCAGCGTCGGCGAGCTCTTGATCGTCGTCACGCCCAGACGCTGGACGTCGTCAGGCAAACGCGGCAGCGCCTGATTGACGCGGTTCTGCACCAGTTGCGTCGCTAGATCGGGATTGGTGCCGAGCTTGAACGTCACTGTCAGCGTCAAATTGCCGTCGCTGTTCGCTTGCGACTGCATATACAGCATGTTTTCGACGCCGTTGATCTGCTCTTCGAGCGGCGACGCCACGGCTTCGGCGATCACTTTCGGGTTCGCACCCGGATACTGGGCGTGCACCACCACCGAAGGCGGCACCACTTCCGGGTACTCGGAGATCGGCAGCTTGAAGAGCGAAATGACGCCCGCCAGCAGGATCAGGACCGATAGCACACCCGCAAAGATCGGCCGGTCGATGAAGAATTTGGATATGTTCATGAGAGGCTCTTGAAATTGAAGCGCTGGGCAGCGGCGCGCAGAGGAAACCCGTGACGCACGCGGCTCACGAGTTCTTCTGCGCCTTGGCGCGGCCTTGCGTCTGTGCGACCGACGCGCTGTCTGAATCGTCGTCGCCGTTCATCGGCACTGCATGAGCGCGAACGGTCTCACCCGGACGAACGCGCTGCGTACCGTTCACAACGATCCGCTCACCGCTTTGCAGACCCGACTTGACGACCCGCAGGTTGCCCTGCATTGCACCGACCTGCACTTCGCGGTAGACGACCTGGTCGCTCTTGTCGACTACGAACACGAACTTCTTGTCCTGATCGGTGCCGACCGCGGCATCATCGATCAGTAGCGCCGCATGCGGCGCACTGCCGCTCACCTTGATACGTGCATACAGGCCCGGAATCAGCGTGCCGTCCGCGTTATCGAAGCGCGCGCGCACGCGGATCGTGCCGGACGAGGTATCGAGCTGGTTATCGACCGAATCGATCACGCCAGTGCGCGAGTAGCCCGACTCATCCGCGAGTCCGAGTTGCACCGGTACCTTGGTGCCGTCCTTCTCGCGGCCGATGTATTGCAGATAGGTCTGCTCATCGGCGTCGAACGACGCGTAGATCGGCGAGACCGACACCAGGGTCGTGAGCGGCGGCGCACTGGCACCAGCCGACACCACGTTGCCCAACGTGATTTCAGCCCGCGACACACGGCCCGATACCGGCGCTTCGACCTTGGTATAGCCGAGGTTGATCTGCGCGGTTTCGAGCGCGGCCTGCGCGGCTTTGACGTTGGCGCTAGCGCTGCGCGCAGCGTTCTGCTTCTCGTCGTAGTCGCGTTTAGCAATGGCGTTATCGCCAATCAACCGCTGCGCGCGTTCCCAGTCGCTTTGCGTGTATCCGGCCTGAGCCTGAGCCGCCGCCAGTTGCGCAGCCGTCCGGTCCACTTCCGCCTGATACGGACGCGGATCGATCACGAAGAGCGTATCGCCCTTCCTGACGAGCGCACCGTCCTTGAAATTCACCGACACGATGGTGCCTGACACCTGGGGACGCACCTGTACCTTCTCGACCGCTTCCAGACGCCCCGAATAGCTCTGCCAGTCAGTGATGGTCTTGTCGATCACGGCAGCCACATCGACTTCCGGCACGATAGTCGGCGCAGCATGCGCAGGCGAGCTTGCATCAACGCGAATCGCGCCGAACGTGCCCAGCCCCGCAATCACGATAACGCTCAGAACCGCTAGCGCCACACGATGGCGCGATGTAGAAAAGATAGACATGAAGTAACTCCCGGGTATTGTTGGTTGGATTAATTGGGGTTTATCGGTGGGCGCGCGCATCGAAACGCCACTGGAAAAAGCGCACAGCCTCCTGCAGGGCCGCCGGATGATTGGCAAGCTCGGCGTGCGACACGCTCGGAAAACGGACCACCTGCGTCAGCACCCCTGCATCGATCAGGTTGCTGGCGTACTTTTCGGCTTCGACATGCAGTACATCGTTTTGCGCAGTTGCAATCAGCGTCGCGGGCAAGCCCGCGAGTCGCGCCGACTCGAGCGGCGCCGCATATGGGTGCATGCGCTGCGACGCTTGCGGCAGGTACGCGCGATAACACGCGGCGCATTCCTTGGCGGTGATATCCGAGCCGAGCCGCTGCTCGTCGCCAAGGCGCGTCAGGCTCGGATCGAGCATTGGCCCGAACAGCGCCTGTGCACCAATCCGGACATCGCCGCGATCGCGCCCGATGAACGCCAGGCAATTCGCCAATTGCCCGCCCGCGTCATGGCCAGCAACACCGATATGCCGGGTATTGCCGCCAAACGCGCGGGCACGGGTCTGCACCCACAGCGCAGCGCGGTGAGCATCTTCAGGCGCAGCGGGAAACGGGAAGCGCGGCGCCAGCGAATAACCCACCGAAACGACTAACGCCGGTAAGTGTTCTGCGAAATAACGCGCGGCGATGTCCGCATGCGCGAGCGAACCCCGCACAAAGCCACCGCCATGAAAATAAAGGAGTACCGGCAGCGCGCTTTTTCCGGCCTTGCGATATAGACGCAACGTAATGTCCTGCGCGTGCCCCTCGATCGTCACGTCGGTCGTGTCGATCGACGCGTGATCGTCATCCACCCGGGCAACGCCAGGCGGGACAAAGGAGTACGGCGGTTTGAATGCATCCATGAGGAACGGCGCAATGCGCATAGAACTCGATGGTGCGAATTGTGGGTTCGGCAGACTTCTAAATAAATGCCTATAATCCGGCAACACAATTCGGTACGCCCAAACAATCGAATTCAAGCCCCGCCTGATCTGGGGCTGATCTCGCGCAGTGCGCTGCGTCTGCATGTGCTGCATATTCGGTTGGGATCGCGGGCAGCCAGCCCCTTATCGGAGGTTAGTCATGGACCGTCTCCAGGCCATGCAAGTGTTCACCCGTGTCGTCGACACCAACAGCTTTACCAAAGCCGCTGAAACGCTCGATCTGCCGCGCGCTTCGGTCACCACCATCATCCAGAATCTGGAATCGTTTCTCGGCACACGCCTGATGCATCGCACGACGCGCCGTCTGTCGCTGACACCGGATGGCGCCGCCTACTACGAACGTTGCGTGCGTATTCTTGCGGACGTCGAAGAGACCGAAGCCAGTTTCCAGAGCGGCAACAAGAAACCGCACGGCAAGCTGCGCATTGACATGCCGGGCTCGATTGGCCGTCTGCTGGTGATTCCTTCTCTGTGCGAATTCCACACGCGCTACCCGGATATCGACTTGCAACTCGGCTTGACCGACCGACCGGTCGACTTGCTGCAGGAAGGCGTGGATTGTGTCGTGCGCGTGGGCGAGTTGCAGGATTCGTCGCTGGTGGCGCGCAAGATCGGCATTTTCGAAGGCGTGACATGCGCGGCACCCACGTATCTGCAGAAATACGGCAACCCGCATTCGCTTGAAGATCTCGACAACCATCGGGCCGTGAATTATTTCTCGAGCCGTACCGGGCGCGTGATCGACTGGGCGTTCAAGGTGGATGGGAAGGAAGTCGAGGTGAAAATGAAGGGTACGGTGTCAGTCAACGATGCGGACGCCTACGTCACCTGCGGCCTGGAGGGCTTTGGCCTGATCCAGCCGGCCCTCTTCATGGTATTGCCGCATCTGCAATCCGGCCAGCTCGTCGAAGTGCTGCCGGAGCTCAAGCCCATGCCGATGCCGATTTCCGCGGTTTATCCGCACAGCCGGCATCTGTCACCGAAAGTGCGCGTTTTCGTGGACTGGATTGCCGAACTGTTCGACCGTTGCCCGTTGCTCAGCGGCCGCTGCAGTCTCGAGAAACCTTGCACGAAGCGCACATTCGAAGAACGCGAGTCCACGTCAGTGCTCGATACACCGGTGATGAACGAGTGGGTGGCGTGATCCGCGCCACTGATCCGGCACGCTGCTTCAATCCACCATCTAAATCGCTGCCATAGCGTCAATCGCGGCCCCCATGCCGCGATTGTTCTGATTCCCCGACAATTCATTTCGGCAATGGCCGGTTTATCCGGGCTTTGCCGAAGTCTACATTTCAGCCTGTCGCCACGCCCCTTGCGTCGCAAACGAATCGACAGGAGTGAATCATGAAACGCAATCTGTTCGCAGCCGTTGTTCTTTCGCTTGCCGTCAGCGCGCCCGCTTTCGCAGGTGGTGGTGGCGGCGGTGGAATTGGCCATGCAGGCACCTATGGCCAAACGCCCGTGGGTCCGAGCGCAGTGAGCCGCACCAATGTGAAAGCGGACATCGCTGTCGCCTATCGCGATGGCACGCTGCCTTCGCTGAACAAGCCGACTTATCCGAACCTGAGCCTCGAAGGTCAGACACAAGCTGCGCGTCTAGCGGCTCGGGACCATCGTCAGGGTAACGAAACAACCGCAAGCCTCGCCCGTAGCGAGTAAGCAGGCTGAGCGCAACACCTGAACGCGGCGGCCGATGTAGGATTGTGGCCGCCGCGTGGTGCCAGGCGCGCAATAGCTGTCATGCAAATTAAGGAGTCAATCATGAGCCCATCAGAACTGGACAACTGGGATACCGATACCCCCGTATGGACGCCGTTCCGCTCGCCCCAGCATTGAGCGTGAAGCAAGCGGAATCGCACAGTGTTAAGGATGCTTAAGCAACGTGACATCCTAAGGTTGCGGCACGCCGGTACGCCACTGGTTCCAGTGGGTCACGATCTGCTGGACGAGTGGATTGCCCGTGCGATAAAGATTGTCGATTGCAATTTCAAACCCACCTTGTGCCGCGTAGTTGAGCAGGTTATCTGCGCTTGATTGCCCCTGGTAGGGACGATCAAAGTCCGATCCCGCGCGCAATACAGCGACGCGACTCAAATCCACGCGATGCGCGCTCGCCGCGCGTTTTAGCGCTTCATACGTCGCGTTGTCTTCCTGTTGCGTCGTGCAATAGACGCCTTTGCCGTCAGTGAGCGTTTTAGTCCAGTCGCGCGCGCGATCACCGAGCTTCGTACCGGACCACCACGTGTCACCCGCCAACGTATCGCATTGAATCACCGCAGGCGGCTGGTTGGCTGGCGCGTAGTCATATTTGGCTCGGGCAGCTTGCGCCTGGGTGTTATCGGCCAGTGTGACCTTGCGTGACAACGCGACGGCCGCATCCACGAGTTGCGGGTTCAACTGGAACACCTCCGTGCGATAGTCGAGCGGCGGTTTATCCGCTGGGGTTTTGGTGTTGATGCCGAGATAACCCGAGTGCCAGTCTGACGGAATCTCTCGCGCATCGATTTCCCACTGAATGCCGAAGTCCACCAGGTACTTCGCCCATGCCGCCGACCCCAGCGTGCCGCGCAGCGGATCGATACCCGCAATTCCAGCCACCATGAAGTACGTATGCCGCAAATCGAAGCGCGGCGAGAAAGTCAGCGCCATGATGGACGCAGCGGCATTGGCATGTCCCATGCCGGTGGTCATCACGCAGACGTCCTGCGCATTGCAGTGAACCTCCGGATAATCCGGTGACAGGCCGTCAACCGGAATGGCCTGCCACGGGCCGAGGTGGTCGAGCCAGACCTTCCCTTCCGGTCCGAACATCGAAACGATCATCACCTTCACCTGCCGCGCGTGCGAGGGACCCGCATGCTGCGCGCCGCTGCGGGTTTCCGCATGCGCAGGAAGTGCCGACACAATCGCACCAGTGGTCATGGTGAACGCAGCGGCCGCCGCGAAAATACGCTTGAGCATCGATGTTTGTCCTTCGTTAGATGAAGCCGGTTGAGCAGAACGCTGCCCTTGCAACCCGAACCTTCGTTCAGGGTGAGCCAGATTTTTAAACGGACCATGCCGTGAAATCCCCGCCGTTTTGAAATATGCTTAGCGACGCAGGCGCGCCGTGTTCATAGTAGCGCCACGCATTCCATAATCGCAAATTCAGTGTTGCGCATTTCAACAGGAGTCGAACAAATGGACTATGTAAAACTGGGACGCACCGGTCTTGACGTATCGCGTCTTTGCCTGGGTTGCATGAGTTACGGTATCCCGGAGCGCGGCAATCATCCGTGGACACTCGGCGAGAACGAAACGCGCCCGTTCATCAAGCAGGCGCTCGATCACGGCATCAACTTCTTCGACACCGCCAATGTCTATTCCGACGGCACCAGCGAAGAGATCGTGGGGCGCGCGTTGAAAGACTTCGCCAAGCGCGACGAGATCGTGCTCGCCACCAAGGTTCACGGCCGCATGCATCCCGGTCCGAATGGCATGGGTCTGTCGCGCAAGGTGATCATGGCGGAGATCGACGCAAGCCTGCGACGTCTTGGCACCGACTATGTCGATCTTTACCAGATCCACCGCTGGGATGACACGACGCCGATCGAAGAGACCATGGAAGCGCTCAACGATGTCGTGCGAGCAGGCAAAGCGCGCTATATCGGCGCGTCGTCGATGTACGCGTGGCAGTTTTCGAAGGCGCTGCAGGTCGCCGAAAAGCACGGCTGGAGCCGTTTCGTGACGATGCAGAACTACGTCAACCTGCTGTATCGCGAGGAAGAGCGCGAGATGCTGCCGCTGTGCGAAAGCGAAGGCATTGGCGTGATTCCGTGGAGCCCGCTTGCACGGGGGCGTCTCACGCGTGACTGGAACACCAGCAGCGCACGTTCGGAAACCGATGAATTCGGCCGTGGGCTGTATGCGAAGACCGAAGACGCGGACCGTCAGATCGTCGAGCGGGTTGCCCAGATTGCAGCCGCGCGCGGCGTGCCGCGCGCTCAGGTGGCGCTCGCGTGGGTGCTGCAAAAGAGCCCGATCAGCGCGCCGATTGTTGGCGCAACCAAGCCCCATCATCTGGACGACGCGGTCGCTGCGCTTTCGGTGAAACTAACCGCGGAAGAGATTCAGCAACTCGAAGAACTGTACGTGCCGCATAACGTGACGGGTTTCAAATAAGCCGTACCACGAAGGCTATTGGTACTGAGCCCGCTCGCTGCGCGGCACGTCGGGCTCGAAGAACACCCAGCGGACCTGCGGGAAAGTCTCCTGCAAGTCCGCTTCGATTACGTTGATCGCGTCGACCATGGCGCGGCCGCTTGCATACTCGATCATCTCGGCCTGCACCGCGACCACCACATCGCGCCCCCACTGCAAGGTAATCAGATTGATGATGCTGCGAATCTCACTGCGAGCGTGCAGATGCGCTTCAATAGCACGCCGCACTTCTGGCCCCGCCGATTCGCCAACAATCATCGATTTCACTTCCCGCGCCACCAGACACGCAATCACCATCAGCAGCACGCCCACGCCAATCGAACCGAGCGCGTCATACACAGGGTTGCCGGTAATCATGGTCAGCAACACGGCGACAAACGCGATCGCCAGGCCCGCGAGCGCGGCAATATCTTCGCCCGCAATCACCAGCAGATCGGATTCGCGCGTTTCACGGAACCAGCGCCACATCGACGTGTCGGGATGGGTCTTGCGGATCTCCTTGACCGCGCCCATCAACGACAACGATTCCAGCACCACCGAAACGCCCAGCACAACCAGTGCCACAAATGCATAGGACAGCGGCTCGCGTGCAAAGAGCCGATGCACACCCTCATACACCGAGAACGCGCCGCCGACAAAGAACAGCAACAACGCCACCAGCAGCGAATAGAAATTGATTTCGCGCCCTGCTCCCATGGGATGCAGCGGGCTGGGCGGTTTGCGCGCCTCGCGCAGGCCAAACAGCAGCAGAAGCTGGTTGCCGCAGTCGGCGGTCGAATGGATGGCTTCGGCGAACATCGAGCCGGATTGCGTGAAGATCGCTGCGGCGAACTTGCAAATCGCAATTCCGACGTTGGCGGCGAGCGCGTAAAAGATGGCTTTCGGCGATTCCTCTTTCAATCACGCCACCTCGACGCGTGGTGCGCCATCGCGCATCTCGCCGATCACCACGGCGCTGTCAAAACCGTCGGCACGGAAAATCGCCAGCACCTCATCCACGCTTTCCGGCGCACAAGCCACCAGCAAGCCGCCCGAGGTTTGCGGGTCAGTCAGCAGCGCCTGCGCAATTGCCGGCAGGCCGTCGCGCAAGCGAATGCTTTCGCCATACGCAGCCCAGTTGCGTCCCGATGCGCCCGTTACGACGCCGGCCGCCGCAAATGCTTCAACGCCGGTAATCCATGGCAGGTCCGCATAGCGCAGATGTGCGCTCAGGCCGGCCCCGCGCGCCAGCTCAAGCGTATGGCCGAGCAGGCCAAAGCCGGTCACGTCGGTCAGCGCATGCACGCCTGGCAAGGCGGCGAGCTCCGTTCCCGGACGATTGAGCTTGGTGGTGTTAGCGATCATCGCTGCATATCCAGCGTCGTCGAGCTGGTCTTTCTTCAGCGCAGCGGAAAGCACGCCCACGCCGAGCGGTTTGCCGAGCACCAGTACGTCGCCTGCGCGCGCTGCCGCGTTGCGTTTCACTCGCTGTGGATGCACCACGCCGAGCGCAGCGAGGCCGTAAATCGGCTCTACCGAGTCGATCGAATGGCCACCGGCTACCGGAATGCCCGCCTGCGTGCATACGTCCTCACCACCGCGCAGCACGGCTGCAATAACATCATGCGGCAACACGTTGATCGGCATACCCACAAGCGCCAATGCGAGAATCGGTTTGCCGCCCATCGCGTAGACATCCGAGAGTGCATTGGTTGCCGCAATACGGCCGAAATCGTACGGATCGTCGACGATCGGCATAAAGAAGTCCGTCGTGGCGACAATCGCCTGCTCGTCGTTCAGACGGTACACCGCTGCATCGTCAGCGGTCTCCGTGCCCACCAGGAGGTCGGGAAAGGCCGGCAGTGGCACGCTGCGTTTCAGAAGGTCGGCCAGCACTCCCGGGGCAATCTTGCAACCACAGCCACCGCCATGCGAGAGGCTGGTTAAGCGAGGCACTGCGCGGGGCACTGCGGGATTCGTAACGGCGTGATCGGTCATGGCCTAGGCAAAGTGAAGAAAGTGACGAAACAATACCCGTATTATGGGCAATCCCGGCGGCATGCGTCCAACTTGCATGCCGCCCGGTCGTTTTTCGTCATGCGCCGCAAGCTGTGCGCATGACGCCACGTTCACTCTCCGCTTCGCTCCAGCACCGCCATTTCGCGCACGATCACCAGCAGCGTGGCCAGGCTCGCGCCGCCGGTGGCCCGCAGATCGGCCAACAAACGCGCATAGCGCTCAAGCGGTGCAGCACGCCGTTCCTGCCATGCTTCGACCAGATCCGCCGGTGCCGAGGATTCCGTGGCGCCCGCCAGCGCGCTAGTGGTCAACGCGCGTTTCAGGCGCGCCAGTTCTGCCAGCGCGGCCGCTCGCGCGAGCATGTCCCAATGCGTCGGGGCAGGTAGCGAATTGGCACGTTCCGCGATCCAGCCATAGTTGAGTTGCGTGCCGAGCGCGAAGTACACGCCGGCGACCAGTTCCAGACTGCGGCCACAGGTCGCCGCCACTTCGGCGATATCGAGCAAGGCCGCCGAAATCTCGCCGCTCGCCACACGCACCGCGAGTTCGCTATCGACGCCTGCGTCCACCAGTACCCGCTGCCGCTCAGAGAGCGCCTCGAGGTCAGCGGCCGGCAGCAGCGCCGGCCATTGCGAGGCCAGGCGT
>NZ_JBAURZ010000370.1:0-3918 GCF_049581445.1 Paraburkholderia sp. | reverse complement strand
CGCCAGCATCGAAATCAATCTGGGCAATGACTTCCGTTTCCGTGGGCAAGGTGCGGACCTCTGCCTGACGGGCAAGATCACCGCGCTGAGCGCGCCGGACGCGCCGCTGCGCGCGGTGGGCGACGTGCGCGTGACGCAAGGTTCGACCTACACCGCGTTCGGCCGCAAGCTGGGTATCGAGAACGGCTTCTTCACGTTTAACGGACCGGTGGCCAATCCGGGCATCAACATCCTCGCAATGCGGCGCAACCAGCAGGTGGAGGCGGGCGTGCAGGTGACGGGTACCGTGAACGCGCCGGTCGCCAAGCTGGTGTCGGAGCCGAACGTGCCGGACAACGAAAAGCTGTCATGGCTGCTGTTCGGGCACGGCACTGACCAGGGCAACAACCTCGGTCAGCAAAGCTCGATGACGACCGCGCTGGCGTTGCTTGGCAATACCCAGGGCAAGCGGATTGCCCAGACATTCGGGCTCGACGAGTTTTCGATCGGCACGAGCGATGTGGGGCTGACCGATCCGCAGGTGGTAATGGTGTCGAAGGCCGTTAACCAGTGGCTCGTGCTCGGTTATGAGCAGGGCTTGCAGTCGGCGAGCAATGCGATCAAGGCGACCGTCAACCTCACGCGCTATTGGTCGGTGGTGGCGTACGGCGGCACGTTCCAAGGGCTGAATCTGTTTTACACCCGCCGTTTTGATAAGTGGCCCTGGTTCAACAAATCGCCGCAGCAGGGCGGGTGAGACGGCCGTTAGCTTCGAGGCCGCGGCCGCGGCCGCCACCGCAAACGCGACTGTGCTGCCGTTGGTGCCCAATAAGCAAAAAGCACGTCTCGCGACGTGCTTTTTGCGTTTTCAACCTGCGTTGCGTGAGGCTTTACTTGACCCGCATGCCTGGCTTCGCGCCGCTGTTCGGTTCGAGCACGTAAATGCCCGGTTCCGCTTTCTCGTCAGCCGCCGACGCCGCCAGCACCATCCCTTCGGACAGACCAAACTTCATCTTTCGCGGGGCGAGGTTCGCCACCATCACCGTCAGCTTGCCGACCAGTTGCTCCGGTTGATAAGCCGACTTGATGCCGGAAAATACATTGCGGGTTTTCTCCTCGCCGACGTCGAGGGTCAATTGCAGCAGCTTGTCCGAACCTTCGACCGCGCGGCAGTCGACGATCTTCGCAATGCGCAGATCGATCTTGGCGAAGTCGTCGATCGAAATAATGCCGGACGCATCGTCCGCGCTGTCCTTGCTTGCAGCATTGCCGCCTTTGCTGTTCGCGTCAGCAGCTTTCGCCTTGGCCTTGGCTTTTGCGTCTGCGGGTGCGGCCGCCGGGTCCGTGGCTTGCAGCGAATCTCGGTTGGCGGCGATCAGCGCTTCGATCTGCTTCGGATCCACGCGCGTCATCAAATGCTTGTACGCGTTGATCGGGCGCTCAGAACTGAGCGGCACCGTTGCATCGGACCACTTGAGCGGCTCGATGGCGAGGAACGCTTCCACCGCTTCGGCGAGCTTCGGCAGCACCGGCTTGAGCGCCAGCGACAGCAAACGGAACGCCTCGACGCTGACGCTGCAGGTTTCGTGCAGCGCGACTGCGTTGGCTGGATCTTTCGCCTGGTCCCACGGCTTGGCGGTATCGACGTAAGCGTTGACTGCGTCGGCCAGTTCCATGGTCTGACGCAGCGCGCGGTTGTACTCGCGCGCCTCGTAGTTCGCGGCGATCTGCGGAATCGCCGCGCGCAGCGTGCCGAGCAGCGGATGATGCATCGCGCTGTCCTGAATGCGGCCGTCGAATCGCTTGATCAGGAATCCGGCTGCGCGGCTCGCGATGTTCACGTACTTGCCGACAAGGTCGCTGTTCACGCGCGCCTGGAAGTCGTCGAGGTTCAGGTCGAGGTCTTCCATCGTGCTATTGAGCTTGGCCGCGAAGTAGTAACGCAGCCATTCCGGGTTCAGGCCGGTGTCGATCACGCTTTGCGCGGTGATGAAGGTGCCGCGCGACTTGGACATCTTCGCGCCATCCACCGTCAGGAAGCCGTGCGCAAACACGTTGGTCGGCGTGCGATGGCCCGAGAATTCGAGCATGGCCGGCCAGAACAGCGTGTGGAAGTACAGGATGTCCTTGCCGATGAAGTGATACTGCTCGGCAGTCGACCCCTTGCGGATCCACGCGTCGAAATCGATGCCGCGCTTTTCGGCGAGGTTCTTGAAGCTCGCGTAATAGCCGATCGGCGCGTCCAGCCATACATAGAAGTACTTGCCCGGCGCACCCGGAATCTCGAAACCGAAATACGGCGCGTCGCGGGAAATGTCCCAGTCGGCCAGCTTGGCTTCGCCAGCGTCGCCGAGCCATTCGCGCATCTTGTTAGTGGCTTCCGGCTGCGCCAGCCCCCCCACCCAACTGCGCAGGAAATTCTCGCAACGCGGATCAGACAGGCGAAAGAAATAGTGCGTCGAGATTTTGCGGATCGGCGTGGCGCCCGACACCACCGAGTACGGGTTGATCAGGTCGGTGGGCTGATAGGTCGAACCGCAGACTTCGCAGTTGTCGCCATATTGGTCTTTCGCGCCGCATTTCGGGCACTCGCCCTTGATGAAGCGGTCCGGCAGGAACATTTCCTTGACCGGGTCGTACGCCTGTTCGATGTCGCGTGCCTCGATCAGGCCGGCATCCTTCAACGCCAGATAAACCGATTCGCTCAGAACGCGGTTTTCTTCGGAGTCGGTTGAATAGTAGTTGTCAAAGGCAATGCCGAAGCTGTCGAAATCGCGCTTGTGTTCCTGCCAGACGCGGTCGATCAGTTGCTTGGGCGTAATCCCTTCCGCTTCGGCGCGCAGCATGATCGGCGTGCCGTGCGTATCGTCGGCGCCGACGTAATAGACCTCGTGACCGTGCATTCGCAGCGTGCGGACCCAGATGTCCGTCTGGATATATTCGACCAGATGGCCAATATGGATTTGCCCATTCGCATACGGAAGGGCCGACGTGACGAGGATCTGGCGACGGCCTGACGGCGCGCCTGCGGAATGACCGGTTGCGGGTGCTGACATAGGGTAGTGAGGGCTTGCGGAGAGACGAAACTTCGATTCTAGCAGGGGCGGCCAGGGCAGGCGGTGCGGCGTGTGGGCTGGCGTGCGTTGAACCGGCACCAAAAAAAACCGGGGCGATTGGGCCCCGGAGCAACAACGACAAGAGGAGAATGGTGCCGTGGCGGCATAGCCAACCACGTACCGTAAAGATGGACAGCGGATTTTCTGGAGAGTTCGAAAAATTTTTCGATTCGTTTTCCAGATGATTTCGCCGCCGGTCAGATGGCGGGATGCGCGGCGCGCAAACTCACCATTCGCCGCTCCATCCACCCCACCATTCCCGAGTCTGCTAGCCGTTAGCCTGAGTGTTGCGCGGTGGCGCGCAGGTAGATTTCCACGCGGCGGTTCGCGGCGCGGCCAGCTTCGGTGTTGTTATCAGCCACCGGATTGTTCTGACCCATGCCTTGTGCCGACAGGCGCTGCGGATTGATGCCGCGCTGGCCGAGGTAGCCGGTCACGCTTTGCGCGCGGTTCACTGACAGCGTCTGGTTGTAGTTCGGCGAACCGGTGCTGTCCGTGTAGCCGACCACTTGCGCGATCACTTCAGGATTCTGCTGGAGCGTCTGCGCCAACTGGTCGAGCACCGGCGCGAACGACGGCTTGATCGCGTAGCTGCTCGTATCGAACGTGACCGAGCTCGGAATGTTCAGCTTGAGCGAACCGTCCGGCTGTTCGGTGATCTGGGTGCCGGTGCCCTGGGTGGCGCCCGACAGCTTGTTATGGATGGATTGCCAGTTGTAGCCGGTGATGCCGCCTACCGCTGCGCCAACGCCTGCACCGATTGCCGCGCCCTTGCCACCGCCGAAGATCGCGCCGAGTGCCGCGCCGGTGCCCGCGCCGACGC
>NZ_JBAURZ010000369.1:0-45056 GCF_049581445.1 Paraburkholderia sp. | reverse complement strand
GGCAATCGCCTTCGCCTGCTCATGCGCCGCCCATTCACGCGGCGAGCGGATCAACGCTGCGCACAAACCGGCATCGGCCAGCGTCTGATCGAGCGCCGCGCCATCCCAGCCCTTGATCGCCTCGGCCACCGCCGCTCGATCGTTCGCGCAACCCAGCACCTTCAGCACCCCGGCCAGATGATGCGGGAAGTTGGTGTGCAATTGAATCCAGCGGTCGTCTCGCGTCGCATAGAAGCCCATTACCGGATCGCGCAACGCGGGCGGCGGCCCGTCGTTGATACGCAGATACCGCTCGCTGCGAAACGCGGCCAGCGCACGCCGCATCTCCACATCGACACGTTGCCGGCAACCGGTGCGCAGCCGAAAGCATTCGGCTGCGGCCAAAGCGGTTGCGGCAATCGTCGCCGTGGCCAGCGTGCCCACACGATAGACCGAAGGCAAGCCTGGGTCATTGCCGCTGAGCGAGACCGAATCGAGGGCTGCGGAATCGCAGCCTGCAGCGGTCCAGAGATGATCGAGCGCGAGAAGAGGTGTCATGGCGAGTGGCGAATTGCGGTGAGGTTGAGAGAAATCACTGCGTCGAGTCTAGATTTACACCCCGCTTCGATCAATCTTGATTAAGATAATCAACATATATTGATTTCTACGGTTTTTTCTCATCTTTATGCCTATAGCCACCCACCTCACTGCTACCGAAGCCGCCGCACTGCTCGGCATCAGCGTACCGACGCTGTATGCCTATGTGAGCCGCGGCATGCTGGTTTCGTCACCGGACGCGCACGGCAAGCACCGGCTCTACGACGCCGCGGAAGTCCGGCGGCTCGCGCGGCGCAAGGCAGATGGCAAGCGCGCCGGCAAGGTCGCGCAGAAGGTGCTCGACTGGGGTGTGCCGGTGCTCGAGTCGTCGATCACGCTGATCGCCGATGGCCATCTGCTGTATCGCGGGCACGACGCAGTTGAACTGGCGCGCAACGCGTCGCTTGAAGACGTGGCGGCACTGTTGTGGGAATGCAGCGCGCGGCGTATCGCCGAAGCGCCGGGGGCTCTGCTAAACGCCGCCCAGTGGGGAGCGTGGCTTAAGCTTTGGGGCGACAGCACGCCGCTCGACCGGGCACTCGTGCTATTGCCGGCCGCCGCTGCGCAGATGCCGCGCGTCTGGGCCCAAGGCCGCGACGCCCAGCTCGACACGGCCTGCGCCGTCATGCGTCTGCTGGCTGCGGCGATGATGTCCGCAGCGCCATCTAATGAACCGCTACACCGGCAACTCGCTGCCGCATGGGCTGTGCGCAACCGGCAGCAAACCGGTGTGCTGCGCGCGGCCTTGGTTGCCTGCGCGGACCATGAACTGAATGCGTCGACGTTCACGGTGCGCTGCATTACTTCGACGGGCACTCATCTGTTCGGCGCGGTGGCGGGGGGTCTCGCGGCGCTCTCGGGGCCACGTCATGGCGGGGAAACGGTGCGGGTTGCCGCGTTGCTGGACGAAGCCGCTCGTGCTTCGGATCTCGATCGTTATCTGGCCACCCGTCTTGCGCATCATGAGGATGGCCGTTACGGCGCGGTGCTGCCAGGCTTCGGGCATCCGCTCTATCCGCAAGGCGATCCGCGTGCTCGTGTATTGCTGGAAATGTTGACGGAAAGCGCGCCGGCCCGTTCGCCGATGACAGAAATCCATGCGCTGGCCCGCGCCGTGCGCGATACGACGGGGGCCGACCCAACGCTCGACTTTGCGCTCGCGGCCATCGAGCGGGTGTTCGGTTTGCCGGCGGGCGCAGCGTTCACGTTGTTCGCGGTGGGCCGGGTCGTGGGATGGATTGCGCACGCCATGGAGCAGACCGCGGACGGGCGGCTAATCCGCCCGCGCGCGCGGTATATCGGCGAGGTCGACCTCAGGTAGTCTGCAACCAGCGCGGCACCCAACTCCGGGGCGCCGTCCGCGCTGCACTGACCGGCGGCCGTTCGCTCACGCGGGCGCTGGCAAAGGAAAGCGCCAGCCGCGCCCCGCGTTGCCCCGCGCTCACCCACGCGAGCGTGCCGCGGCTCAATTCGAAAGTCTCACCGGCCGATAGCCAGTAGTCCTCCGAATCACCCTCGACGGTGAGCCAAAGCTCACCGGCCATAACCTGCAATACGAGCGGCTGCGCGGCACGCCAGGCGGCGGCAGGTTCACCGTGTTCGAGTTCGAAAGTCCGGATTTCGCGCATCGCAATACTCCTTGAGAGGCTTTTACTGGTTGTCCAATTATTGCCGTGCGATGATGTCTATCCCATGCACACTTCTGGACAGTTACTACGGAACTGTGCAGTTGAAAAAGCTGACAGTTGCCAGCCTGTCCGATCAAAGCACGGGGAGTGCATCGTCCAATGAAACTCGATATCGCCCTCGACCGCGACAATGGCGTGCCGCTGACCGAGCAGATCGTCAGCGGTGTGACCGCGTGGATCCGTTCGCGCGCCGCCCATCCGGGCGCCAAGTTGCCGTCGATCCGCCAGTTCGCCACCGACTACGGCGTGAGCCGCTTCCCCGTGATCGAGGCGTACGACCGACTGGTCTCGCTTGGCTATCTGGACTCGCGCCACGGCTCGGGGTTTTACGTCTCTGAACGTCAGCGCGGCATGAGCGGGTGTCAGGGGAGTTCGGACCCACGCCGTGCGGAAGACGAAGCGGTCCACATCCTGCAGCAGTTCAATCACCCCGGCGAAACGCTCAAGCTCGGCAGCGGCTTCATCCCGGAAGCCTGGCGCGACATGGATGGCCTCGGCCAGGCGATCCGCCACGTGTCGCGAGTGGACAGTGCCAGCCTGATCGATTACGCCACCCAACTGGGCAATCCGACCCTGCGCGAGCATCTGCAAAGCCGCATCGCGCAACTCGGCATTGAAGCCGAGGCGTCGCAAATTCTGATCACCAACGGCGCGAGCCAGGCACTCGATCTGGTGATGCGCTACATGCTGAAGGCCGGCGACACGATGTTCGTCGAGGATCCTGGCTACTACAACCTTTACGGGCTCCTGAAGTTGCACGGCGTGAATCTGGTCGGCATCCCACGCACACGGCATGGTCCCGATATCGAGGTGTTGCAGGCGCAACTGCAACTGCATCGGCCGAAGCTGTTCTTCATTAACACGGTGTTCCACAATCCGACCGGCACCACGGTCGCGCCGCAAGTGGCCTTCCGGCTGCTGCAACTCGCGCGTGAACACGGCTTCAGGATCATCGAAGACGATATCTACGCCGACTTCCAGACCGACCTCACCGACCGCCTCGCGACGCTTGACCAGCTCGAACACGTGATCTACATCGGCGGCCTGTCGAAGACGCTGTCGTCGTCCTTGCGCATCGGCTATGTGGTCGCGCATCACGCGATCATCAAGGACCTCGCCGACATCAAGATGCTGACGAGCATCGGCGGATCGCGCTTTGCCGAGGCCGTCGCCGTGGCGCTGCTCGAACGCGGCGCTTACCGCAAATACCTGGAGCGGCTGCGCCGCCGTATGCGCGACGCGCTCGGCTCAACGGTCCAGGCGCTCGAAAGAAGCGGCTGGGAAGTGTTCGAAAGCCCGCTCGGCGGCAAGTTTGTGTGGGCGCGCCTACCGCATGTGAGCGACTCGACACGGCTCGTCGAGTGTGGCGAACCGCTTGGCGTGACCGTGGCGCCGGGCAGCTATTTCCGGCCGAATGCAGAGGTGAGCCCGTGGATTCGCATCAACGCGGCATATGCTGGCGATCCGCGTGCGCTTACTTTCTTTGATGCGGCTGCGCGGCTCGAACCCTGGGCGCGACGATGAGAGAGCCATCGCATGGCCGCGCGGTTTTACCTAGAATGGAGCCTCCCCAGCCAGTCCGGTACGCGTGAGCAGCCGCCTCCCATGTCCAATCCGCCGACCGCCGCCTCAGAGACCCCCACCACCGCTTCCCAGCCTACTGCGCGCTCACTCACCGTGATGCTGTGGCTCGTCGCCACCGGTTTTTTCATGCAGACGCTCGATTCGACCATCGTCAACACCGCTTTGCCGGCGATGGCGACAAGTCTCGGCGAGTTGCCGCTGCGGATGCAATCGGTGGTGATCGCGTATTCGCTGACGATGGCGGTGATGATCCCGGTATCCGGCTGGCTCGCCGATAAACTCGGCACGCGCAAAGTGTTTTTCAGCGCGATCCTCGTGTTCACGATTGGCTCGGTGCTATGCGCGAACGCGCAAACGCTCAATCAACTGGTGGTGTACCGCGTGATTCAGGGGGTGGGCGGCGCAATGCTTCTGCCGGTCGGGCGTCTCGCTGTGCTGCGCACCTTCCCTGCGGAACGCTACTTGTCGGCTCTGTCGTTCGTCGCTATTCCAGGCCTGATCGGGCCACTGATTGGTCCGACGCTCGGCGGCTGGCTCGTCAAGATCGCCTCATGGCACTGGATCTTTCTGATCAACGTGCCGGTGGGCATAATCGGCTGCCTTGCCACTTTCATTTTCATGCAGGACAGCCGCAACCCGGACACCGCGAAGTTCGACATCAAGGGTTATCTGCTGCTGGTCGTCGGCATGGTGGCGATCTCGTTCGCGCTTGATGGCCGCACCGAACTCGGCATCCAGCAGGCTACCGTGCTGGTGCTGCTGATCCTCAGCCTCGCATGTTTCGTCGCCTATGGACTGCATGCTGCGCGCGACCCGCATCCGCTCTTCTCGCTCGACCTGTTCAAGATTCATACGTTCAGCGTCGGGCTGCTCGGCAATCTGTTCGCGCGGATCGGCAGCGGCGCGATGCCGTATCTGATTCCTCTGCTGCTGCAGGTCAGTCTCGGTTATAGCGCGTTCGAAGCCGGCCTGATGATGCTACCTGTTGCTGCAGCCGGCATGACTTCCAAACGGCTCGCCACCAGGCTGATTACCCGCTATGGCTATCGGCACGTGCTCGTGACCAATACCGTACTGGTCGGCCTCGCGATGGCGAGCTTTGGGCTAGTAAGCACCGCACAGCCCTTGTGGCTGCGGCTCGTGCAACTCGCATTTTTCGGCGGCGTGAACTCGATGCAGTTCACCGCGATGAACACGCTTACGCTCAAGGATCTGGGCACGGGTGGCGCGAGCAGCGGCAACAGCCTGTTTTCGCTGGTACAAATGCTCTCGATGAGCCTTGGCGTCACCGTCGCCGGCGCCCTTCTCGCCACCTTCACCGGCCTGATCCACAAGGTGACCGAGGCCAATTCCCTGCCCGCGTTCCACGCGACCTTCCTGTGCGTGGGCATCATCACAGCGTGTTCCTCATGGATTTTCGCCCAGCTCGCCGCCGACATCCGCCGCACGGCGAAGAAAACCGACCCGTCCGAACGGACCTGAAGCCCCGTCTGGCGGCCATGAAAGCGGGCCTGAAACATGGCACACGCCGTCGCCGATTCCCGACCCGCAACGGGGCGCGGCGCGCACCACGGCTGTGCGCTGCATAGCCGCGGCGCGCATCCCGGCGCACAATGAGCAGCGCAATGCGGATTACCCCACGCGGAGAGCGCAATTGTCCCGTGCGCACGGTTCTTGCTCGCCTATCCTGTAAACTCTCGCTTTGCGCGCACCCGCTGCGCGGCTATTTCTCACACGACTGACACAAGATGAGCATGATCGAACTCGATCCTCCCGGCTTCCAGCCACCGCGCCCCATGGCGGGCGACGAAGGCTCCCGGCGCACCGTCCTGTACGGCGGCTACACGGTGTTCAGCGTGTTCCAGCCGGTATTCTCGGTATCGCACCGGCGCGCGATCGGCTATCACGCCTCGCTGCGCGCCCGCGATGAACATGGGCAGCAAGTTCCCTCACACGAGGT
This sequence comes from Paraburkholderia sp., assembly GCF_049581445.1. Lineage (GTDB taxonomy): Bacteria > Pseudomonadota > Gammaproteobacteria > Burkholderiales > Burkholderiaceae > Paraburkholderia. Next base: position 39,248 of record NZ_JBAURZ010000369.1, on the reverse strand, counting down.
TTTCACCCAGGCCGCCCGGCGTGGCGACCTGCTCGAACTAGGGCGGCTCGCCGAATCGCTGCATCTGGGCAACTTCAATGCGTTCGACAGCCATGACGAATGGCTCTTCCTGAGCCTGCACCCCGCTGCGCTGATGGACACCAGCTACGGCGACGCGCTGCTCGCCGGCCTGAAGGCGCTGGGACTGCCACCGCAACGCGTGGTCCTCGAAGTGTCGGAGCAGGCCGGCGGCGAAACCACCCGCTTTGCGGAAATCATCGACGCGCTGCGCAAATCGGGCTTTCTGATCGCGCTGGACGGCTTTGGCGCGAAGCATTCGAACATCGACCGCGTGTGGAACCTGCGGCCCGATATCGTCACGCTGGACCGTTGCATCCTCGCGCAGGCGAGCGAGCATTCGCACATCGAACGTGTGTTGCCGGGGCTCGTATCGTTGCTGCACGAGTCGGGACAACTGGTGTTGATGGGCGGCTTGTCGACCGAGCGTGACGCGTTGATTGCACTCGAATGCAATGTGGATTTCGTGCAGGGTGCGTATTTCGCCGGGCCGAGCGTTGATCCGGTGAAACCGCAAGCCGCGGCGGGCTTGATGGACGAACTGTCCGCCGCATTGCGCGAACGCGTCGCGGCGCGAGAACGTGCTCAGTCGACGCGGCTCGCCCCGTACGTGACGGCGCTCGAGGCCGCCAGCGCGCACCTCGTCGCAGGCGAATCGGTCTCCCAGGCCACCGCGCCGCTGCTCGCGCTAGGCGAAACCGCACGCTGTTTCTTGCTGGACGGATCGGGTCGGCAGATCGGCGACAACGTCTTGCCGTCGGGCCGCGCATCGCAACGCGCGAAGCGGTTCCGCCCGTTGCTGCATTCGGAGGGCGCGAGCTGGGAACGCCGGCCGTATTTCATCGGCGCGATGCGTACTCCGGGTCAGGTGCACGTGACGCCGCCCTATCTGTCGATCAACGAAGCCCACTTGTGCGTGACCGCATCGATTGCGGCGCAAACGCCGCGTGGCATGCAGGTGCTATGCGTCGATATCAACTGGGAAGTCGCTGCACACCGCAATTGAGCGACGGGGCGCGCACCACGCGCGCCTGCTCAACGCCTTGAGCATCAGCCGGATAGCGGGCAATCCATAAGCAAGGTTGGCGGCCGCGAGGCGCGTCGCGCTCGTGACGATTAGCAGTCCCACGATTTGTCCATCGCAGCCCGACACATCGAGCAAGGCCGCGATTTCACCGTCCTGCAGAAGCGCCACACCCAGCGCGCCGTTGATCGAAACGAGTTCGGCGCGGTCGGCCTGGCCGCGAAGCGAGGCCACTGCGCCCAGCGCCTCCTGCCACGCCGCGGCTACCGCTACCGGCTCGCTGATCGGCACCGGCATATCGCTGACGACTTGCGGTGCATCGCTGAACAACCCTTGCAAGCCTTCCGTGTCTTGCGACTCCAACGCGGTACGCAGACGCTCCACCAGTCGGGCGTGCCTGACAGGATCGGGGCGCTGCAGCGGCACGCCCGCACGCTGCAAACGCTCTTTCGCGCGATGCACGATCTGCCGGCACGTCGCAGGTGTGCGCTCGAGAATCCGCGCGATTTCCGCGTAATCGCAATCGAAGCCTTCGTGCAGCACGAATGCGGCCCGCTCTTCCGGTTTCAAACGATCGAGCAACAACATTAGGCCATATGAGATCTGCGCCGAGCGTAACGCCAGTTCTTCCGCGGACGGCGCCACGTCGTCGAGCCACGGCTCAGGCAGCCAGCCGCCAGAGTGGGCATCACGCTCGCGTCGCAGATGGCGCAACCGGTCAATGGCGACGCGCGCAGTAATCGTGGTGAGCCATGCCAACGGCGTGCGCACTTCGTTCGTATCGGCGAGGTGCCATTTCAGCCAGACGTCCTGCACGACATCCTCCGCTTCCGCGCGGCTACCCAGCATCCGGTAGGCCAGCGCCAGCAATCTTGCGCGGGCGGCCTCGAAAGCGGACGCGTAGTCGAGTTCCTGTTCCGTCATGCGTGATGCTCCCCAAAACGTGAAGGTCGTGGCATCGCTGGCAGCGCGGCGAGCATGACCCATGCAGCCTTTGATGCCATTCCTGCGGTAAAACCGCCGCCGTAAACGCGACGCCATTTATAGCTAGACGTACGAGAACCAATCGTTGTGACAGGCGCGCGCAAAAATTCTTTTGTCACACGCTGCCGCGCCCTCTCGTCATAGGGGCATAGACACTCGCGCCCGCTTGCATCCGATTTCACCCGCTGGCCCGAACCGGTTTCGATCCTCCCACTTCAAACGAGACGCGCATGCATTCCAGTCACTCAAGCTTTACCGGCCTTGGCCTCGTACCCACCGTCATCGAACAGTCCGGGCGCGGCGAGCGCGCCTATGACATCTATTCGCGGCTGCTGCGCGAACGCATCGTGTTTCTGGTGGGTCCAGTCAACGAGCAGTCAGCCAGCGTGATCGTCGCGCAACTGCTGTTTCTTGAATCCGAGAATCCCGACAAGGATATTTCTTTTTATATTAACTCGCCGGGCGGCTCGGTCTACGACGGCCTCGCCATCTACGACACCATGCAGTTCATCAAGCCCGAAGTCTCAACGCTATGCACCGGATTTGCCGCAAGCATGGGAACGTTTCTGCTGAGCGCCGGCCAGCGCGGCAAGCGCTATGCGCTGCCGAACGCTCGCATCATGATCCATCAACCCTCCGGCGGCAGCCAGGGGACAGCAGCAGACGTGGAGATTCAGGCGAAGGAAGTGCTTTATCTGCGCGAGCGCCTGACCGCCATCACGGCCGAGCGCACCGGACGCAGCGTCGAGCAGATCGCGAAGGACACCGACCGCGACAATTTCATGTCGGCGATGGATGCGAAGGAATATGGCTTGATTGACGACGTATTGCAGACCCGCGAATCGCTTGCGTTCGACGCCGGCAAAAGTGTGCTGTAGCGGCCAACGCAGCCACGCGTAAGCTACGCGCGCCGCATGCCCGCGCGCCGTCACGCTTCCCATCAGCGTAACGGCGCGTACGCACAGGCGGCACGCCAATTTCATCCTTCGTTATGCAAGCGTTGCGCGGCTGCCGCGAAATCACTTTCATTCGATGCCGGCGCTGGCGCCGGCGAGCGTGATCGATTCTGGCTGATTCATGTCCGCCTGTCTCCTCGTTTCAGAGCCTGTCTAGCCCACCTAACCCGCCCACTAACGCCGCTTGCCGGCCGCTTGAGGCACTGGCTGCGAACTCATTCATTGCACTTTCATGCAGGCCGCCCAATCCCTGGGATCATGCGGCAGGAATAGATTTAAGCGGCCAAAAGAAAGAAGTGGATCGCGAAATCGGGACGTTTACATCTATCGTGGACGATGTATTGTGGCGGTCGCCTGCCCATCAGGGCCATTTGCCCTCGCTGAAGCTTCGGGCTTGAATACAAAGCTGTTAACCGGGGACAGGAATCGCTATCATGGTCGCGATCCGTCCGGTTTGACGGTTGCCTCATTGGAGAATTACATGGCGTCATCCAACGAAACGATCAGCATGGCGCTGTTCTGCGACTTCGAAAACGTCGCCCTCGGCGTGCGCGACGCGAAGTATGAAAAGTTCGATATCAAGCTTGTGCTGGAGCGTTTGCTGCTCAAAGGCAGCATTGTCGTCAAGAAAGCGTATTGCGACTGGGAACGCTACAAGAGCTTCAAGGGCACGATGCATGAGGCCAATTTCGAATTGATCGAAATCCCGCACGTTCGGCAGTCCGGCAAGAATTCAGCCGACATTCGCCTCGTCGTCGACGCGCTCGATCTCTGCTATACGAAATCGCACGTCAACACGTTCGTCATCATCAGCGGCGACTCCGACTTTTCGCCGCTCGTCTCGAAGTTGCGCGAGAACGCCAAGCAGGTCATTGGCGTCGGCGTACAACAGTCCACCTCCGATCTACTGATTGCCAATTGCGACGAATTCATCTTCTACGACGACCTGGTGCGCGAGAGTCAGCGCACGATCGTCAAACGCGAACCGGCCCGGCCAGCAGCACAACAACAGGCCGCCGCCAAACGCGCGCCGGACGAACCGAAGCGCCCCAAGGAAGATCTGGAGACCCGCAAGACCAAGGCAGTGGAAATCGCTGTGCAAACCTTCGATGCGCTCGCCTCCGAACGCGGCGACAGCGGCAAGATCTGGGCCTCCGTGCTTAAGAATGCGATCAAACGGCGCAAGCCGGATTTCAACGAAACCTATTACGGGTTTCGTGCGTTTGGCAATCTACTCGAAGAGGCGCAAGCGCGCGGCTTGCTCGAATTCGGGCGTGATGAAAAATCGGGCGCCTATGTATATCGCAGTACCGTGGTGACGCTGGGTAGCGAGACGATGAACGAACCGGCTGAACCGGCGCAGGAAAGCGCGCCAGCAGAAACCGCTGAACGCGCAGAAACGGGCAACAAGCAACGCGATTCACGACGCCGAGGACGTGGCAACCGCAATGCACCGCGCGAATCGGCGGCGTCCGAACCGGCGCCCACGTCTGACGAGCTTCAGGGCGGTGATGTCGAGCGCGAGGTGCCCGTATTCGGCGGCAAGGTGTTCGCCGACGAGGAACACGAGGACGATCAACGCGCGTTTATCCCCGAGCAGACGGACGAGCCGGCGGAGTTTGCGGCCGAGTCCGACGCTGTAGCAACGCAGACGTTCGTCGAGCAGGTCGAAGAATCCGCCACGAAAGCGCCTACGGCACGCAAAGGCCGCGCTAGCCGCAAAACCGCGGCCAAGAAAACGAAGCGCCCCTCCGCTGAGCGATCCGCAGAAGTCGCGCCTGAAAACCTGGTGATTCAGCAGGAGGCAAGCTCTCAGGCGGCGCCTGAAACACCGCCTGCCCGCAAGACCACCGCGCGCAAATCCGCCCCTCGCAGCCGCCGTCCGCGCAAGACGGCGACTGCACCGGAAGCGGAGTAAAAATCACCGTCAGAGGCGAGTTCGCCGTCTTCAGCTGAACACGGTGCTTCAACGTGGGATGGTGCCCCGCTATCAAAAGCGGTGCACCATCCCCACCGTAGCGAGAACCTGCTTCGTTCCCGCTTCGCTCACCGTCACGCCAGGCCAACTGATCGTCGCGCTTCCGTTGTTCTTGATATACCCCGCCCGAACGTAAAAGCTCGTGCGTTTGGAGATCGCGTGATCGGCGCCCACCTCGATGCCTGGCGCGTTGTCATGGGCGCCGCGCACGCTGCGCTGAATGCCAGCAATTTCGATCGTATCCGCCGCCGTGGCCTGGATCGTTGCGCCGAGTTCGGCAACGCTAAGCGAGTGGGCCGTGCCCAGCAGGGCGGCCAGTGAGCGCGCCGAGGGATCTTGCGCTCGCTGATACGAATAGTTGAACTGGAAGTTCACGATACCCACGCGATAAGCCAGCGCGCCAATGAAGTGCTCGGTGCTGAGCAGGTTCAACGCGGTCGGCAAACTTGCAATGGTCTCCTGCCCCGGATGCTGATTGACGTAAGCGAGCCCCGCATACAGACCATAGCCGCTGTAGTTCGCCCCCACGTTCAGCATATTGCCCGTGGTCGCCGGCACGGGTTGCGTCACCGTGGCCGAGAACGCATACATGCCGTAAAGCTGCACGCCACCCATGTTCGGCGATTGATAGAGGACCGAGTTGCTGGCGCGCCCCGAGTCGTACTGCGTCGACAATGTATTGCGGTCGACGGCGAGCACATCTGCCGAGAGCGGCGACAGGACCTCGTTGGCGCGATACGGATCGGTCGGATAAATTACGCGGAAGCTCGGTTCGTACTGACGGCCCATCGTCAACGATCCGTATTGCGCGTCGCTCAGGCCAACCCATGCCTGCCGGTAGAAGAGCGCCGAAGTATCGGCGAACAGCGAGCCATTATTGAGGTTGAAGCCGGTTTCGACGTCGAACTGCGCGCTCAACCCGCCGCCCAGATCTTCGTTACCCTTCAGGCCGAACTGTGATCCAGTCGATCCGCCACTTCGTTCGGAATACGAATGACTTCCACCGTTGTCGAGGTACTGGATGAACGTATCGGCCACACCGTACAGCGTCACGCTCGAATCCGCCGCCATCGCGCTGCCGGCGGCGAGCGCCAACGTGGCCCCGCAAATACCCTGACTGATCAAACGCATGCACGTCTCCTCGTTTTAATAGCCGCTTGATGCGGACTTGATTGCCTCGTTGCGATTCAGAGCGGCCGCTGTCTCCAGCACACCGGCCCAATGCGGTATGCGCGGCCATTCGGCTGACGTGTTCGGCTTTCCGCTATACCAGTCAGATCGAAAAATAGAATGGACGTGCTAATTTGAAGCCAAGTCGCTCCGCAAAGCCATTGCATTCTTTTCATGAGGAGCTTGCAGACCGCGCATGTACAAGGGTTGACCCGACGCGGGTAATTCCGGGGCCGAATCAGGGGGAGCGAAACCGCAGGAAGGGGGCGCCCGGGACGAGGCAGAGCACGCGTATCACGCCTGACGAGGCGCGCAGCCTGATTAGATGAAGGGCCTGAAAAGCAGAAAGCCCTCGCGAAGGAGGGCTTGTGACATTAAGACGCGGTATGGCGGGAGAGGCGAATCGGTGACAACCTCTCCGATTCGCCCTTGTTGCCTCGCTACTCCTCGATCGCTGCGTGCAGGAATTTTTCCTGACTTGCAAGGTGCATTGATTTGTAGCCCGGTGCGGTCGAAGCGGCAGCCTCAGGTCCGATGTAGCGCAGCGCCGCAGGTGCCTTCACGATGTCCAGCAGCTGTTCCATGACGAAATGCCACGAACCCTGGTTCTTCGCCTCTTCCTGGCACCACACGACACCCTTCAGATTCGGATAGCGCTCCAGTTCCGCACTGATCTGCTGCGCGGGGAACGGATACAACTGTTCAACCCGAATCAACGCGATGTTGTCCTTCTTCGCCTTACGCCGACGATCCATCAGTTCGTAGTAGACCTTGCCCGAACACAGGATGACCCGGTCGACCTTGGACGCATCTTCATTCGTAGGCGATTCGGCAAGAATCTCTTTGAAGTGGCCTTGCGCGAGATCGTCGAGGCTGCTGACCGCCTCCGGATGGCGCAGAAGTGACTTTGGCGTCATCACAATCAGCGGAACGCGATCGCGGCGCGCCACGGCCTGCATCCGCAGCAGGTGGAAAATCTGCGCTGGCGTCGTGGGTTGAACGACGCGCATATTTTCCTGTGCACACAGTTGCAGGTATCGCTCGAGACGCGCCGATGCGTGTTCCGGACCTTCCCCTTCCTGGCCGTGCGGAAGCAGCATCGTCACACCACTATGTTGTCCCCACTTTGCAGCGCCAGCAGACAGGAAGTTATCGATCACGACCTGCGCCCCGTTTGCGAAGTCGCCAAACTGCGCTTCCCACATGACGAGCGCGTTTTGCCGAACAATCGAGTACCCGTACTCAAAGCCCAAAACTGCAGCCTCTGACAATACCGAGTTGGTAAGCGAGAATCGTCCCTGGGTCTCCGCCACATGGTGCAGCGGAACGTATGTGCCTTCGCCCCGAGCCGACCGTTTTTGATCGTGAAGTACCGCGTGACGGTGGCTGAACGTACCGCGTTCACTGTCCTGCCCGCTCAGCCGCACGTCAATACCAGCGGAGAGTAGCGAGGCAAAGGCCATATGCTCAGCCATGCCCCAGTCCAGCGGACGCTTGCCTTCGGCCATATCGCGACGAGCAGACATCACTTTTCCAACCAGCGGGTGCAACGAGAACTGCTCGGGAACGCTGGTGATCTTGAGTGCAAGTTTCTGAACGAAGTCCGATAGCGGCGGCGCGTAATAGACACGGTCGACGTTGCCATCGAGTAGCTGCGGCCAGTTCTCCTCGTCGTTCCTTTGCTCGGCCGGCTTCTTCTCCTCGGCAGTTTGCGCAGCGTCAAGACGCTCGCGGTAGTCATGGACATACCTCTCCACGTCTTCCGCCGTCAGAAGCCGCTCATCCACCAGTTTCCTTGCATAGAGCGTGCGCACGCCAGGGTGGCCCGCAATAGAACGATACATCAGCGGTTGCGTGATAGCCGGCGTGTCCTGTTCCTGGTGGCCATGACGGCGGAAGCAAATCAGCTCGATCACGACACTCTTCTTGAAGGTGGAGCGAAAGTCGATTGCCAGACGCGTCGCGGCAATGACCGCCTCAGGATCGTCGCCGTTCACGTGCAGGATCGGCGCCTCGATCATCTTGGCAATATCGGTGCAATAGAACGACGACCGGGCATCTTCCGGGTGAGAGGTGGTGAAGCCGACCTGGTTATTCACCACCACGTGGATCGTGCCGCCCGTGCCGAAGCCCCGGGTATTCGCAAGGTTCATCGTCTCCATCACAATGCCCTGCCCCGAAATCGCCGCGTCCCCGTGGATCTCCACCGGCAGGACTGCGCTCGCGCCTTGCCCCAATACTTCGGCGCGCGCACGAGCGATACCTTGAACAACCGGGTTGACGATTTCCAGGTGCGACGGGTTAAACGCCAGCGTGACTTCCGCCGGGCCGGTTGCGGTCGGCAGCAAGCCGGTAAAGCCCTTGTGATATTTGACGTCGCCTGCCGGAAGCAGATGCGCGGTTTTGCCTTCGAACTCGTCGAACAACGCTGCCGGCGGCTTCCCAACAATATTGACGAGCACGTTCAGACGTCCACGGTGCGCCATGCCAAGAATCGAACTCTTGACTCCCTTCGTGGCGCCATAGGCAACCAGTTCATCCAGCAGGACGATAAGCGACTCGCCACCCTCAAGCGAAAAGCGCTTCTGACCGACGTAGCGGGCATGCAGGTATTTTTCCAGACCCTCGGCAGCGGTCAGCCGTTCGAGGATGTGCAGCTTGTCACCGTTATCGAGGGTGGCTTTTGCACGCGAGGATTCGAGATGCATTGACCACCAGTTGCGCTGTTCTGGATCAGCCAGATGCGAAAACTCGGCGCCTAGCGTCCCGCAATAGGTTTCTGTCAGCGCCTTCACCAGATCGCCGAGCGTTGCGTCGTCGTCCGAAAAGTAAGCGCCCGACATGCTGAATTTCGTGTCCATGTCCGCTTGGGACAGGTCGTAGTAGCTCGGGTTTAATTCAGGCACGGGGACCGGCGCGGTCCAGCGCAGCGGGTCCAGATGAGCATTACGAGTACCGACCATGCGATAAGCCGATATCAAGGCCTGTACGGCGACTTGCTTGCCCGCGAAAGTCAGTACGTCGTTCTCTGAGCGTCCACCGGTGCGCGCCTGCTTGGCCAACTCGACAAACCGCGACACAACCGGCGCATGCGCGACGTCGCCCGCGTCTGACCCGTCCACCGCCGGCGCACCTTGCAAGGCGTCAAAATACCCGCGCCATTCCTCCGACACCGTACTCGGGTCGGCGAGGTACGCCTCATACTGCTCCTCAACATAAGGAGCATTGCCTCCAAACAGGAAGGAGGTATTCCGATTCCGCATCATCATGATGACTCTGTCCTCAGTCGGGCTCATGCCCGGTATCTGCCACACATTCACTCAAGGCAGGACCTTTTCCGCCTTGGCGGGGCCAACGCGTCCACAGGTACACGAAGACAAAGATCGGACTGCAAAATTAAACAACCTTCAACGTTATCCAGTCTGCGTCAATTTGTGCAAAACCCCGTGACTCCTGCCACCAGGTTCCTGTGCCCGCCAGGATCAGCTATCTTTTGACCGCTGATAAAAAGAGTCTAGGTCCTGTGGGTTTTCCCTGGCGCTCTAGTTGTGATGGCTTTGGGACATTTCCTGCCCATTTCTGGCCATCACGTGAAAACCGCCAAAATCTCGTGTATCTACAGCGTCGGACAGCTTTGCGCCACAAAGCTGCCTTTCACATATCCCATGTGCTGGCTTCGGCTAGCACGTACGATGCGTGCGCCTCGCTAAGCTTCAGCAATGCTCACCTCGTAGTCTTCTTCGACGAAAGCGACAATAAACTCTTCGGGCATCAGCCACGAGTCAACGCTCACGGTGTTCGTATCAATGTTGACGTCGACCCTGGCGTCGCCGTCGACCATCTTGATGGCATGTTCAATCGTTCCGATATCGTCAGAGCGAATTTCATCTTTGACCGAGAATTTCATTTGTCACTTCTCCAGTAGATAGCTAAACGTGGCACGACCTTTCGACTCATCTGCGTCAGTGGCTTCAGCGCCAGGTCACTATGCCCGCCAGGATCAGCAATCTTCTGACCGCCGATGAAATCAGTTTAGGATTTGCAGGCTTTCACGGGTGCTCTAGCTGTGATGGTTTGGGGACATTTCCCGCTCGTTTCAGGCCACCAAGTGACACACTCCAGAATCTCGTCTCTTTTGAGAGTCGAACGGTTTTGCGATGCAAAAGCCGACTTGTCTGCGTCAGTTGATCCGCGCATTGATTGTAATAACTAACTGTTTTTTCCGGTGCGATCAAGACAGCGCGGTTCATTCCGTTGGCGCCTTGATCGGACAGTTTCGCATTGGCATCATTCATTTTCACGCGCTCCATGCTCGCCCCAGGCGAGCTTTGGAGACAGAGACCACAAGCGCCAAAACGCCCAATCAGGGCGCGAATTCTCTCTGCTCAAGGACGTCTGCGTCCATCAGAGAAATGTGGCTGATCGCTCCGCGCGGTCGCGCTGGAATTTGATCTGTTAGCCGGATGGAAAAAGATCTTTTCTGGTAAAGCGCGATGCCATGGTGGCTTTCGCCGAGCACCACGATCGCGGCTGAACAAAGAAGCGAGAGGCAGCGACGAAACGCACTGCCCCTCTCTCTCGCCGCACTCAGGGTCGCGTCACGCTTCACGACACTGAACGTCGCCCTCGCTAGAACATATCCGTTGTACCGGTGGGCCCCGGAGCCTCGCGTCGTGTTCCTGGCGCTGTGCGAGAAGGGATAAACGGACCGGTGATCATATTCGCGTAGGTTTGTCCTGGGCCCACCATCGGAAATACATCGGCGTTGTAGTCGATCATCACCTCAAGGAAGGCCGGTCCCTCATATTCCACAAACTGCTTCAGCATGTCCTCAAGCTCGCCTGGTGCTTCAACGCGGCGGGCAAATTCAAAGCCATCTGCCTTTGCCGCCATCACAAAGTCCTTGCGATGCAGCGACTTGTCGCTGACAAACATTCGCCCGTCGTAAAAGAGGCGCTGCCACTGCCGGATCATGCCGTCACCTTGATTATTGAGCAGCAATACCTTGACGGGGATGCCGTACGTGCTTGCCGTCTCCAGTTCGCCGGCGTTCATCCGGATGCTTCCGTCGCCGTCGATGTCGATCACAAGGGCATCGGGCCGCGCCAATGCCGCGCCAATTGCCGCCGGCAGTCCGAAACCCATCGTTCCCATACTGCCCGAGGTCAGAAAGCTGCGAGGCTCGACGAAGTCGAAGAACTGTGCGGCCCACATCTGATGCTGGCCGACACCCGTGCTGATGATCGCTCGTCCGCCTGTGATTTCGCTGAGCTTCTCGACCACCGCCTGCGGCTGAATCGCGGCGCTATTGCGGTCGTAGTTCATTCCGAACGTACGCTTCAACTGCATCGCGTGCTCGTACCAGTCCGAAGGCGACGGCGTCGCCGGGCTGTGCTCGATCAAACACCGCAAGGCATCTTTCGCATCGCCCACGTGGTTCCATTGAGAGCGTTTGACCTTGTTGATCTCCGCCTCGTCGATGTCAATGTGAGCGACATGGCGCGCACCGCGAGCAAATGAGTCAGGCCGGCCTCCGGCCACCCGATCGTCGAAACGGGCGCCCACTGCAATAAGAAAGTCGCAGTCTTCAACGGCGTAGTTGGCGCACGCGGTGCCGTGCATGCCGAGCATGCCGAGAGACAGTGCGTGCTTTGCAGGTATGGTGCCCAGACCCATGAGCGTCGTGACGATAGGAATGCTATTGCGCTCGGCAAACTCGCGCAGCTCATCAGTGGCGCGGGCCGTGATCACGCCGCCGCCGACGTAAAGCAACGGCCGCTTGCTTTGCCGCAGGATATCGAAGAAGGCCTCGACCTTTTCCCCGTCAAGCTGCGCGCCTTTCGCCACCATACGGAGACGATCGGAGTAGCCGCGAAAATGCAGCGAGCCTTGTCCATAATAGGGCCCTGTCCAGTTCTGGATGTCTTTTGGCACATCCACAACAACCGGACCCGGTCGGCCGGTGCGGGCCACTTCGAACGCGGTGCGCAGAGTTTGCTCTAGCTTCAGCGGGTCCGTGACCAGAAACACCTGCTTTGCGCACGCGGACATGATGTTGAAGACGGGCGCTTCCTGAAACGCATCGCTGCCGATCGCGGCACGCGGTACCTGCCCGCTGATCATCACAACGGGAATCGAATCGCCATTACAGTCGGCGATCGGCGTCACGGCATTCGTCGCACCGGGGCCCGACGTCACCATGAATACGCCGACTTTGCCGCTGGCGCGCGCGTACCCGGCAGCCATAAAGCCCGCGGCCTGTTCGTTGGACGGTACGATGAACTTGATCTGGCGCTCGGGATGCGCCTCGTTCATTTCGTTAAAGCGAAACACGGCGTCGTAAGTTGGCAAAATCGCACCGCCGCTATACCCAAACAGCGTGTCGACGCCTTGCTCGGCCAGTACGCGCAGGATAATGTCGGCGCCCGACATCGTTTCACCTGCGCTCGTTGGTGCCGGGTCGGCTTTTGAAGCAATGATTGAGGATTGGCTCATGTTTGGCTCGCGGGCAGATTGGCGCTGACAAGGGCAGCAGCCAAAATCGAAGGATCCGTTCCCTTCCAACTCGCGAACAATGTATGTTCGACACCAGCTTATGGACGGACGCTCAGACGGGTTCTCCGTACTGGCCTCGTCCACCAGGCACGCTCATGAGGTGCTTCTGGAAGAATCGTGAGAAAGGACATTGCCATTCTGCCAACGATTGCAATAGCGCGTTCTTTTTTGAAGGTGATGCATGGGCCAAATCTAGCTGTATCTGGGCCACGGCTGGCATGATAGTAAAGGGCGTCCGGCTCGTGGAATCGTCTTACCTTTGCACCCAGTTGTGCTGCCTCGACAATGAGGTTGCGATGCATCTGGCGAACTCGTCGCCCAGGTCCTCTCTGACGAGGGCGAGAGCCACCTCGATACCGTCGCTCGCACCGCACGACGAGTACAGGTTGCCATCCTGCAGATAGCGGCGGTCACTCATGACACGGACCAGCGGATACTCAGCAGACAGACGTTGCGCGTCGCGCCAATGCGTCGTCATCGAGCGATGGTCGGCAAGGCCGGCCCGTGCGATCAAAAACGCCCCGTTCGACACCGACGCAAGCCTGCGCACGGTGCGTCCGGTATCACTGAGCCAGTCCACCAGTTCGCGATGCTCACGGTCCGAGCCAACGACCGGAGCACCGGGCACAACCACGATATCGAGCGCAGGCTGCAGATCCAGCAGACACGCCGTGGTGCCCACCGCCACGCCATTCGAGCATAGAACCGGCCCCGGAGACGGCCCCACCAGATGCTGCTCGTACAACGCCGCGCCGCCCAGACGGTTCGCTTCGTGGAAGACGTCCATCGGGCCCGTCACCTCGAGCAGCCGGAAGCCCGCGTAAAGCATCATCGCCACATGCATGTGTCCTCACTCGGCCTGGATCAACGTAGACTGCGACTTTTTGAAGGGGCGGCTGTGGCCGCACTGATCAACCCAAGTCTAATCAGCCGGAACGGGCGAGGAAACACGTGGATATCGCCATGCCAGGCCAATCAACGTGAGATTTAGGCCAACGGCGGCGCCCTCCTGACCTTACACGGACGCAAAAGTCAATTTACAACCAGTGCGTCCCCGTTTTCGGGCGATTGCGGTAAGCTCGGTCGTCGCTCGTCAATACAGGCTAGCCGGTTCGCTCTCGCAGCTCGGGTGAAGCCTATTGAATCACCGGTATCGGAAACGGGCTTACTCACTCCACGAAGGTCACGGCATGAAAGTCGCCATTGTTATATTCGATGGTGTCCAGGCGCTTGATGTTGCAGGGCCACTCGACGTGTTTGCGGAAGCAAACACGATTCTTCCCGAACAGCAGAAGTATCAGGTTTCCCTTGTGGGACTTCAGGCCGGCCCGCTGACCTGTTCGAACGGAATGCAACTTTCGGTGCCGTTTGGCTATAAGGATGTCGACACGCAATGGGACCTGTTGCTGGTCGCAGGAGGCCCGCAATTGCCCAACGCTCAACCGTCCGGCGAGTTTCTGGCGTGGCTGCAAAATCAGGCACGCAGCGCGGCGCGGTTTGGCTCCGTTTGCAATGGCGCATTCGTGCTTGCACATGCAGGACTGCTTGACGGCAAGGAAGTGACGACTCATTGGGCCGACGCTGGCCGCCTCGCCCACGAATTCCCGCGCGCGCGCGTGCAGCCCGACAAGATCTTCGTTCGTGACGGTCGCCTCTTTACCTCGGCAGGTGTGACGGCCGGCATTGATCTGTGCCTGTCGCTTGTTGCCGAAGACTGGGGGCACGAACTGGCGGTGCGCGTGGCAAAACGTCTGGTCGTGTATATCCAGCGGGAAGGCGGCCAGTCGCAGTACAGCCCGTACATGGGAACGGGCCGGGACGAAGATCCGATTATCCGCAGAGTGCATCGATATGTGACCGAGCATATAACCGATGCGCTATCGATCGAACAACTCGCGGGCGCAGTCGCCGTGAGCCGGCGGACCTTCTCGAGAATATTTGCCAGGTATGCAAAGGTGACGCCCTCTGCATTTGTCGAGCAGGTTCGCGTCGACACCGCGAGAAAGTTGCTCGAAGAGACGGACGCACCGCTGAAGACCGTAGCATTTGAATGCGGCTTCCGCAGTGCCACCCACATGCGCACGACGTTCTCCCGGCGCCTGAACGTCACACCGAAACAATACCGCCAACGGTTTCGCGGAGAGACAGACAATCAGCCACGGGCGAACCGCGGTGCCGACGCACAAGTCGCGTTTCAAGGACTGCCTGCCCTGTGACCGACGTGGATTCGCTTCCTTCCCTTCCTGATCTCCTCGCACCTGGCTTGTCGCTGATATTTTGCGGAATCAACCCAGGCATGCGTGCCGCGTCGTCGGGTCATCACTTTGAGGGCAGAAACAATCGTTTCTGGCGGGTCTTGCATCTTGCCGGCTTTACGCCTGAACAGGTTCGTCCCGAAGACGATCACACGGTTCTTCGATATGGCTACGGTCTCACAACCGTAGTGCCGCGACCGACTGCGCGAGCCGCTGAGCTGTCGCGAGCGGAGATTGAACTGGCCGGGGATGCCTTTCGGCGCAAGATCGAACAGTACGCGCCACGCTACGTCGCTTTCCTTGGAAAGATGGCGTTCTCGGCAATCTCCGGCGCGCCCAATGTCGAATGGGGCCCACAGGCCAAGCCATTCGGCGGCGCACGCGCATGGGTCTTGCCCAACCCGAGTGGACTGAACCGCGGGTTCGACCTCGATGCGCTGGTAGCCGCCTACCGGGATGTTCGCGTGGCCGTTGCGTCCATGCCCTGAAGCTGCGCGTTATTGCGCAATGCCTCAGTGACGAACTCCACGAACGCGCGAATCTTGCCGCTGGTGCTGCGCCGCTCTATATGCAGCAGGTTCACCGGAATCGACTCGGGTTCGAATGCGGTGAGGACAGGTTGAAGCCTGCCGTCGGCTACCTCAGAAGCCGCCTGATACGACAGCAATTGAATGATCCCCACACCGTCAACGGCTGCAAGAACAGCAGAGGAACCCAGGTTAGCAATCATCCGCGGCTGAAGCTTGACGGACAATCTCGAACCGTTCTCGTTGAACACCCACTCAAGCGGCGACGTGACGCCAGTGAAAGACACGCAATGATGGTTGGCCAGTTCCCTGGGATGAAGAGGCTCCCCATGGGTGGCGAGATAAGAGGGAGCTGCATAGGTGCGGCGGCGCACAAAGCCTAACGAAATGGCGAACGTCGAGGAGTCTCCAAGGTGGCCGACACGGATCGCCACATCCACACCTTCCTCTAGAAGCCGCGTGGTTCGATCGGCGTACACCGCATTGACGTTGACCTCTGGATAACGCAGTGCGAACGCGTTGATGAGCGGCGCAACATATCGCTCGCCAAACAGGATCGGCGCAGAAACGGTCAACGTACCAACTGGATTGCGTTGATCGACCGCAATGCTTGCCTCTGCATCCGTGATCGTGTCCAGCACCTTCCTGCAGGCTTCAAGGTAGGCCATTCCCGCATCCGTCGGCCGAACCGAGCGGGTAGTCCTGGCCAGCAGATGGGTGCCCAGACGCGATTCCAGCGAATTCACCCCCCGCGAGACCGCCGCGGCCGACATTCCAACTTTATCGGCAGCGCCAGTAAAGCTGCCCCGATCGACGATGGCGACGAAAACCTCCATCTCACGCAATTTATCCATTCTGTTTTCTACCCTGATCAGCGCACGCACATGCGCGGATTCTATGCGTTGTGACCCGCATAGTGCCAATCCGCGTCGTCGAATGGCTCAAAGAATACACAAAATGCCCAATGCCAAACTTTTTCCAAATAGCAGGAAGCGGCGATCTATATTTTCCCTGCCGGAAACGATCGCATTGCCGTTTTGGAAAAGACTCTTTCAGGCCGTGACGGGTATGCGCGCACTCATGGTGAGTTGGCAAAATTCGCCAATTCATTGGCCCAATACTCACTAGTTTGGACTCCAATTAAATAGGGCTATGGTGGAGAATGACAATAGTCGCGATCGAACGATAACGCGGTCACGAATCGCCCACCCCGACGACGACAGCAACATTTAGATTCCCTACAGAACATGAACACCGACGGGATTCCTATGAATACAGGCAGCCCTTCACCCGCACCCGCTGAACCGCAAGCGCCTGCCGCGGCACAGCCGCCAGCAGCCATGCCTGCGCCGCCGCCGGCCGCGCAAGCCACGCTTTCGTTGCGTCTGGCCATCGGCCTCCTTGGGATGCTATTCGCCTCCCTCCTCGCCATTCTCAACGAGCAGGTCACGGCCATCTCGATGGCCGATATCCAGGGCGCGTTCTCGATTGGGCATGACGACGGCACCTGGCTGACCGCTTTGTTTGAAGCGGCTAATGTTTCGACGATGGTATTTGCGCCGTGGTTTGGGATTACGTTCACGCTAAAGCGATTCACGATTGGCGCCGTGATCGCGACTGTGTTCTTCGGCTTCCTTTGCCCCTTCGCGCCGAACCTGATGACGCTCTATGTGTTGCGCATCCTGCAAGGGATTTCCGGCGGATGTCTGCCCCCGATGTTGATCATCGTGGCGCTGCGCTACCTTCCGCCAAAAGTGAAGCTATACGGGCTCGCCGGCTACGCGGCCACAGCGACCTTTGGACCGGCGGTCGGCGCACCGCTCTCGGCTTTGTGGACTGAATATGTCGGTTGGCAAATGGCGTTCTGGCAAATCGTGCCGCTGGGCATCGCGGTCTGCGTCGCGATCCAATGGGGCCTTCCAGACGATCCCGTCAAACTCGAACGATTCAGGACATTCAACTGGATCGGCTTTCTCACTGGCTATCCGGCGGTCGCCATGATCGTGACCGGCTTTCTGCAAGGCGATCGTCTCGACTGGCTCAATTCCGACTTCATCTGCGTGATGTTCTTTGGCGGGGCGCTGTTGCTCGTGACATTCCTCCTCAACGAGTGGTTTCAACCGGTGCCATTTTTCAAGCTGCAGCTGCTCAAGCGCAGAAACTTTGCGCATGGACTATCGAGCCTGATGGGTGCGGTAATCCTGCTGGATGGCATGGCTGCGATACCCAGCGAATTTCTCGCGAGTGCTCACCACTACAGGCCGCTGCAGGTCGCGCCTTTATCGTTGCTGGTGGCGATCCCGCTGTTGCTTTCGCTGCCTCTGACGGCAGCGCTTCTCAATCTGAAGCGGGTCGACCACCGCTGGGTCATGGGCATTGGCTTGACCCTCATGATGATCACCTGCCTGATGGGGAGCCTGATCTCGTCCGAATGGATCCGCAACGATTTCTACTGGCTTCAATCGCTACAGATCGTCGCGCAACCGATGGTGATTCTCGGAATCCTGATGGGCGTGACAACGGGCCTCGCCCCGACAGACGGTCCATTTGCTTCAGCGATGTTCAATACGGTTAAAACATTTTCTGCGGCGATGGCGACGGCGATCATCGAAGGAATCGGCACCAATCGCGAACGTCTTCATTCGAACATGCTCGTCGACCAGTTAGGCAATCACTCGATTGTGTCGAGCCAAAGCATCAACGCAGCGCATGGTATCGGCGAACTTGCACACCGGATCCACGAGCAGGCAGAGGTCCTGACCTCCGCGGATCTCTATCTCATCATGGCAGGCATTGCCTTCGCCACTTTCCTCCTGGTGCCCGTGTTACCCGTGCGTATTTATCCGCCGTGGTGCACTTCGCCCCCCTCTTCCAAATAAGGGAAGGTATTTATGCCATCCGATGCCAAGTCCCCCCTCAGGTTTATTCGTATTGCCGCAGTGATTGTCATCATCGGCGTTGCCATCTGGGCTTTGTTAAGACTGACCGGTCTGTCACATGGTAGCTCGAATACTGAATACACCAACGACGCGTACGTAGAGGCCGACTTCACCCTCGTGGCGCCGCGTATCCCAGGCCAGATATCCGAGGTATTGGCCGAGGACAACGAAGTGGTCAAAGCCGGACAACTGCTGGTGCGTATCGACGACCGCGACTACAAGGCCGCATTGGCGAGCGCAGAGGCGGACGTGGCGACGGAAAAGGCGTCCATCACGAACTACGAAGCCGAGATCGCGCAGCAGCCTTCGCTCGTCGACCAGGCGCGTGCAACGCTTAAATCCGACGACGCTGCGATCGCGTTTGCGCGGCAAAACGCAGCGCGGTACAAGAATCTCTCAGTAAGCGGCGCAGGCACGACTGAGGAACAACAGCACACTTCGAGCACGCTCGCCGAACAGATGGCGCAGCAGGCCCACGACCAGGCCGCGCTGACCACGACTGAGGAGAACCTGGCCGTATTGAATACCGAGCGCGCCAAGGCGGTCGGCGCGCTCGCACGCGCCCAGGCAGTGCTCGATCAGGCCCGGCTCAATCTGTCCTACACGGAGATTCACGCGCCGATTGACGGCAAGGTTGGACGGCGTTCTGCACGGGTTGGCGCATACGTGACGCCTGGCACCGAGATTCTCGCGGTGGTGCCACTTTCCGAAGCCTATGTGGTCGCCAACTACCAGGAAAACCAGATCACCAAAATGCGGCCTGGTGACAGCGTTCGGATCACGGTCGACAGCTTTCCTGGCACGGTGATTCATGGCCATATCAATAGTCTTGCCCCTGCGACCGGCGTGGCTTTTTCCCCTATCGCACCGGACGACGCAACGGGCAACTTCACGAAGATCGTCCAACGTCTGCCCGTCAAGATCACTATCGACCCAGGTCAGGAAGCGGCATCTGTCTTGAGCGTGGGGCTTTCTGTGGAAACGGAAGTTGACGTCAGCCGGCGTCGCGACACGCCGGCCTCAGCGGGAGACGGAAAATGAATGCGAGCGGCTTTTCCTATAGGGCGTTAGTCCTGGAGATATCCGCGTGCCTTGCGATAGCGGGCTGCACCGTTGGACCGGATTTCAAACCTCCAACGTCGTCTACGCCTCCGCAGGTGTTTGATCGCACCGAGGCCGCTCAGGCATCGAGCAAGGCCGTTGAGTCACAATTCGATCCGGATTGGTGGACGCTGTTCAACGATCCCACCTTGAACACGCTCGAACAGCAACTGGCCGATAGCAACCTCGACGTGGCGGCGGCTTCGGCGCGTCTTCAACAAAGCCGTGCCGAACTGCGTGTTGCGGGTGCGGAGGAATATCCCACGCTAGATACCGCTGCCTCGTACAACCGCGAGCGCGCCAGCCCGAACGGCATTCTGGGGCTGCTGGGCGTCAGCCCGAGCACGGGTCAGCCGCAATCCGCTTCCGGTAGTAACCCGCTTGGTGCGGCGGCGTTGCCGCCACCGCCGGCGGGCTCGCCGGCTTACAACCTCTATCAGGTCGGCTTCGATACTTCCTGGGAAATCGATATCTGGGGCCGCGTCCGACGCGGCGTTGAAGCCGCAGCAGCGCTGAAGGACGCTTCATACGAGGACCGCAACGCAGTGTTGTTATCGGCCCGTGCGGAGCTCGCGCGAGACTACATTGAGTTGCGCGACACACAGTCGTTGCTCGCGATCGCCAGACAAAACCTTGAGCTAGCCCGCAATTTCACGAAGCTCACCCAGATGCGGCGACAAGAGGGCGCGACAACGGATCTGGACGTGGCCAACGCAGCCGCGCAGGCTGCGTCGATTGAAAGTCTGATTCCGACGCTCCAGTCGCAATCCGAGACCACCATCAACGCGATTGGCATCCTGCTTGCGGAGGAACCGGGTGCGCTCAAGCAAACGCTCGACGAGCCGCATGACGTTCCCGATCTGCCTGCTCAGGTGCCCATCGGTTTTCCGTCCGAACTTGCGCAACGCAGACCCGATATCAAGCAAGCGGAAGCGCAACTGCATGCGGCCACGGCGTCGATCGGCATGGCTAAAGCCGATTTCTATCCACGCATATCGCTCAATGGCAGCGCAGGGTTCCAGAGCCTTCAGCTCTCGAACCTCGCTAACTGGGCGTCAGGGCAGTTTGTCGTCGGACCCTCGATCACGTTACCGATCTTCGAGGGCGGCCGGCTCACGGGGACATTGCATCTGCGCGAAGCGCAACAACAGGAAGCCGCGATCGCCTTCCAGCACACCGTGCTCCAGGCATGGCGCGAAGTGGACGATGCGCTGATCGTCTACGATTCAGAGCAGCTGCGCCGCGACCGGCTGACGGAGGTGGTCAAGCTGAACCAGCGCGCACTCGACGTAGCGCAGCAGCGCTACAAGGCCGGGGCGATTGATTATCTCAACGTGTTGAACGTGCAACGGCAACTCCTCGACGGACAAAGCAACCTTGAACAAAGCAAGGCGACCGCTGACACGAACCTCATTACGCTCTGTAAGGCGCTCGGCGGCGGCTGGGAATCGACTTACGCCAATCCCGCCGCATCGCGTTGACGGCGGGCGGCTGCGCATTCAACCGGCCGCCTCCGCGCCATCAAGTCTTCGTGATGTCGGCGAGTTCGCGCGATATATGAGCGCGCAGGCGCGGCGTCACGAAGTCGAGGAATGCACGCAACTTCAACGGCAGGGGCGCTTGGCCTTTGTGCACGAGATGGATGGGTAATGGCGCCGGTTCGAAACCGTCCAGCACGATGCGAAGTGCGTTGCTACGTATCGCGTCCGCCACCTGGTAGGACAGCACATTGATCAGTCCCACGCCGAGAATCGCAGCTGCAATAGCTGACTCCGCCGTATTGACTGCGAGCCGTGAATGAACCGGCACGGACAGCTCTGACCTGCCAGACCCGAAACTCCAGGCGCGCCTCGACGCGAGGACCTCGAATGTCACGCACTGATGCCGCGCGAGATCGCCTGGGCTCTCCGGCACGCCATGCTCTGCCAGATAGGCGGGGCTTGCACATATGACCCGCCGGACTGTGCCAACACCCGTGGCCATCAGCGTGCTATCGGGCAATTCGCCAATCCGGACCGCGACATCAGTGTGCTCATCCATCAGATGCACGACGCGATCCGTGAACACGAGGTTAATGTCGATCTCCGGATAGTGCGCGAGAAACTCCGCCACCATTGGCACAACGTGCAAGCGTCCAAACACCACAGACGCGGTCACCACGAGCTCGCCTTTAGGCGTGGCGTATTCGCCTGTTGCCGCGCGCTCGGCTTCGCCAATCTCTTCCAGAATGCGCCGGCAAGCGGCCACGTATGAAGCCCCGGCCTCCGTCAACGAAATCTGTCGCGTGGTGCGGTGAAGCAGACGCGTCTTCAGATGCGACTCCAGTTCTCCAACCTTGCGGCTGACGGTTGCCAACGGCAAACCGAGGTGACGCGCGGCAGCCGACAGGCTGCCCGAATCAACGACAGCGACAAGGATAGACATGGATTCAAGACGATTCATAGACCCTATCAAATAGTGGAAGGATGATTCCTGATCCTGATGGATTCTCTTTGCATATGCAAGCGCGTAACGTTCGGAATCGAATCCTGTATCGCAGCATGTCGCTGCAAGCAACGGATAAATTGAAACTAAGGAGAATGCCGTGAGCGGCCTGCCCACCACACCCGTTAGTCCACCTGCGCATCCAGTAGCATCGCGCGGCAAGATACTCATGATGGCCATCATCGCAGGCGCGGTGATCACCAACATCTATTGCACCCAACCGATCCTCCCGCTGATCAAAGCGGGCCTCGGAGTCAACCTGACGATGGTCGATCTGGTTGCCGCTGCGGCACTGCTCGGCTTCTCCACCGGCCTTGCGCTGCTGTTGCCGCTTGGCGACCGCTTCGACCGGCGCAAGCTCATCCTCGGTCAAATCGCACTCGCCTTCGTGTTCGGTATTGCGGCAGCCGTCTCACCTGGCATCTGGGCGCTGATCGCGGCTTCCTTCGGCCTTGGCATCGTCAGTTGCGTACCACAGCAACTCGTGCCCTTCGCGGCCGTCATGTCGCCGCCTCACCAGCGCGGGCGTAACGTCGGCACGGTGGTCAGCGGCATTATGGTCGGTATTCTGGTTGGCCGCACGATTGCGGGCGTGGTCGGCGCGAAGTTTGGCTGGCGTGCGGTGTACGGCCTCGAAGCAGCGTTCATGGTGCCGGTCTTTATCGCCGCCGCCATGCTTCTGCCGCAGGGTGTGCCGAGCACGGATCTGTCCTACGGACGCCTGCTCGCGTCACTCTGGCCACTGGCCAAGCACCATCGTCCGATTCGTGAATCGATGATGGTTCAAGCATTGCTGTGGGCCTGTTTCAACGCCTTCTGGGTCAACCTGGCAGCACTCCTTGCTAGCGGACCGTGGCACCTCGGTAGCGCATGGGCAGGCGGCTTCGGTATCGTCGGCGCGGCTGGCGCGTTTGCGGCCTCATATGGCGGCCATATCTCCGACCGAAAGGGGGCACGACATGTGGTTGGGATCAGCATCGGCATCGTGACGCTGGCCTACCTGCTTCTCGCCGGCGCGAACTCCTCGATTGCGTTCCTCGTGATCGGCGTGATCGTGCTCGATATCGGCGTGCAGGCCGGCTTGGTATCCAACCAGACTCGCGCCTTCGCAGTCGATCCGAAAGCACAGGGCCGCATCAACAGCCTCTATATGACCGCCACCTTCTTCGGTGGAGCCATTGGCACGGTCATCAGTGGCTGGCTGATGTCGCGCTTCGGCTGGACGGGCATCGTCGCCTTTGGTATCGCGCTTGGGCTGGTTGCTGCGGCCATCCATTGGATCGCTGCTCCAAGCAACACCCAAAAATCGCAAACTCCGCATCCCGCCGCGCCGATCACCGCGAGCCGGATCTCTTCCACCCCAGATTAAGGTAAGCCATAGAGGATCTGGTAGCCGGATGGCGCTGTGGGTTGGGTTGCCACCGGCTTTGAAATTGTGGGATTTATATGATTGGCATCGTGCGCATTGCGCTAAAAAGGCCTTATACCTTCGTAGTACTTGCTATTTTCATTTTGATCGTTGGTTGTCTGTCTGCGCTTCGTACCCCTACGGATATTTTTCCAAGCATCAATATCCCGGTTGTTAGCGTGGTGTGGCAATACACGGGCCTTTCGCCCGACCAGATGGAAGGGCGCATCATGGCGCCGTTCCAGCGCGTGTTGACCACCACGGTCAACAGCGTCGAACACATCGAAGGCACCTCGCTTAACGGCTATGGCGTCGTCAAGATTTTCTTCCAGCCGGGCACCAACATCGGCACGGCGAATGCCCAGGTCACGGCGATCTCGCAGGAAATCCTGAAACAGCTGCCGCCGGGCGAGACGCCGCCGTTTGTTCTCAACTACAACGCTTCGACGGTGCCAGTCATCCAGCTCGCACTTTCTGGAAAGGGCCTCTCTGAACAGAATCTCGCGGATCTGGGCTTGAATCAACTGCGCCCGATGTTGACGTCGGTAGCAGGCGCGGCTATCCCGTTTCCGTTCGGCGGCAAAACCCGCCAGGTTCAGATCAACGTTAAACCGTCTGCACTGGAGTCTCGTGGACTCTCTGCCGAGGACGTCGAGAATGCGTTGGCGGCACAGAATCTGATCACGCCTGTCGGCACCGAAAAGATCGGCAACTACGAGTACACGGTACAACTGAATGACGCACCGTCGACGATCGCCGCGATTGCCGACATGCCTGTCAAGTCGGCGAACGGCACCACGGTTTATATGCGCGACGTCGCCGATGTGACCGACGGCGCCCCGCCACAACCAAACATTGTTCACGTGGAGGGCAAGCGTTCAGTGCTGCTCACGGTGTTCAAGAACGGTTCGGCATCGACCTTGTCCATCATTGCCGGGATTCGCGCGAAGGCGATCGATGCGAAAGCCTCGTTGCCGGATAACCTTCGGATCGATCCGATTGGCGATCAGTCTCTGTTCGTTCGCTCGGCCATTACGGGCGTCGCTCGCGAAGGTGTGATCGCCGCCCTGCTCACGAGCGTCATGATCCTGCTGTTTCTGGGAAGCTGGCGCTCAACCGTGATCATTGCAACGTCCATTCCGCTCGCAATTCTGGGCTCGATTTCAATTCTGTCCGTCCTTGGAGAGACGCTGAACATCATGACGCTCGGGGGACTTGCGCTCGCGGTGGGGATTCTCGTCGACGATGCCACGGTGACCATCGAGAACATCAACTGGCACCTCGAGCAAGGCAAGGAAGTCGAACCCGCGATTCTCGATGGTGCCGCACAGATCGTCACGCCAGCCTTCGTTTCGCTGCTTTGTATCTGTATCGTGTTTGTGCCGATGTTCTTCCTGGGTGGCGTAGCGGGATTCCTGTTCGTGCCAATGGCAGAAGCGGTGATATTCGCGATGATCTCGTCGTTCATCCTGTCGCGGACCCTCGTGCCGACGATGGCCAAGTATCTGCTGAAGCCCCATGCACAAAACGAGGACCACGCGCATCACGTTTCCTCGAACCCGCTGGTGAGGTTTCAGCGCGGCTTCGAGCGCGGTTTCGAGCGCATCCGTTCGAACTACAGCGGGATACTCGAACTGCTGCTGAACCATCGTCGCAACTTCGTCATCGGGTTCTTCGGATTCGTCGTACTGTCGTTCGCGCTGGTGCCGTTCCTCGGGCGCAACTTCTTCCCGGATGTCGATGCTGGCCAGATTCTGTTGCACGTCCGTGCGCCGGTCGGGACGCGTATCGAGAGAACGGCTGAGATCTTCGCTGACGTGGAAGCCAGTGTGCGCGCGACGATTCCGCCGTCCGAGTTGGGGACCGTGGTCGACAACATGGGGCTTTCAACCAGCTCCATCAATACGGCCTACAACAACACCGGAACGATTGGTCCGCAAGACGGCGATATCCAGATCTCGCTGAACGAGGGTCACCACCCCACGGCTGAATACGTCCGCAAGTTGCGCGAGGAATTGCCGCGTGAGTATCCCGGCGTCACGTTCTCGTTCCCGCCTGCGGACATCGTGGGACAGATCCTGAACTTCGGCTCGCCTGCACCGATTGACCTGCAGATTCGCGGCAAGAGTCTGCCGGCCGATTTTGCCTACGCGAACCTGATGCTGCGTCAGATCCGGCATGTTCCCGGCGTGGTCGACGCCCGCATCGAGCAATCGCAGGAGAGTCCGCAATTTAACGTCGACGTCGACCGTGCCCATGCAGAGCTTCAGGGCATTACCGAACGTGATGTCACCAACAGCCTGGTCGTACACCTGGCGGGATCCGGTCAGATCGCCCCAACGTACTGGCTCAACCCTGCCAATGGTGTTGAATATCCGATCGTGGTGCAGACACCGCAATACGGTCTTGATTCGCTGCCGGCGCTGAAGAACCTGCCCCTGAGCGGCGGCACAGAGGCAAACGCTGGGCAGATCCTCGCCGGCGTGGCCACGATTCATCGCACCGTCAGCAACGAAGTCGTCAGCGACTACAACGTCCAGCCGATGGTGGAGATCTTCGCAACAACCCAGGGGCGCGATCTCGGTGGGGTTTCCGCTGATATCCGCCGCATCGTGTCCGCCAATGCGAAGGCTTTGCCGAAGGGCGCGAAGGTTGTGCTGCGCGGCCAGGTCCAGACCATGAACAACGCCTTTAGCGGCCTGCTCTTTGGGCTACTTGGCGCAGTGGTGCTGATTTACCTGCTGATCGTCATCAACTTCCAGTCGTGGACCGATCCGCTGGTGATCGTCTCTGCATTACCCGGCGCACTGGCCGGCATCATCTGGATGCTGTTCGCGACGGACACCACGCTGTCGGTTCCCGCGTTGACGGGCGCCATCATGTGCATGGGCGTTGCAACCGCGAACTCAATCCTCGTGGTGAGCTTTTGCCGCGAACGTCTGGCCGAGCACGGCGACGCGTTCAAGGCAGCGCTGGAAGCCGGTTCAAGCCGTTTCCGCCCCGTCCTGATGACGGCTCTCTCGATGGTTATCGGCATGGCGCCGATGGCGCTCGCACTCGGCGAAGGCAGCGAGCAGAACGCCCCGCTCGGCCGTGCAGTGATTGGCGGGCTGGTGTTTGCCACTACCGCCACGCTGTTCCTCGTGCCAGCCGTCTTTTGCATGTTCCATTCGCGTCGCGGCGGCAAGTCGCCCGCAGCGATTTCCGGAGATTTGAATCATGTCATTTGAACCCACACCGCGCGCGGCGCTGCCGCAACGCCAGCTTTCGTTTGCAGGAATTGTCGGTGGTGCGCTTGCTGTCATCATCGTTGTTGGCGGGATCACGCTTCGCGTTAAGCATGAGCATCAGTTGAAAGACTGGACTGAAACGCAAGCGATCCCGTCCGTCAATATAGTTGTGCCTGCCAGGGAAGCACCCGGCGGTGCGCTGGACTTGCCTGGCAGGCTGGAGGCCTTCGAGAGCGCGCCGATCTATGCGCGTGTCGACGGCTACCTGAAATCGTGGAGTGTCGACATCGGCAGCCAGGTGAAGGCGGGCCAGGAACTGGCCGTGATCGATACACCAGAACTCGACCAGCAGTTGAATCAGGCCAAGGCCGACCTGGCAAGCGCGAAAGCTGATGCCGCTCTGGCCAAGACGACTGCCGATCGCTGGCAGGGACTGCTGGACTCCGATTCGGTGTCCCGTCAGGAAGTCGATGACCGTACGCAGGACTATGTGGCGAAGCAGGCCCGCGTGCAGGCCGCTCAGGCCAACGTCGACAGGCTGGTCGCGACCAAGGTATTCGCGAGGATCGTCGCTCCGTTTGACGGCGTGATTACCGCGCGCGACACCGACGTCGGCGCCTTGATCCACGCCGGCGGCGGAACCGGGCCGCAGCTCTTTTCCGTAGCGAGCGTGGACAAGCTACGTCTGTACGTGCATGTGCCGCAGGAAGATGCCCCGGTGATCAAACCCGGCGGGACCGCCACGTTCACCGTCCCGGAGTATCCTGGCAAGAGCTTTACGGCCACGGTTATTGGTCTGGCTGATTCCGTGAACGCAGCATCAGGAACAACGCTAGTCCAGTTGATGGTCGACAACTCCGGCCACCTGCTGCTCCCCGGCGGCTTCGTGAATCTGCACTTCACGCTGCCCGCGCGTGCCGACGCGTTGCGTGTGCCGGCCAGCGCGCTGATCTTCGACAACAAGGGGCTCCGGCTCGCAACCGTCGACGGCCGCAATACGGTCCACTTCAAGTCCGTTGCGATCATGCAAGACCTGGGCAATGCAGTGGATATCGGCTCGGGACTGGCGGACAGTGACCGTGTGATCGACACGCCCCCCGATGGTCTGGTTGAGGGTGATCATGTCCAGGTGAGCAGCCCAGGGGCCAAGGGGGCAAATCATGGCTAAGTATCGGACATTGACGGCACTGGTGAGCGCAATGGTGCTCGCCGGCTGCTCGCTCGCACCGCACTACGAGGTTCCGGATGTGCCCGTCGCGGCACAGTACCAGTCTCAGGGCCCTTGGACCACGGCCAGCCCGGCTGATCAGCTTGACCGTGCGGGATGGTGGAAGCTCTATCAGGAGCCCGGCCTCGATGACCTTGAGCAGCGCCTGATTGCGAATAACCCCGACCTGAACGCCGCGTACTACCACTATGTGCAAGCGGACGAGTACATCAAGCAGGTCAAATCCGAGCTGTATCCGCAGGTATCCGCGGCAGGAAATATCCAGCGTGACCGTGAGTCAGACACGCGGCCGTTGCGCCCCGCCGCTGCGCCATCCGACTACACCTCGGCCACGCTAGGCGTCCAGGTCGACTACGAAGTCGACCTGTGGGGGCGTGTGCGCGATTCCGTTGCCGCCAGCAAGTACGAAGGTCTCGCCTCAAAGGCGGATCTGGCATCGACGCAGTTGAGCCTCGAAATCGAACTGGCTCGAAGCTACATCGATCTGCGCGGCGTTGATCAGCAAATCCAGCTTATCGAAAGCACTGACGAGGATTATCAAAAGGCACTCGATCTGACTCGCCATCGGCATGACGCTGGAATCGTATCGGACCTCGACGTGACGCGCGCAACCAGCCAGCTAGCAGCGGCCGAGTCGGATCTGACCCAGGTCCGGGCCAAGCGGGCCTTACTGGAACACGCGATTGCTGTGCTGGTCGGCGCGTCGCCATCGGACTTCAAGATCGAGCCGAGTACCCAGCCCATCGCATTACCCGTTATCCCGGTTGGCGTGCCATCGACGTTGCTGCAAAGGCGGCCGGATGTCGCCGCAGCCGAGCGGCGCGTAGCCGAGGCCAACAAACGGATTGGCGTCGCGCGTTCCGCGTACTTCCCGTCACTGACGCTCAACGCCGCGGGCGGCGCGCAAAGCTCGGTACTCGCGGATCTGCTCAGCGCCCCCAGCTCTTTCTGGACCATCGGGCCAACGCTTGGCGTGTACCTGCTGGACGGCGGCAAGCGCCGGGCAGAGCTCAATTCCGCGAAGGCGGCGACGTCTGAGGCTGGAGACCGCTATCGTAGCGTGGTGCTGGCGTCATTCCGGCAGGTGGAAGACGATCTCTCGTTAATCGACGATCTGGGCACCGCTACGGATCAGCAGCAAGACGCCGCCAATGCCGCCGACAAGTCAGTCGACCTGTCGCTCGCGCGCTACCGGCGCGGTGCGGTGAGCTATCTGGACGTGGTCGAAGCGCAATCCACCGCGCTTGAATCGGAACGCAGCGTCATTGCGCTTCGAACGCAGCAACTGGATGCGAATGTAGATCTCATCCGCGCAGTCGGCGGCGGCTGGACCAAGGACGATCTGGCCGGCGGCTGAATCATTCCGCCGAATCATTGATTGTGATGTTTAACCCACCTCTGGAGGCAGATCATGCAAGAGGAAAAACTACGTGAAGTTCTGAATAGGCACTGGCACGCGTCGGCAGTCGGCGATCTCGATGCAGAACACGACATCTACGACGACGATGTCATTTGCGATTACCCGCAATCGGGTGAACGAATCGTTGGGCGAGTCAATTTGCAGGCGTTGCGAAGTCATCACCCAGGCAAGCCATCGGGTTTCGACGTCAAGCGCATTCAGGGAAACGGCAATCTCTGGATCACGGAATACACCATCATCTATCAGGGGCAAACGGCGTACACCGTGAGCATTATGGAGTTCCGAAACAGCAAGGTCGTTCACGAGACCCAGTATTTTTCGAGTCCCTTTGAGGCACCGGATTGGCGCAGTCAATGGGTAGAGAAGATGGCGTGACATGACTCTGGGCGCTACGCGATGAGACGACGCGTTTCATCGCTGCCTCTTTCGCCCCTTTATTTTGTTTCTTTCGTGGTACTTATTGAAATTATGATTAATGAAATTTTAATTCACAAGGCGCTCGCCAATCCGTTCCGGCGCGAGGTCTTGAAATGGCTAAAGGCGCCTTGCGATTACTTTGTGCAAGGACACTTCGACTTTACTTCCGGCGTGCCGGCAAACGCCATCCACGCGCGCAGCGGGCTCTCCCAATCGACCGTGTCGTCGCACATTGCGGCATTGATCGAAGCTAATCTGGTTGTTTCGACGCGTGTTGGTCAGTGGATGCTGGTGTCGCGCAACGAAGAGGTGATTCACGCATTCGCGGCGCAGATCAAGTTGCATTTGTAGCCGCCGCTTATATCGGCCTGGGGTCCGTCATCCGCGCGGGCTTTCTACGTTGTGGATGCGCATGCGGACCACGCCGGGTAGAAAAGGTCTTTTTCCATTCGGCTAACAGAACCGGGTTCAGCGTCGCGCAGTGGACCGAATAGCTGTATCGAGGCGCCAACGGAATAAATCCCGCTGTCCTGATCCAGACGGGAGAAACAGTTAGTTATTAAAATCAAATTGCGGATCCACTGACGCAGATGCGTCGGGTTATGCGTCGCAAAACGGTTCGACACGCTAAAGAAACGAGATTCCGGCGAGTCGAACGTGATGGCCAGAAACGAGCAGGAAATGTCCCGAAACCCTCACAGCTAGAACGTCGGTGAAAGCTGGGAAAACATAGACTGTTCCTGTCAGTGGTCAGAAGACCGTTGGTCTGGCGGTCAGAGGGACCTGGTGGCAAGCGTCACGGAAGTCACGGAATTTTGCGCAAGTTGACGCGCACAGGATGGATACACCGGCCGCGTGCGACGCGGTGCACGTGAGGGACGCGCCAGATGCTCAAGCGCGAACCGCCAATCTCATTGTTAGGAGAGCAGTATGAGCGAAGGAAACCAAGGCGCCGTGCGCCAACTGAGCCATTTCATCGATGGTCAACGCGCCGCTGGCGCGAGCGGGCGCTACAACGATGTATACGATCCTGCGCAAGGCCGCGTGTCGGCCCGCGTGCCGGTCGCTGACGTCGGTGAAGTCGCTGCTGCCGTCGCCGCCGCGAAAGCCGCGTTCCCGGCCTGGAGCGAAACCACGCCCCTCGCCCGAGCTCGTTTGATGTTCAAGTTCAAAGAACTGCTTGAAGCGCATGCAGACGAACTTGCGGAGCTCATTACGCGCGATCACGGCAAGCTGTTCTCGGATGCAAAGGGCGAGGTGATACGCGGGATTGAAATCGTCGAATTCGCGTGTGGCATTCCGAACCTGCTCAAGACCGATTTCACCGATCAGAGCGCCCCCAGCATCGACAGCTGGAACCTGCGTCAGCCGCTCGGCGTGGCTGCGGGCGTCACGCCATTCAATTTTCCAATGGTGGTGCCGTGCTGGATGTTCGTGATGGCCGCCGCGACCGGCAACACGTTCATTCTCAAGCCCTCGGAGCGCACTCCGTCGGCATCGATCCGGCTTGCCGAACTGTTCATCGAGGCGGGCTTTCCCAAAGGGGTCTTCAACGTCGTGCATGGCGACAAGACCGTCGTCGATGCGCTGATCCAGAGCCCCGACGTCGCCGCAATGTCGGTCGTGGCATCGACGCCGGTAGCCGAATACATCTACAGTGAAAGCGCAAAGCACGGCAAGCGCGTGCAGGCGCTAGGCAGTGCGAAGAACCATCTCGTCGTCATGCCCGACGCCGATCTCGATCAAGCGGTCGAGGCGATTATTAACTCGTCGTATGGCTCAGCTGGCGAGCGCTGCATGGCGACCTCGGTGGTCGTGGCGGTAGGCGGTGTTGGCGACGAGTTGATCGAGCGAATCGCGCCGCGCGTGCGCGCGCTGAGAATGGGTGACGGCATGGCGCCCGATCTGGACATGGGCCCGCTTATCAGCGCCGCGCATCGAACCAAGGTGCTCGGCTATATTGAGGCAGGGGTCGCGGCAGGTGCCAAGCTGGTCGTCGATGGTCGTGGCCGTACCGTACCCGGTCTTGAAGACGGCTTCTTTCTAGGCGGCTCGCTGTTTGACGATGTGACGCCTGAAATGAGCATCTATCGCGAAGAGATCTTTGGGCCGGTCCTGTCGGTAGTCCGCGTACCGGATCTCGAGACTGCGATCGCACTGGTCAACGCGCACGAACTCGGGAACTGCGTATCGCTGTTCACTTCCAACGGCGGTTCGGCGCGCGCTTTCACCCGGAAGATTCACATCGGTATGGTGGGTATCAACATTCCAAGTCCGGTGCCGTCGGCGTGGCATTCGTTCGGGGGTTGGAAGCGTTCGCTGTTCGGCGATCATCATGCCTACGGCCAGGAAGCCGTGCGCTTCTACACGCATTACAAGAGCGTCATGCAACGCTGGCCCGGCAGCATCGCATAAGGTACGTAATTCGCGGCGGCAGCGTTAGCGGCATTAGGCTTGCGCGCCGCCAGTGGGCCCTACCGCATATTCCTCGTCAGTCACCTTCTCCATCCAGACGACGCTGACACCGTCCAGCGCTTCCTGGATTCCTATGTGAGTCATGGACGTCGTAGCCGATGCACCGTGCCAATGCTTGTGATCCGGCGGGCACCAGATCACGTCGCCAGCACGAATTTCGACGATCGGTTCGCCCTCGCACTGTGTCCATCCACACCCCGCGGTGACAATTAGCGTCTGTCCGAGAGGATGGGTATGCCAGGCGCTCCGCGCGCCAGGTTCGAATGTCACGCTCACCACTGAAACGCGCGCGGGAGCCGGGGGCGAGTTCAATGGGTCAATCCGGACAGCACCCGTAAAGCACGCTTCAGGGGCTTTCGTCGAGGGTTGCGAACCCACACGCTTGAGATTCATGGTTCTCCCCTTTCAGGAGGAAATTCCCCGGCACTTCCTGCGGAAGGTAACGGGGAGTGTCGCGTAGTAACTTAAGACTACCAAAAAATGTGGCACGGATCGACCAACCCAACGCCTTGGCGAAGCCGCAAACAGGCTGCATAGTTTCCATTGAGGAAACAGTCCCGGTTAACGATGCATACACCCTCCCTGTGTCGTCCATCCACCCCGCTATAGACGAAAGCGTGTCCACAGTGTTAGGACCGAAACGCTAAACTCAACCAGAAATATCGCCCCTAGAATCAGGCCCATTAATGCAGTTAAAAGTCGCACCCGTGTGGCATTTCAGTCGGTACTGCAAATGCGCAAGGCGTGCTGATTTCGGCCAATCGAATAACGATTCTGATGCGGGGAATTTCATGAGCTATGACACCGGATTGAGCGGCCTGCAGGCGGCGGCAAACGACCTCGATGTAATCGGTAACAACATTGCCAACGCAGATACTGTCGGGTTCAAGACCGGCGAAGCAGTATTTGCAGACATGTACGCCAACTCCCTCGCCAGTTCCAGCGCCAATCAGATCGGCATTGGTGTGAACATGACCACGGTCGAGAACGACTTCTCGACAGGCACCTTCACATCGAACGGTAATCCTTATGATGTCGCCATTAACGGAAACGGCTTCTTCGTCGTGTCGAATAACGGCAGCCTTGCCTATACGCGCGATGGCCAGTTCCAGACCAACGCGCAAAACGTCATCACGACGCTGTCGGGCCAGCCGTTGATGGGCTACCCCGTTGGTGCGAGCGGCACCAGCGACGCGTCGCAGATGGTGCCGCTATCGATAGCGCAATACCAGAACCTTCCGCCGCAACCGACCACGAGCGTGGGCTGGTCGTTCAACCTGGACCCTGCCGATACACCTCCTACCGTCACGCCGTTTGACCCGACCAACTCGAGTACCTACAACTATCCGACTAGCGTTACCGTTTTTGATTCCAACGGCTCACCGCACACGCTAGACATCTATTTCGCCGCTACTAGCACGCCAGGCCAATGGAACGCTTATCTTGGTTCGTCCGACCCAACCACGACTGTGAGTACCGGCACCGGCACTGGATCGAGCTTCACCTCACTGGGCCCGGTTACTTTTAACTCGGCCGGCGTCATGACCTCGCCAGCTTCGAGCACGTTTGCGGTCAACATGGATACCACGAACGGCAGCGTTTCGCCTCAACCGATTACGCTCAACCTCGCGGGCACCACGGGGTATGGCGGTGTAGCGGATGCCGTAACCGGTATCCAGCCGAATGGATATCCCGCCTCAACGTTCAGCAGTATTTCGATCAGTCCTACTGGTCAAGTGACGGCCAATTACTCAAACACCGAGTACGGATCGTCCGGGTCACAGGTAATCGGGCAAGTCGCGCTCGCTACATTTAACGATCCCAACGGCCTGAACAACCTGGGGGGCAACCTTTACCAACAGACCTCGGAATCAGGCGACGCCAAGATCAACGAACCGGGATCCGGCGGGACGGGTGATTTGCTCGACGGCGACGAAGAGGAATCTAACGTCGATCTGACAAGTCAGCTGGTCGATCTCATTACTGCGCAACGCAACTATCAAGCCAATGCGCAGACCATCAAGACGCAACAGACGATCGACCAATCGATTCTCAACTTGTGACGCCACTGCGTTAAAGCGACGCGGCCATGCGAGCCGCGTCGTTTCGTTGCTCCCGCCCCTCCTATTCCACGATCGCGCAAAGCGTTGCAGCGATCCACGTGTCGCATTCTCATGGACGAAATCCAACAGTTTCCCAGTCCGCCGACATTCTTGCCGTATCGGTCCGGTGAAGAGCCGTGGTTCGAGCAGAGGCTGGCTCGACTTATCCAATGCGGCCCTTACACCGTGTCCGACACCGTGTGCTCGGATGAAGGCTGGGCCAGCTTTGAGACCTGCCTGATTTGCCCCGATCAATGGAACGTGGACTTCGCCGGCCCTGTATTTGCAGCACCCAAGCACTATGACGACGAACGCGTAACGAGTCTCGCGTTGCAAGTGACCATGCAAAATGGCTCGCACTATCCGGTGAAAGCTACGGGCTATGCGTATGACGACAGCAATGAGCTTCTAGGTCTTCTCGATCTGCGCTACTTTCGCGATGGCATGCCAAGGGCCTTGGGATTCGATGTATCCGCCTATGCTTTCCCCGCTTCGACGCAGTTCATGATTGCCTTCCAGGTCTCTGGCGGCGGCAGCAAACTGGTCTCAAATCCTCCCTTGATTACAAGTGTCGGTTTGAGCGCGCAGATTTCCTCGCCCCCCAATTCGGATCATAAGGACCCCTTTAAAAATGCCGTTCCTGCTGAAGCGTAGCAACGGTACCTGACAAAGCGACGCTTACGCGTTCACACGCCGCGGGCGGTGCTTAAGTGGCCTACTCCCATCACGTCAAGACGTCAAGCCGCGGAATAAACCCGACTAGCGTCGTGTTAGTTCAGTAGGGCTTGCTGAGAAAATCTCACGGGCTACAATCGCGGCGCAACACCGCATCACAGCCGATTTTAAGAAAGAAGGTAAAAGAGTTTGGACAATCTGAGCGCGCTAACTGCATTTGTGCACGCAGCAGAGACCGGTAGTTTTACTGATGCCGCCCGGCGACTGGGCCTGTCGTCTTCTGCTATAGGAAAGGCCGTTGCGCGTCTTGAAGGTCATTTGTCCGTGCGCCTGTTTCACCGCAGCACCCGTAGCGTTTCTCTCACGCAGGAAGGCGAGATCTTTCTCGAAAGCTGTCGCAAGATTGTGTCCGAGATGGAATCAATCGAGCACAAATTTGCACAACAGGGCGAAACACCGAGCGGCAAACTCCGCGTTAGCTTGCCGTTGCTCTGCACGTTCTTTGTGCCGGTGCTCAAGCAATTCATGCAGGCGTTTCCGTCGATCGAACTCGACCTCGATTTCGGCGATTGCGGCGTGGACCTGATCGAAGACGGCTACGACATTGCTGTACACATTGGCCGCGGCGACGATTCGCGTCTCATGTCGAAGTATTTGGGCTCCTATCGATTGGTCATTGTTGGCGCGCCAGAATACTTTGCGCGAGCGGGCACGCCCATTGTGCCTTCCGATCTGAGCCGCCACGTCTGCATGCATCATAAGTGCCAGACCACCGGCAGGCTGGAACCATGGCCGCTGGTGCACACCAGTGCCCGCGATTTCACGGTTCCCGTTTCTGCTGCGGCCAGCACGCACGAGCCCCTCATACAGTTCGCCGAATGCGGAGCAGGCATTACCTGCCTGCCCGATTTTTCGATTCGGCGTCAGCTCCTGGACGGCTCGCTCGTGCAAATCCTCGACAACTACGTTGACCACGCCGACGAGTTTCGCGCGGTGTGGCCATCGAGCCGCCATCTCGCGCCCAAGACTCGAGTGTTTGTTGATTTCATCGCCAAGAACCTGCTCGCTGAGTAAGCGTTTTTAGCAGCGAATACGGCGATCCGCGCGTCCTTATTGTTTCCTGCTGGCACAACCAGGCGAAACTTTCTCACGTTTTGGAAACAGAAATCAAAGGCCAAAAAAGTCTTTACATATATCTGATATGTCAGATATAGTCCCCATCAGAAACGGAGGTATCAGCCATGAACGACTATCAGGAAGACAGTTTTTTGCCGGTCCAACGCATCCTCTTTGCGCTGAGCAAAGCTCGCAACCTGCTCACAGGGGACATGCACGTCGCGCTTGCGGGCACCGGCGTCAGTGGTGCGCACATCGGCGCTCTACTGCTGCTTTCCCTGGGCATTGCGTGCACGTCGGTTGCGTTGTCCAAGCTGTTGGGCGTCGATGCAGGCTTCGTCACACGAATGATCGACCGTCTGGAAACGCAAGGCCTCGTGCGTCGGGATCGCACCAACCCGGACCGCCGGGTGGTGAACCTGTCCTTGACCGACGCGGGTCGGAATGTCGCCGAACGGATCGCAGAGATCGTGCCGACGGTGCTGAACCGGCGCTTGTCGGGCTTTACCCCGCTCGAGTTCGCGGCCTTATGCAGTCTGCTCGCCAAGTTGCTGGAAGAGTGAGCTTTTTTTAACCATATATCTGACAAATCAGATACTAGGCCATGGCTTGAAAACAGCCGGCCATCAAGCCTCTTAAAGGACGCAACATGAACCCGCCAAACAACGCGAGCGCTCCTGCGCCATTGATCGGCTGGCAGTTTGCACTGGGCGCGTTCGCCGTTTCTCTCGCCACCTTCATGAATGTGCTGGACTCGTCGATTGCCAACGTCGCGATCCCTACGCTCTCGGGCGACCTGGGCGTGTCGGTCGACGAAGGCACGTGGGTCATCACGCTGTTCTCCGCAGCCAACGCGGTGGCGATCCCGCTGACGGGGTGGCTCACGCAGCGAGTCGGACAGGTCAAGCTCTTCGTGGTCGCGATCCTGTTGTTTGTGGTGTCGTCCGCCGCGTGCGGATTCGCGCCCAGCCTGCCCATTCTGCTCGTGGCGCGTATCGTGCAGGGCGCGGTGGCAGGGCCGCTGGTGCCATTGTCGCAATCGCTCCTGCTCGGCACCTTTCCGAAGAATAAAAGCTCGAGCGCGCTCTCGCTGTGGGCGATGACCGCGACGGTCGGGCCGATCGCCGGGCCGGCTCTCGGCGGCTGGATCACCGACAACTACAACTGGTCGTGGATCTTCTACATCAACGTGCCGGTTGGCCTGTTTGCCGCCGCGGTGATCTGGGCGCTGTACCGCAAGCGAGAAACGCCGTCGCGCAAGCTGCCAGTCGACAAGGTGGGGCTGATGTCGCTGATCGTCTGGGTGGGCTCGCTGCAGATCATGCTCGACAAGGGCAAGGATCTCGACTGGTTCAACTCCCCGGTGATCTGGGCGCTCACGATCGTCGCGCTGGTCGGTTTCCTGTTCTTCCTGATCTGGGAGCTGACCGAGGCCAAACCGATCGTCGACTTGCGGCTGTTCAAGGGGCGCAACTTTCTGGGCGGCACCATTGCGATATCGATCGGGTACGCGGTCTTCTTCGCCAACCTCGTGATCCTGCCGACGTGGATCCAGGAATACCTGGGCTACCGGGCCGTCGATGCCGGGCTTGTGACAGCGCCACTCGGCATCTTCGCGGTGATACTCGCACCGGTGATGGGCAAGGTCATGCCGAAATCGGATACGCGGATATTGGCGACGCTCGCCTTCCTCTGCTTTGCGGGTGTGTTCCTGATGCGCTCGTGGTACACGACGGACATCGACCCCTACACGCTGGTTCTGCCGACGCTGCTGCAAGGTATCCCGATGGCGCTGTTCTTCACGCCGCTCACGGCCATCGTCCTGTCGGGCTTGCCGCCGGAGAAGATTCCGGCAGCCGCGGGCTTGTCGAACTTCGCGCGAATCTTCGCTGGCGCGGCGGGCACCTCGCTCATGAGCACCATCTGGAACGACCGGACGATCCAGCACCATTCGCAGCTCGCCGAGCAGACGAGCGTGAATAACCCGGCCTATATGCATGCGATTGCGGGTATTCAGACGACGCTGCACGCGAGTGTCTTCAAGGCTCAGACCTTTTTCGAAACACAATTGAGCGCGCAGGCTTCGATGCTCGGCCTGAACGATGTGTTCTGGCTGTCGGCAGTGATCTTTATCGTGATCATTCCGCTCATCTGGATCACCAAGCCCAGCAAGGACGGCGCGAATGCCGCAGCAGGCGCAGGCGGTCACTGAGCAGCGCGCCACCCGAATTGGCAGAAGTTGCGAAGATTCTCCTTGCATACATCTGACTTTGCAGTTATTGTTTTGGTCATTCACCTTGAGGACGCGCCATGAAGCACTACACACCCGAAGGTTTCTCGCTGACGCAAAGCGTCGGGTTCCTGCTGACCAAGGCACGCAACCTGATCACGGCGGAAATGGACACCGGCCTCAAGGATCTCGACATCACTGGCCAGCAGATGGGCATTCTGCTGGCCATGCAGCGCGGCCTGGCCTCCACGCCTTTCGAGCTCTCGAAGATGCTGTCGGTCGACACCGGGTTGATGACGAGGATGCTGGACAAGCTGGAAACGAAGGGGCTGCTGGAACGCTCGCGCAGCCTGGACGATCGCCGGGTGGTCAACCTGGTGCTGACGAAGAAGGGCAAAGAAATCGCCGCCCAGATTCCAGGTATCGCGCCGGAAGTGCTGAACGCACGGCTGAAGAAGTTTACGAAGGCGGAGTTCGAAGAGCTATGCCGTCTGCTTCACAAGTTCATTGGAGAGTGAGCGCGCTTGCGCTCGCCTTTTTTTAAACATTAATCTGACAGGTCAGACAATGAAAGCGCAGATTATCCAATCCGGCTGCGGTATCCATGTGATGAAGACGGGGCTGTCGGCGATCCTGGTGGCGCTGCTCTCGGCATGCGTCAACTATGCAGGTATTCACAGCGACCAGCAGATGGCGAAGCCGCAACAGTTCGCGACCACGCAAAGCCTGCCGGCCGAAAGCGGTCACTGGCCCGCAGCCGACTGGGCCGACCAGTTTGGGGATGCACAACTGAAGGCCCTGATCGACGAAGCCCTCAAGGGCAGCCCGACGATTGCACAGGCGCGCGCCCGCATCGCCGGTGCCCAGGCCTATGCGGACACCGCCAAGGCCGCCACGATGCCGCGCGTCGATGCCTC
>NZ_JBAURZ010000368.1:0-38681 GCF_049581445.1 Paraburkholderia sp. | reverse complement strand
CGTTTTCGCGTAGATCGAAAACACCGGCATGATCATGAACAGACCGAGCATGCGCAGCGCGAAGATGGCAGCGAGCGACACGGTCGCGCGCATTTCAGGCGCGCTCATGCGTGAAGAAGTTGCGGACAGATTGGACATCGAGGGCAATTTTAGAATTAGTCGGCGGCCAGCGCCCGGCACGCCGCGCTGGATAAGCATAGGCAAGTCTTTCGTCACCGGCTCCTCGGCAGGTCAGGATGTCGGCCGCGCCGACGCGCACATCCCGACTTCCCTACTTCTCCTGCGGGACCTCACACGAAACGGTTGCGCCGGTGATCCACCCGTCGCCCCGGTCACGCTTATTCCGCTCTACGCAAAACGTCCAAAAGGAAGGCCCGGCGACAGAGCCGGGCCTAAAAAGGCCGTCCCAGCTTAAGCGCCGGACCGACTGGACGTAACGGATAAACCCTACTGGCACATGCTATGGGCGGTTTGACTCCCATACAATCACCTTGCTTCAGGCGACGCTCCTCTCGTGACCTCTGGCGTCATCCCGCAGCGCATCGATAACCCCCTAAGCTATGCGATCATTCTTAAAGGAAGCTTAATTTTCAGGGGCGAAGGCAATACTAACTTCACTTGACTGTCGCTCACCACGGAATACAGCGTCGGCCGTGAAATTCCAGCACACTGTGCTATACCTATGGCATATGATGCTACAACGTCGACGGCCTGATTTGCGTTGACAGGATTCAACGGATAAGACAAATGGCGGGTTAGAGCACCAGTCCGCGAGCGGACTGCGTGAGAAGATCCGCCAGACTGCAAGTGGGCGCAACACCCCCTACCCCACCTAAGCGGACATCGCATATTGCGCGTCGCGCAAGGGAACACAAGTCGAACGCATTAATGCTTTAGCACGCCAAACCCGGGAACGATCGAATATTGACGCAAACCCATATCATGGCGCCCACTCGCAGGGAGTCGTGCGTTATCAGGATGCTCTGGTCGGCTGGGTTGCGAACCCGCCCTTAGGACCAGCAGCGTCTCCACGCGAGTATTCATCAGATCCAGGAGATCTATGATGATGGAAGCAAGACTTTGCATTGCAACGTTGCTGGTTACAGTGTTCGCTGGATGTCATTCCGGGACAAAGCTGAATCAGGCAGCGGGCACCAATATGGGCAGCACAGCCGGTGCGCAGACGACGAACGTCTCGCCAGCGCAGGTCGATGAACTCAACAATCCCAACGGGCCACTTGCGAAGCGCAGTATCTACTTCGACTTCGACAGTTATACCGTCAAGAGTAGCGATCAGCCTCTCCTTCAGGCTCACGCCCAATATCTCCGAAGCCACCCCGAGCGGCACGTGCTGATCCAGGGCAACACCGACGAACGGGGAACGACGGAATACAACCTTGCGCTCGGCGAACGACGCTCGGAAGCGGTGCTCCATGAGCTCGAGACGCTGGGTGTGCCCGATTCGCAGCTGGAGGCCGTCAGCCTGGGCAAGGAAAAGCCCCTTGCGATGGGCCATGACGAAGCATCATGGGCGCAGAATCGGCGCGCCGATCTGGTGTACCGCTAACGAGGAGAGCCGGTTTCTTGAGTTGTGCGCTGCTAGCGGGGGTCAGAACTTTCCGGGCAGCCTACCGGACGTGCTATCCGCGGCTGGGGTGGATGGCTCGGCATCCGGCGTCACATGTCGCCCGCTGTAGCGCTCGGACAACGCCTCGTAGAGCGCAGGCGCGAACAGTTTCGACACCTGACTGGCTATCAACGCTGTGGCCATCAGCGAGATAACCAGCGCATGCCCATTAATCATCTCGATCACGATCACGAAAGCGGTGATCGGACTTTGCGTAACCGCAGCCAGATAGCCCACCATGCCAAGGGCGATCAGCATCGGCAACTGCATCTGTCCGAACACCATGTGCAATGCGTTGCCGATTCCGGCGCCAATCGCAAGCGACGGCGCAAACAGGCCACCCGGCGCGCCTGGCAGATACGACCCAACCATCGATACCATTTTGAGCAAGGGGTATGCAGCGCTCAGCTGCGCGCGTCCTTCCAGCATCGCACGCGCTTCGGCATAGCCACTACCGAACGTATGTCCACCCGACGCCACGCCAATCAATGCAATGATCAGACCGCACCCGGCACCGAATGCAACCGGTCGCTTACCGCGCCAGACGACCACCGACGCTGGCAACCAGCGGCTGGTGTTGAGCAGCAGCCAGCAGAAGACGCCCCCGGCAATGCCCGAGACGACGCCAATCAGTACCACCGCCACTGCGAGCAGATCTGGGAAGCGGCTACCGACGTCGATCGTTCCGAAATACGTATAGTTGCCCTGCAATCCCAGCGAAACCACGCCCGCGAAAATGATGGCGGTAATCAGCACGCCGCTTGTCCGCTGCTCGAAGCTGCGGGTCAATTCTTCGATCGCGAACACGACACCGGCGAGTGGTGCATTGAACGCCGCCGACAGACCCGCCGCCGCGCCGGCGAGGGCCAGTCGGCGTTCCAGTTCAAGGCCCCGGATGGACCGGAATCGCCGGGGGTAGAAGCGTCGCAAGTTGAACATGAGCGCCGCGCCCACGTGGATGGTCGGCCCCTCGCGGCCGATCGTGAATCCCCCGAGTATCGAGAGGAACGACACCACGATCTTGCCGACGAGAATCCTGATGCTCAGCAGGCGGGGCGCAAGCTCGCCGTTGTCATGGAGCGTAGCGATGACCTGAGGGATGCCGCTGCCCTCTGAACCGGGAAAGTAGCGCCGGGTGAGCCAGACGCCCAGTGCGCCAATGGCCGGCGTGACGGGAAGCGGCAGCCACCAGAATCGCATCTCATAACGCAGGAAGGTGTCATAGCCGAAGTCGATCAGCTTCGCGTAGAAGACAGCGACGAGGCCCGTCACGATGGCGCCCAGCCAGAACACGCCATAATGCAACCACAGCCGCCGAGCATGCTGTAGCGCACGTTTATCGATAAATGCCGGTATGCGCATTCCGCCGCCGCAAATAGCGCAGTATAAGCGATCTGGCACACTGTGACATACGTATGTCAAGGCAGACGCGATGCACCGGCCATCACAGCGATGTAAGGAGAAACGCTTACTGCTGGCCTGCGCGACCGAAAGCCCAGCCGAATGAATCCATCTCCGACTTGTGGAGCCCCGCCAGCTTCAGCAGACAACGCTCCCCCTTCGCAGTGAGGTGTACCTGGACCTGACGACGATCGACAAGGCCAGGTTTGCGAATCACGAGACCACCGGCTTCGCAGCGTGTGACCAGTGCGGCCGTTCCGTTTGGAGCAGCCTGCAGGCGCTCGGCGAGTTCGCCAACCGTTGCCCATTGGCGCCCCTCGAATCCTCTCACATGGAGCAGTAGCTGGTATTGCAACGGCGTTACGCCTTCTGCATGCGTGATTTCCTCCGAGAACCGGAGAAATTTTCGAAGCTGGTAACGGAATTCGGACATCGCCTCCAGATCCTGCTTGCCCGGTATCTTGACCGTAGCACCTTTGCGGGAGCTCATCCCACCTCCTGAAAATCCGACAACAGTTGAAAATATGTCACCTTGTGCCTAAACTCTCGAGTGACATGCACGCATCCGGTTACGGTGTGTGAGGGACCTCCTGGCCGCACGGATACAGCGATCGGGTAGCGCCCGCTGCCGTAGTACGCTGTCGGCAATTACAGGATTCTAAAGCGTCTGGGTTCGAGGAGACTGGTGCGACGCGGCGCTTCAATCAGTAGCAGCACCAGAATAGTCGACGGCTGCGGGATGATCGTTTCGGCACCGGCGGCCCTACGAAACCGCTGCGCTCATCGCCTGCTCTTGCGCAACGCGAGACCTCATTTCCTGACGGATCAGCCAACGGAAGGCGCGCCTCCGTTCCGCGGCCCCGTCTGCACGGTACCAGCGGCCGAGCGCATGGATGACAGGTTCCGGATTCGATCCGATCATCTTATCGACGGCGAGCCAGAGAATTTTCCCGCCTGATGCAAACCACAGCCGCATATCGCCTGGGATCTGCCCGTCAGGGTGCCGCATGCCGTGCAGACACGTCAAGATCCCCGCAACCGCAGAATCAGGCCCGTCCATTCGTAGTCCGATGACACATCGATCGGGATCCGGGCTTGCAGGATGCTATAAAAGCACGCAATTTCCGTAGAGTATGCCTGCTGCCAACAAGGTTATCAGATCTGGCTCCTGATTGTAGGCGGTGAGAGTCGCGCCCGCCTCGGAGAGCGCCCAGGCACGACAGCATCATTGCCGAACCCGGCCAACGAGGCGGCACGCGCAATGGATAGTCCATGAACGTCGGAGATGTTGATGGAGCGCGCGTATTTCCACTTGCTGCACCTGCTTGCCGGGCACCCCATCGGGTCGCTCGTGCTGATTTTCCTCGCAGCATTCCTGGAGGCAATCGTCGTTATCGGCACCGTCATCCCGGGTAGTACAGCCATTTTCGTGGCCGGTGCTCTCGTGGGAACAGGCGCCCTGAATCTTGACTGGGTCCTCGTCTGCACGATTGCCGGCGCGGTGGCCGGCGACGGAATCAGTTATTGGCTTGGCAACCATTACCAGGCCAGAATCGCCCATGTATGGCCTTTCAGGACTCACGCACGGCTGCTCGATGGAGGCAGAGCATTTTTCGCTAAACATGGCGCGAAGAGCGTCGTGTTCGCCCGATTCATTGGCCCGGTCCGCGCAGTTGTCCCGGTGGTTGCAGGAATGGCTGGAATGGCGCCAGTCCGTTTTTATGTGATGAACATCCTCTCGGCAATGCTCTGGGCTCCCGCCTATATCCTGCTCGGCATTGTGTTCGGCGCGTCGGTTCAAGTGGCCAGCGCGGTTTCATTCCGCCTGGTTATCACGATCGGGCTTCTGGCCGGAATCATGTGGCTGAGCTTTCGCGCCGCCCGCTTTTTCATTGGACACATCGACACCTGGAGAACCGCGACGCGTTCCAGTCTGGTGACCTGGGCCACCTGTCACGGAG
Source organism: Paraburkholderia sp. (assembly GCF_049581445.1). Classification (GTDB taxonomy): domain Bacteria; phylum Pseudomonadota; class Gammaproteobacteria; order Burkholderiales; family Burkholderiaceae; genus Paraburkholderia. Next base: position 33,692 of record NZ_JBAURZ010000368.1, on the reverse strand, counting down.
GACGGCTGGGACGCCTTATCCTGCGCGCGTTGGATCCCGCTCACCCGGCGACCGGGGTGATGACGGCGATATCACTTTTCGTGCTTCTCTCCGCATGGGCCTTTTTCAGGGTTCTCGATCACGCCATTCACGGTAGTACGCGAATGGGGATTGACGTGTCCGTCTATCACTTCCTTCAATCACTGCGTACGCCATGGGGCGATGTCGCCCTCTCGAGCGTGGCAACGCTAGGCAGCATCACCACGCTGGCAGTGCTGAGCGTAACCGTCGCGGGGTGGATGGTGTGGGAACACCGCTGGCGCACGCTGGCCTACTGGCTGACCGTCATTGCGTTTTCACAGCTATTGATATTCGCAATCCATCTGGCCATACACCGAGCGCCGCCGGGTGCGGCGCCACCCGAGGCACATGTGTTTCCGAGCACTCACGTCGCAGGTGCGGTCGTCGTCTATGGTTTTCTCGCGTTTTTGCTCGCGCGCCGCGTCGGTTCTCCAGGGGCTGTTTTCGTAGTGGCTACGAGCAGTGTCGTCGTGCTCTTCGTTGCATTGGCCGGGCTTTACTTCGGCCAATTCTGGTTTTCGGATGCGGTCGGCGGCGCGGCGCTCGGGGCCGTGTGGGTCTCTCTCGTCGCTCTGACAGCCGTGTGGCGGCATCCCACAGTCCCGCCATCGCGCAAACTCATGCCGGCCGTTGTGCTAGGCGTAATATTCGCGAGCGTCTCGGTACAGTTACGCCTCGCGCCTCCAGCAGGGGCGTCAGACAGCACGCGCCCCCAACCGCTCATACTGACGACGGAATCACAATGGATCAACTCCCTATGGAAGAGCGTACCGTGCTATCGCTCGGACCTGACAGGCGACAGGGCAGAGCCTCTAGCCCTTCAATGGTCTGCGACCGCGGACGATCTGCGGAATCGGCTTCGAAAAAGTATGTGGGTTGAAGGTACCGAAGTGTCTGCGCGCAGCATTCTTTCACTCGCTTCACCCCAGATTTCGGCAATGGCACTGCCTGTGATGCCGCAATTGAACGATGGTGTGCCGTCGCCACTTGTTTTTGCACGTCCAGGCAGGAAGGACGATGAACGGGATGTACTGCGATTCTGGCCAAGTGGGTACGCTGTCAAAGATGAAGGCGACACCAAACTCACGCCCATTTGGGTCGGCTCCCTTGAACACGAGAGCCTGTATCGCCAGCCTTGGCCAATCAACATGCTACGCGTCGTCAACACAGCGCTGCCGAAACTGGCTACGGGCGAAGAGTGGCCCGCAAGGGGCGGGGCAACCGTACTTGCAAGTGTAGATTGTCGTGGCACACCTGTATTGCTCCTCAGGTCGCAATCCCATTGACCTTTTGCCTCAAATCACCGACTAGAGCTATAGCGACACGACCCAGATAACCTTCCGCGATACCCAGCACGATTGGTAGAAAGCGTTCGATCCCAACCGGCTTATACATCATTCTCGCTCGCCTTCGCGCACCGGAACGTGGCCAATCAGGCGATCAGATCTGACGCGCGACGTGCACCTCTCCTTCGAAACGGGCGCGCGGCTATTGCGGCGGCAGGTACTTCAATGGGTCGACTGGCGTGCCGTCGCGTCGAAGCTCAAAATGCAGCATCACGCGGTCGGAGTCGGTATTACCCATTTCTGCAATTTTCTGTCCCTTCGTGACGGTATCCCCTTCCCTTACTATCAAGGCACGGTTGTGCGCATACGCCATCAGGAAGGTTGCATCGTGTTTGACGATCAGCAGATTGCCGTAACCGCGCAGCCCATTGCCGGCATACACCACCCGCCCTCCCGCAGCAGCCCTTACCGGATCGCCTGGCGCCCCGCCTATGTCGATACCCTTGTTGTTCGCATCATCGAAGCCGCTCAGCACCGGTCCGTGCACTGGCCACGCGAGCGTGATGCCGCTCGGGCCCGCGGCGTCCCCCTCGCTCGTGCCCGTCTGCAGCGGAGCCTGTGGCGCGCCGTCAATGGAACTGGGGGCGGTGCTGCGCACACCACTGCCAATGATCGGCGCGGTTGAGACGCCAGCCGCCGACGCGGTGCCGTTCTCCTCTGGACGCACTACGCGTAACAATTGGTTCACCTCGATCTGGTTCGGATTGGCCAGATTGTTCCAGATCGCAAGATCGTGGTCGCTTTGCCCGTTTTCGATGGCAATGTGGGACAGGGTATCGCCAGGCTTAACGCGGTAGTAACCCGCCGGAGGAGGGGCAAGCGAGACCGCCATTTGGGCAGCGGTGCCGGCATGCGTATTGGAGAGGTCGGCGATCGGTGCCGGGTCGAGCCGCGTCGCACACGCCACCAACAAGGTAAGCGCGGCAAAGCACGCGCTACGGAGTGCCACGCTCACGCCGGTATTCAGAAGATTTTCTTGCATCGCTATCACCCGGCTAACCCGTTTCAAATGATTGCCGCCCCGATCAGCGCCTCCAGCCATTGACAGCTGGAGTGGTTGTCGAAACGCAACTCTTCAGACCATCTGTTCTGGCGATGGGAATTCTCTGCTTACCTGACGGGTCGGTTACCGCGGGTGGACAAGGTCAGCTCCGCGGCTCTGGGTCCACGAGACCTCGTCATAGCCCAGCTCAGCAGGCTTATCTTCGTCGAGGCTCACCGCTTCGATCTGCGAGCCGCGCGCGCCAGGAAGGGCGAGCTCATGACAAACTGTTTCGGCCCGCTATTTCACCCAGCGCGAGGTTGTGCTGACTTGTGCCACGCCCGTCGGTATTGCCCTGGATCAGCACGTGGCGTCGCGGATGGATGCTCAGGTATCGCGCGTGGGTCCGCAGCAGGCTGACCGTTTTTCTTAACGGAATAGCTGGCGCAGTCGAATACAACCTCATCTCCCATGCTGTCACCCCGCGCAGGTGTGGATCGAAATTTAGCCACCATTGCTTAAGCGAAACATAAGTCGATCGCCTGCGCTCTACTCTTTCAAATTGCCCTCAATGGAGGACGAAACGGACTAACTCGATGCAATGCGACTGCGACGAGAACAGTTGAATCCTTATTTAAGTCCGGTCAATCCCGCGCACGAGCATCACACTTCGTACACTGGCTTCCAGTCATGGAGGCAGTTTTGTGCCTGCTTGTCCCGTCCGTGCGTCAGGCGCAAAGATCATCAGCATGTGCCATCGTTCCGTCGCCTGCGCTATCTCGAGGCGTTGAGTCCCAAGGCGCTGATCGCAAAACTACCGGCGCCGAATGAAGTTCTTGTGATCCTGAATCCAGGGTCATCGCATTGAGTCGGTTCATCCGTCGCCAGGATCGTTGCGACTTCCGGGCTTCGTCTACCCTGCCAGCCTGGTTCACCCGTTTTTCTGGTTGCGGGCGAATGCGTCGCTGTAGCGCATCGTGAGACCGCTCTCACTTCTACTGAAGCACTATCGCTGCTGAATTGTACTGGCTCATCCGTTCTCTGGTCCGGTGCCGCGACAGATGCGCCGCTACTGACAGTCGTGATGATCAGAACTGACTTCAACAGGCCCTTCCAGAATGATCTTGCGTCTGACGTTCGGGTCATGTCTCAGCCGTTCCGCGAGTAACGATATACCGGCGCTAGCGCCAGGCCATCAAGAGAATAACCGATTCCGGAAGCTACAAAATACGATTTTTTCACTTGAGACCCAATGTCAGGTCGCGCGGTTAGCGATGCCTGCCTTGCGGCTGGAACAATGGCTCTTTCGAAATACGTATAGGGGCCGAAGAACATCGGAGCGCCGACGAAGCGCCACGCAAGTACTCCCGCCTCCATAGCGCGCGAGTGCCGCGGCGTCCGCGTTTACCGCAAGCCGATCCTCATGCACCAGCGCGCGCTTGAGTGCCATTCTTCGTATCAGACAGATCAAAGCGGATCGATATCAAAGACCGCGACATTGGTGACGCGCCCACATCGCTCGCACGCGACTAATGCGATCCACCAGGCATCGGCGCCTTTCGAACAAGACATGCATTGCTCTACTAGTAGCGCCCGGACGGTGCCGGACGCCTTCGAATTCGCCCGATACGCTGCGAGCGGGTGCTGTTTATGCCGAAGGCGAGCCAGAGGGAATCACCCCGGTGGCCGATGTCACTTAAGCTGGCCGACGAAGCCGGCTTGCAGCAGAACCGATGAAAGCATGCAGTTTCTCGCACCAGCCGGTGCATACATTGCAGGCCGCGGCAGAGGGTTATCGATGCTTTCGTGAAAGCGACGTAGGTGGTGACGATGGGTGAGTGGCGTCATGGTATGTGAGTTGCGCGGGAATTAAGCTCTGTTTAAGGAACGGCGACTACGGTTGGTGTCTTGCCACGGGTGGCAGGTCCGTTTGGCGAAAACCGAATTCGTAATGTGTTAAACACAGGGTTGTGTCCAGCCGTTCGCCAGGTGAATGGTTTTGGGGTGAATCCGGACTTTGTGTTGGGTTCCTTTATGTACGGGACCCAGGCGCTGAAACGATAATCAGGCCCAACGGATGACTCGATAGCGATTAACCGCCCCAAAAGTATGGGCGGACGCCGTACAGTCGCCGTTGTTTAGACGCTTACCGATTCCCGAAACGTTCCTCGTGAAGTATGCACTCACGCATGCCCAGTCCCGTTCCCAAGCATCGCGTTCTCTCTGCGGCCAGGATCGTTTGCCAGATCTTTCTTGTCGCCGCGCTCATTGCGGTTGTTGCCGTTCTGGCTGCGATCTGGGCCGGTGACGCGCGCAGCCTGCCGTCAGTCAATCCGTCCGTATCGGTGGCCGAAGTGATGTCGAAGATTGCCGGATCAGAGTCGGCCAATGACCAGTTGTCGTTTCCCGATTCCGGCGTCCGTGTGCCCAACGCGGATGGATACGCGATTCCGCAGGCACTCGACGCCGTGCTGAAGGACGACGATGCCAGTCAGCCGGTGCTCGACCGCTGGTTGGGAAATATCGCGCCGGAGGGGCGGCAGCAGTTCCTGAACGAATTGTCGACTGTGGTCTCAGCTGCCAGGCAGCATGCTGCCGCATGGGAGTGGGACGACCGCCGGCGCTACGTCGCTGCGGCGATGAGCGAGTACGCGCATATGAAAATTGACCGTGTGATGCGTGCGGAGAGCGAGCGTGAGACTGCGGCGGAGCGGGATGCCCAGTACCGGACGTCTCTAGGCGAATTGCTGGCCATCATCGTGGTTCTGACGATGATGCTGGCTTTGTTCGCCATCGAACGGAACACGCGGCCAGCGAACGCTTGCCGCTGACACATCATGGTCAACCCCGAGTTAGATATCTCTTTCAGCTCGTTCAATGGCGACTTTGTATCGCCGAAACGTTGCCGTCTGCCTCTTGCTGCGATACACCCCTTACAGCGCCGAAGTGCTTTAGCCGTGATCGCCGTCGTGGGCCAGAACCTTCAACTGGCCCGACTTCGTGAGCTGACGGACCTTGTTCATAAATGAGGTCTTCGGGCTCTTCCGACATTCGTCAACGACCAACCCCACAGGATTCGTAGCGTCAATCACCAGCTCATCGGTTGCTTTTACGTCGACCTTGTTGACGCCGGCAGCCCAGTAAAGCAGCGCCGGTTTGTAATTGTCCGCCAACGCCAGAAAGTCCTCGCAATTCATCTTTGCCGGCCGCACCGTTGCCGCCGCGTTCGCAAACCCGACTTGCGATAAACCGAGGGCTATCAAGACCGCGCCAATCATGACCTTTTTCATGGCAAACCTCCTCGAAAGGATACAACTACAACTAACCAACGATATACATGGTTTGAATCTAAGCGGCCTTCCTTAAGCGAAACTTAACTGATTTGATTGTGGTTGATCGACGTTCACATCGGTAAAACGAAAGGTTCAGATTGTCCTCGTGTTCCGCGACTGGACTCTCGATGGAATCTGATCGTGAACCCGCGCGGGCAAACTGGTGACGAAGCGACAGGTCACAGGTAACGAACTGGCTCAGTGCCCCCCCGGCAATTCGCGCCAGCTCGGACGACGAGGATCGTGGGCCATCTGGCTGCCCGGAGACGTGATGAGAACGCCCACTCCAATCGAAGATTCCATCCTCATTGGCATCGTGCGTTGGTGCGGCGTAGCCCTAATGGTTACCGCGTTCACCGTCATTGTTGTCGACATGACGGTGATTTACCTGAACGTCAATGCCGCCGAAGCAATGTCCGATAACGGTGAAGCATCGCTGAACGGACTGTTCCGACCGTCCGGATCGACGCCGCTCAACGGCATGGTCGTCGGTGAATCGGAATCGACCTTAAGGCAGTACTCGATGATCTCGGGACGCTTGTCGTAACCGACCCGCAACTGGAAGTAGTTTTTTTAAAAAAACACAGCTCAACCTTTCCTTGCGCGTGCCTGATTGCCGACGCAATCGAGGCACTCCTGCCCGGGTTCGTTTCAAAGGCCGATGTAGTAGGTTTGCACATCCATGTCTTCAGACCATATCTGTACGTCGAGCATTTCCTCGAATTCGACAGGGACGTCGCGGTACATGCAGCAGAACCCCTGCGCTGTGCGATAAACAATCACCCAGTCGAGCGGGGGCGCTTCCGTCCTTGCTCGCTGCTCACTCAAGATGCCCTTCAGTACGTCTAGGTGCAACGCCTTGCTGATGCTCTTGCGTGCAGCGTTCAGTTCAACTGTGAGTTTCACGTGTACCTCCTTTGCAGCAATACCCCTGCCACCTCGCCACCGCCTGGCGTCACGACTACTCCCTCGCTGCGGCGGGAAACGCTCTAGCCGGGGAATATCCTGATGCTGCTTGCCACCGCATCCGCAATATGCTCTTTCGCGATCACGCCGAGCACGCGAGCCGGTCCGTGACCCTCGTGCCGCCCCACCACGACCGCCATCATCGCGTGTTGCTTCCAGAGCCTTGTGATAACGCCAAATGCAACCTCGTTCTCGTGCACGACGATGAAATTGCGCTGTGCAAGCGCACCAAGGGTAATGTCCGAGTCGCCCTGGCTGACCGCACGCCGCAGCCCTGTATTGATGCGCAACACGCCATAAATCTCGTGCTCGCGCGTGACCACGACGTGCCTGAAGGCTGGGCCTTCCGAGCGAACGAGGATAGCGCGAAAGGGTACCTCGGCGTCGAGCACAAACACGTCAGTTTCCATTACCTGAGCCGCGTTTTGCACAAGAAACATGTTGGCATGCAGTGCGTTCGGAATCGGATGACCGCGCCGCACGAGCTTGAGCGTATAGATGCTTTCCGGTGAAAGTAAACGTCGCGCGCCGAGACTGAATGCCACGGCAAGAATCATCGGCAGCACGATGTCATAGTCGCGCGTCATTTCGAAGATCATCGCCACAGCGGTCATCGCCGCGCCCGTGCCACCACCGACCATTGCCCCCATGCCGACCATTGCAAAGGCTGGCGCACTAACCGGCGCCCCGGGTATCACCACCGCTACGACAGATGCAAAGGCCGCACCAAGCGTGGCACCGATAAACAGAGATGGAGAAAACACGCCCCCCGAAGAACCCGAGCCGAGACTGACTGAAGTCGCAAGGGTCTTGCACAGCGCCAGCATCAGCAAAAATGCCCCGCCTTGTAGCTGGCCATAGAGGGTAGCCTGAATCGTCGCATACCCAACACCTTCGACATAATAATGGCCCGCAAAGCGGAACAGCAGATACATCGTCACCCCGACTATCAGCATCCCGAATGCGTGTCGCAGATAACGCCCGGGTATCAGGTCGAAGGCGTCCTCGGCCCAATGCAGCGTACGAATCAGCAAGGCTGCCGCTGCGCCTGTCACCGTGCCCAGCACCGCGTAGAGAACCAGCGTCAAAGCGCTACCCGGTTGATTCGGGATCGCGCCGAGCTCCGCGGGCACGAAGAACGCCGGCGCGGCGCCAAAGAACAGCCGCCCCAGAAATGTCGCCGTGCCGGTCGCAATCGCCACCGGCAAAAAGGTGTTGACACTGATTTCCGGCATCATCAGTTCAGTCGCGAACAGCACCCCGCCAATCGGGGTGTTGAAGGTCGCCGCAATTCCGGCCCCCGCGCCAGCGGCCACCAGCGTGATGCGCTGGCCGGCAGTCATCTGGACGATCTGTCCGAGCGTCGAGCCGAGCGCCGAACCGATCTGGATAATCGGCCCCTCGCGCCCCACTGCCGCCCCGGAACCAATCGCCAGCGCGGACGCAATCGACTTCACAACTGCCACCACCGGTCGAATCACACCGCGTTTGTAATAGATCGCATCCATCACCTCCGGCACCCCGTGCCCCTTGGCTTCCGGCGCAAAGGTGCTGACGATCCATGTGACAACCAGGCCGCCTATGACAGGTACCAGAATCACAAGCGCACCCCACGGCGCTGTGGCCGTGAATCGGCTCGCGTCATACGCGAAAGACAGTTGGCCGAGAAAGAACGCGTTGTGCACAAGCCCGATCAACGCCCTGAACACAACCGCCCCCAACCCCGTGACGATGCCCACGATAAACGCGAGGAAGCAGAGCCAGCGTAACTTGACCGGTTCGGTGGAATCGTCGTCCGGGTGGGTGACCGCACGCGGTTGCAGGGGAGCAACTTTCACGTGGCGCGATTCGCTATTTGTTGTCTGATCAGGCCGATCGGGGTTGCCCGGCATTGTGTGACGTCCTCAGAGGACTACAGGTTCGATTCGCTGGCTAATCCTTCCCGCTTCACAACTGCATGCGCGAAAGGCGGCACCGACGCGCGTGCGACTTGCCACCCCCTGGAGCTCGATGCTTTTCTGCCGCTTGCGTCGGGGCATCTTCCGGCTGGTCCGCTCCATCACCTAGCTCGTACGGTCCATCCTTGCCATCATTGCCGTGGTTTCATCCGGGCCAAGCGCGCAGCGCATGGCCAAAGCCATTACGATCACGCTCCACACCGAGACCGCCAGAATGTCCCAGCCAAAACCGATCACGCCGCGTCCGCCGCCTATGCCGCCAAGCCACGACAAGAGCCAGATTCCGCCGAACCAGGGCAACAACCACGAAATGTTCCTCCAGCCGAACTGGCCGGCCGGCTTTCGCATAACCACATGGTAGTACATGGCGTAGAGTGCGAATCCGATCGCGACCAGTGAAAAGAGGAAGGTGTTGGTCTTGAACCCGGTCCAGTAGATCACAAGGTTGCTGCAGATGAATGCGAGCGGCGCGATCACGGACGCCCCAGCCATGCGGAACGGCCGCCTGAGTTCGGGCAGATTGCGGCGCAGCACGATTAGTGCAATTGGGCCCAATCCGTAGGTCAGCACAGTAACTGACGTAATGTAGCTCACCATTTGCTGCCATGCGGGAAAGGGCAGGAGGAAAATTGCACCAACGACCCACATCACGAGTACCGCCAACCATGGCACCTTGTTGCGGTTCAGTCTTGTAAGCCAGCGCGGCCCCGCATCCATTTCGCCGGCCGCAAACAGAACGCGCGAGCCACCGGTGACATACATCAGCCCAGTACCGCCTGGAGAGATGTACGCGTCGATGTAAAGCAATGTCGCCATCCAGCCGAGCCCCAAGGTAGCCGCCAAGCCAGCAAACGGTCCCATTTCGCCCTTGAAGCTCAGATTAGCCCAGCCATGTGCCAGGTCGGCCGGCGAGAGCGCCCAGATAAACGCAACCTGAAGCATGATGTAGATCGCTGCCGCAAGTACCACCGATCCGATCACAGCGAGCGGGATGTTGCGGTGCGGATTCGCCGTTTCTCCGCCGAGGTCAATGGCTGTCCGAAAGCCAAGATAACTGAAAACGATGCCCGCTGCCGGGAGGGCCGTGAACATCCCTGAGAGCTTGTAGGTATCCGGTGCCGCGCGCATCACGCCCCAATGTGTGCTTGCCATCATCAGCCCAAAGATGGTGAGCACGGGCACGAGAATCTTCCACCAGGTAATGGTCGAGTTAACGTTGAGCAGCCACCTGACCACCATCAGGTTCAGTAGCGCGGTCACCCCGAGAAGCGCTGCACAAACCACAAAGCCAGTCGTGGTCAGCAGCCCCTCGCTCCCGGGACGAATGAAATACGGCAGATAATTGTTCGCATAGGTAACGATCGCTTCAGTCTCTACCGCAGGCACGGGTACATAAGCCAGAAAGAGCAGCCAGCACCAGATGCGGCCGAGCCCTTCGCCATGACTCGCGTGACTCATGTGCACCAGCGCGCCACTGCGCGGAAAAAGCGCAGCCAGTTCGGCAAAGCACAGCGCGATCAACATGATGATGACCGCGCCAAGCACCCAGCTTCCAATGCTTAGCGGGCCAGCGATTTTCGATGCGTGGTAGGCGCCGAACAGCCAGCCGGAACCGATCATGCTGGTGGTGCTGGCGAACAGAAGTCCTACGATGCCGGCGTCACGCCGCAGTTTGCCTGACAGCGTCAGGCTTGAGGTATTGCTCATATTGACCTCCCCGGTGCGAGCTTCGCCAGCGAGTATTCTCATTTTTTGCGGCTGGCACTGTCGCGCTCTTCACGCAAACCGAGCGCACGAAGCAGCGCGACTCCATACGACATTGGACATAAATAGACAGAAGAAAATTCCTGAAAAAATCAAGGTAACGCATGATTTTCACCACATGATATGCAACCAGATCTGGGCCGGTTCGTCCTGCCATACATATGTCAGTACGCGGCTAGCTTACCTGGCGTTCAGTTATCCAGAATGATTTTTTACGACTGCTCCGCCTTAAGAGTCGTTTAAGTTTGGCGACCTAGCATCGAAACGTCGTCCTGTGAGAATCCATAGCTGGATGGCACTCGAACGCCGTGTTCGCGAGCGTGCGAATTCCGTGTTGTCTGGAGCGATGTAATGCAAGCTGTCAGGCCGATGCGACCGCCCCCCTCAAAGCAGGTATGTCCAGCTTGGAAGCCCAGTGGTTCCTGTTAAACGGAGGTCAACATGAATCAGATTTGCATTTCTAGACTGACTGCGGTAGCGCTCGTTGCGGTCTGTAGTTGCCAGTTTGCGTCGGCTGCGACCTCGACGCTCCCCCCACTCCACCATGCGGGCGACATTACGTACCTGTCCGGTGGAATCGGGAGCGACCAGTCCTCAGCGATCAAGGGGGTCATGCATAACTACCCCCTCGTTCTCGAATTCGTGGGCAGGACAAATTTCGGAAACGACTATCTCGCGGACGTACCGGTTCAGATATCGGATACGCATGGCAGGAATCTGCTCAACGTGCAGACGGGGGGCCCCTTTCTGTTGATGTCGCTGCCACACGGACAGTACACGGTGACAGCCATGTATAAGGGAATGGTTAAGCATCGGACCATGGACACCACCGCAGCAACGCACGCCCATGAAATATTCGAGTGGTCGATGTAGATGGCACAGCGGCTTCCCGCAGTGAATGTTTGCCATTTGCCTGTCGATCGATGAACCCACGGTCGCCGGCAGGCACCGGACGTTATGGAAAATCCACTTAAACGGGAGGGCTTGGCAATGGCTGATCGCGAACCCACGGCATCGAACGGAATACGAACCGGCCAAACGGCGGAATGGACGGACGCCGCACTCGAAGCGCGCGGGAGTGCTCCGTCTGCGCAACGCGAGCAAGGAGCGCCGCGCTACCTGGACTCGCCGAAGCTTGGAACCCGCAAGATGTTGTGGGTTATGGTTCTGACGCTACCGGTCACGATTGGCGTGCTCGCCATTTCAATCGGCTTTTTCGGCGCAATTCTTCAGATGTTCGCACGCGGCGCAACCTGGATCTAACCTCAATCAGATGAATGCAGTTCGAGCGCTCGCAGCGGTCCTGGTGGGACGTTCAACTGTCCTCGCGTCAACTGCACACGCCACCAACGTCATGAGCGATTTGTCGGCTCCTTGAAAGCCCAACCGAAAGACTGAACCTCAGACTTGTGCAGCGCCGCCAGTTTTGCAATACAGCGCTCTCCCTTCGCGAGCAGGTGGACCTCAACCTGACGGTGATCGTTTCCGCTAGGCTTTCGTGTTACCAGGCCAGCGGCTTCACAACGGGACACGAGGGCAACAGTGCCGTGCGGCGCCGCTTGCAAACGCTCCGCCAATTCGCCGACTGTTGCCCAGTCCCGACCGGGGAAACCCTTAACGTGCAACAGCAACATATATTGCAAGGGCGTGATCCCCTCGGCTTGCACGATCTTCTCGGAAAAATGAAGGAAGCGGCGCAACTGATAGCGAAATTCAGACAGTTCCTCCAGTTCCTTCTTCGTCAACGCGTCAGGCTCATGGCGTTGTCTGATGCCCATCACCGGTTCCCCTGTCATTGCGGCCAACATTGGAATTATGTCACTTCGTGACCTATCATATATCGTGGCAGACTACCCCGCTGAACTCTTTCTGAAGTGAAAGATTGGGTAGCGCAGCATGTGCAAAGGCAGGCGGTCTCTGTCGGCAACGACATTTAATACTTGACTCATAGGGGTCCGCCTCAACTTCGCGTACCGGCTCGGCGCTGTCCAGAGAGTTCGGTCACTCGTCAAGCATCCCTAATGACAACGCCAGACCGGATGTTCTGTTGCGGGAAATGAGGTATGAAACACTGTCTGCTTGGATCACTCACAGTTCTGCTGGCGTCACTTGCGAGCACCACCACTCATGCGCACCTCAGACCGTGCTTAGACGTCGCAATGGTTGACCCAGTGGACTTACGTCCACAGCACTCGACGAACAACACGACGGCCGGAATGTCTGATTTGTCGCGCATCGCCTACACCCCTGCGCGCTCGGCCGGCGAATCATCAATTTCACCAGCCCTGTTGAACAATGCGGGCGACCACGGCGTGCGGCGCGCCCATCTGCGCGGCGACAGTTTCGAATGGCAATGGCGCGAAAATTCGAAATGATCTGGCCGAATCGTCTGCACCGAGAGCAGTCGTGCCTTGTCGCAGCAGCCAAGTGATCTCGGCGACATTTCGAACATATCCAGAACGCGTTGACGAAATCGCGATCAAACGCATATTGGCGCTCGAATGCATGAGGTACGAGGTGAATGAAGACCCGCACGAAGACATCGACAGCAATCGCCGCAGATGGTTGATTGCCACGACGATTACTGGAGGTGTTGGAGGGGTTGCCACCCTTTTGCCGTTCATTGACTCTTTCGCTCCTTCAGCGAAGGCTAAAGCGGGCGGCGCGCCGGTTGCGGCGGATATCAGCAAATTGGAGCCTGGCAACATGATGACCATCGCGTGGCGCGGCGTGCCCGTCTTCCTGGTCAACCGTACGGAGAAAATGCTGGCAGACGTCGTAACCGCTGACCCGATGGTGGTCGATCCCACCACAAGGCATCCCTTTTCAATGCCACTGCCGGACTACTGCAAAAACGAATATCGGTCGCGTGCGGATCACAGGAACATTCTTGTCGTGGTAGGCGTCTGCACGCATCTTGGGTGCACACCTCGCCCCCGATTTCAGGAAGGCCCGCAGGCCAACCTGCCGGACAACTGGCCAGGCGGCTTCCTGTGTCCCTGTCACGGTTCTACGTATGATCTCGCCGGCCGCGTGTTCAAGGATAAACCCGCTCCACAAAATCTCGATGTGCCGCGTTACATGTTTTCGACTTCCACAAGCGTTCTAGTCGGGGAGGATGAGCACGGAGAAGCATGAAACAACGAGACACCCAGCCCACTCCTCTTTTCCGCTCGCCGCCCGCGGGTCGGACAACGAAGCCGCGTTTGCCGGGATCTGATCGCCGACGCTGCGCGGTTTCCGGACTAAATGACCCAATGGAGCAGTGCGCTCAAAAGCAGACGTGCATTGCTGCCTGCTCTCGTGAAAACCCCTAGCGGCGGGAGGCTTCAGACAGATTTATTTAGCCGGTTCATCACCTATATTGGTAGCAGCGTCAAGCCATGATGGCGTGAGTTGGCATTTTGCGATTCTTCATAAATATCGTTGTACTAAGGTAACGATGAGCCAAAAGTTGTGAAGCGATATGGTGTCTGCCCGTGGTGGATATCCTGTTCATGACTTGAGATCGAACCTCTCACAGAAGCGGTAAATCAGAAATGCCGGGGTTTACGACCACAGAATGGGGACACAAAATGACGGAGCGTGTATCTAACCAGAACCGGCAGCGCCGGATCGTTCTCAAGGCGGCGGCAGCGGCTGGCATCATGCAGGTGGCTGCACCCTTCATTATCAAGGCACGCGGCGAGGAGCCCATCAAGTTCGGACTCAACGACCCGCTCACTGGAACCTATGCAGAGCTTGGCAAGAATGAGCAAGTCGGTTGCGAGTACGCGTTGGAACAGATCAACGCCAAGGGTGGCATCCTCGGCCGCCCGGTGCAGCTTCTGGTTGAGGACTCAACGAGTGCCGACACCGGTACCGCCGTTCAGAAAGCGCGGAAGCTGATTGAACGCGACAAGGTAAATTTCCTGCTCGGAAACGTCAATTCGGCGATGGCGCTAGCAATCGGGCAAGTGTCGAACGAACTGAAAACGCTGCATATCGTTACCGGTGGACACACCGACGCCGTCACCGGTACCGACTGTCACTGGAATGTCTTTCGCGTCTGCAACACGACTCGCATGGAGACCAATTCCGTCTCCAGGGTGCTATTCGACAAGTACGGAAAGAAATGGTTTTTCATTACACCGGACTACGCGTTTGGTCACACCCTGCAGCAGGGATTTGAGGCCAGTCTCAAGAAATTCGGTGGTACCGAGGTTGGAGCTGCGTTGGCCCCGCTTGGGACCACTGATTATTCTTCATACCTTATCAAAGCCCAAGCTGCGAACCCCGACGTCATACTCTTTCTCACTGCGGGTGAGGATGCTGTCAACTCCCTCAAGCAGGCTGTTCAGTTCGGCCTCGACAAGCATTTCCATATCGCCGGCGCCCAGCAGGAACTCGAGGTACTCGAAGGCCTTCCACCCGAAGCCCGTATCGGAACATGGGTGTTCGAGTGGTATTGGAACCAGCCCAAGGTACCGCAGGTTGCAGAGTTCGTCGCAGGCATACGCAAAAAAGCTGGCCGCGTGCCTACTGCCCGTCACTGGTTCGGCTACGTCGCCATGTGGTCCATCGCACTTGTGGCCAATCAGGAGAAAACGCTCGATGCGGTCAAGCTGGCGAAGGCACTTGAGGGCTTCAAGTTACCGCCGGAGGTGGGTCTTATGCCGGACACGCCGTTCTATCGGGCGGGTGATCACCAACTGATGCCTGATCTTTTTGTCGGACATGCTGTCGAGCAAGGCCCGCAGCCAGATGATCTGTTCCACGTTGACGAGGTAGTGAAAGGCGTGGACGCAGCACCGCCGGTCGAAGAAACCGGTTGCCGCATCAAATGGTCCTAAGCTCGGTAATGTATGCCGGATAGACAAAGTCCATTGCGGACAGACAAAACGCACCGGCGTCCCGCAAGGGCGCCGGCTCCGTGAAACAGACACACATGCACCGAGTATCGTGACGCGCTCAGCTCAACGAAGCTGGGCAGACTCTGTGAAAGTGCTTCCGGCGGTGGTATGACACAGCTGATTCTGTTTAACGTTTTCAATGGAATCATCATCGGTGCGTTCTATGCACTGATGGCGCTCGGGCTTTCCCTGATACTCAACCTGAGCGGGGTCATCAATTTCGCTCACGGTGGGTTCCTCGCGGTTGGCGCGTATCTCGCGTACACGCTGATGCCGTACACCGGATTCTGGATCGCGCTAGTGCTCGCCCCTCTCCTGACGGCGGTGCTCGGTGTGGTGATCGAGCGGTTGCTGATCCGACGGCTTTATGGTCGCGATCCGCTATACAGCCTGCTCCTGACCTTCGGGCTGGCTTTCATGCTGCAGGATGGCACGCGTTATATCTGGGGACCACAGACGCTGCCTTACCAGATACCTGCGTCGCTCAATTCGCCGCTTAGTTCCACGCTCTTCTTTCTGACTGGTTACCGGTTGTTTATGGTGGCGCTTGCTGTCGTGGTTGTCGCCGGCCTCTTCCTGATTCTCAACCGGACCCGGCTTGGTATGCGGATACGGGCTGGCACTACGGATCTGGAGACCGTATCAGTACTCGGCGTGAACGTGCGAATGCTGCGCACCCTGAACTTCGGCCTCGGGATTTTCCTTGCCGGGCTCGCGGGGGTTCTCGCCGCAGGCATGCTTGGACTGGAGCCGACCATCGGCGACTCGCTCATCATGCCCAGCTTTGTGGCCATCATTGTGGGCGGTCTCGGCAGTCTGCCCGGCACGCTGCTCGGAGGCATCCTGATCGGCGTTGCGTCCAGCGTGACCTCCGTCTTCTTCCCGTCCGCGACCGAGGCGGTCATATACGTCATCATGGGTCTTGTGTTGCTCGTACGTCCGCGCGGGCTGTGGGGCGAGGAAGGGAGGGTCCAGTGAGCGGAACGCGATATGGATGGATCCGTGCGGTCGTGATATGGGCAGCGCTCCTCACAATGCCGTTCTGGATCAACTGGGTTGGGGGATATACGGCGTTGGGGACGCGCCTGCTTGTGATGGCGCTGGCAGCGATGTCGCTCAATTTCCTGCTAGGCTTTACGGGCGTGCTGTCGTTCGGACACGCAGCCTACTTCGGACTCGGCGCATACGGTGTCGGGATGACGATCCGATACCTCGTCCCAAGTACACCGGTCGGGATGCTGGTTGGCGTAGCCGTCGGAACAATAGCGGCCGCCATTATCGGGGCGCTGATCGTCCGGCTGCGCGGCGTGTACTTTGCGATGGCTACAATCGCATTCGGACAGGTTTTCTATTTTGTTGCATTCCGGTGGAATTCCGTTACTGGAGGCGACGACGGGCTCTCGGGATGGCATCGCATGCCGATCAATCTGGGGCTTGGAACGATCGACATCCTAAGTAACGGCACGGTGTTCTATTACTTCGTGCTGGGGTGCTTCGCGGTCTCCGTCGCTGTCATGGCAGGCCTGCTGCGTTCGCCGTTCGGACGCACGCTGCTCGCTATCCGCGAGAACGAGCGTCGCGCGCGCTTCCTCGGCCTGCCGGTAGAGCAGCATATCTGGCTTTCTTTCATCATCTCGTGCTTTTTCGTCAGTCTGGCCGGCACGCTCTATGCCTTGCTGAACAATTTCGCGGATCCCCACGGCTTGCGCTGGGACCAGTCTGGCGAGTTCGTCATCATGTCAGTCCTGGGGGGGATGCGCTCGCTATGGGGCCCATTGATCGGTGCGGCGATTTTTGTCGTCGTGCAGGACTACATCTCCAGCCGGACGGAAAACTGGATGTCGTTTATCGGCCTGCTGTTCGTTCTGGTCGTCCTGTTCTTTCCGCGCGGCCTGCTTGGGATCTTGCGCAGAAAGGCGAACTCATGAGCTTACTGTCCGTTGAAAATGTGTCGCGGCATTTCGGCAACCTGTGCGCAGTTAACGACGTCTCGTTGGCCGTTCAGGCCGGTGAGCTGCGGGCGATCATTGGGCCAAATGGCGCGGGGAAAACGACGTTCTTCAATCTCATCAGTGGATTTTTTCAACCTACTGCGGGACGCATCCTGTTTAACGGGAACGACATCACAAGCCTTCCTCCCCATCGGCGTGTGGCAATGGGCATGGCACGCACTTTCCAGATCACCGAGGTTTTCCCGGAACTCTCGGTCCACGACAATGTGCGAATTCCTGTTGAAATCGAAAGTGGCCATCGGCTAAGCCCGTGGACGTCGCATGCCGACGCTGCGAAGGTGCGTGATCGCGTTGACGAACTGATCACGATGGGTGGACTTGGTGCCAAGGCAAGCCGCCTCGTGGGGGAGTTGCCGCTAGGTGACCAGCGCACCACGGAGATCATCATGTCCCTGGCACTCAGACCCCGCCTGTTGCTCCTGGACGAGCCTACGGCCGGAATGGGTGACCAGGAAACTTACGATATTACCCAACTCATCCGGAAACTACATAAGGACCAGGCGCTTTCGATGGTACTGATAGAGCACGATATGAGGGTGATCTTCCAACTGGCCCAACGCATTATGGTGCTTGCGGAAGGACGTGTGCTGGCCGAAGGTACGCCCGCCGAAATTGCGGCGAGTGACGCGGTACAGGCAGCCTACCTCGGAAAATCGGCATGAACGCACTGGAAGCTGATGGCCTGCAAACCTGGTACGGGAAGAGTCATATCCTGCACGCAGTGTCGCTGCAAGTGCGAGAGGGAGAAATCGTCGCCCTGCTCGGGCGCAATGGCGCCGGCAAGACGACGACATTACGCAGCCTCATGGGATTGACGCGCGCAAAGGAAGGTAGTGTGCGCATTTTCGATAAAACAGTGACCGCCTGGCCACCCTATCGAATCGCTGGGTCGGGCGTGGGATACGTTCCCGAAGGCCGACGCGTTTTTCAGGGGTTGACCGTTGAAGAAAACCTGCTCGTACCGCTTGAACGCCCCGGGCCCTGGACGATCGAACGGATCTATAAGCTTTTTCCCCGCCTCAGGGAGCGTCGCCTCAACAGAGGTAGGCAGCTTTCGGGGGGCGAACAGGAAATGCTGGCGATCGCGAGAGCGCTGATGCTTAACCCGAGGCTCCTGCTGCTCGATGAGCCTTCACAAGGACTCGCACCGTTGATTGTCCAGGAAGTGTTCGAGGTAATCGCCGGGATGCGCTGCGAAGGTATGTCCGTACTCCTGGTAGAACAGAACGTCCGGGTGGCCGTCGAGATCGCTGATACCGCGTGTGTGCTTGATGACGGGCGGGTGGTTTTCACGGGCCCTGCCCGCGAATTTGCGAGCGATGAAGCGAGGGTTCGATCACTCGCTGGCGCAAGCGTGGAGAATTGGGACACCCCGGGCACGCGAGGCGGAAATCGGAATTGATTTGCGGAAGATCCCCTTCCGACCGACGGCTCGAAACCGTGTGTTCGGCAAAATGTTCGCACCAGGTACTACTGAAGAAGCCAGCGAAACGCTCTCCGCAACTCCTTCGCGCCGTCTTTCTCGTACCACCGGCCATGCGCCAGGATGATTCGCTCGGGATTCCACTGAAGCATCTTCTCAATCGCAGCCCTAAGTTCTGCTCGTTGCTTCATGAATACCAAACGCATATCACGCGGCATCTGGCCGTCTGGATCCTGAACGCCTCCGAGCCGGGTGAGAGTCCTCATCGCGAACGAATTGAGCTTCCTAGGCTCGAAATTCTGGATTAGATCTGTCAGGATCAGCGTTCGGCTGGGATAGTGGAAAAACTCGACTTCCGTCATATGAGCACACGAAACAGGGAGCGTCGCAAGGTCCGCGTCCCACAGGTATCCAATTGCACCGCATAACGGCAGTCCATGAAAGCGGATGTGATTGCCGGCGTGCTCCTTAACGCCTGCGGCCAGATATACATATGCGTCCGGGAATGCGGTCCGCCAGTCGGATATCGACCAGTAGTGAAAGCGATTCGGCCCGATGATGTAGCAAGGCCTTCCGATCCTTTCGATTTCACTCTTGAGTTCGGGTGTAAGCCTCGTCGGTGAATGAACGAAGAGGCGTTCGCCAGCGAGCCTGACAACAGTCATACGCGTCGGGAACGGCATCTTCGGCCACGGCATGCCAAACCGGATGATCGGACCATCGACCACCCAGAGGTGCTCCGCGACACGCTTCAAGGTATTCAGCGGCGGATAGGTTGCCAGCGAAGTATCACTCATCCCGTTTAGAAGCTCGAATAATCATCGATATTTGGCGATGGACCAAGAATCCGTTCCCTCCGAATCGTCCGATTAAAAGCTCGTGCATAAACACCTGACGGGACCGCTTTTAATTTGTCACACTGTGATATAAAATGCAGATAGGCCTTCTCATGACTGTACATGAAGGTGGGACATCCCGCCCCAGAACAGGGAAGCGACGTACCGGGCTTTTTGTCCGTTTTCGGCGGGTGCTCCAGGCCCGATCCACAGGACGCCGCCATGCCTAAGGCCTCAATACAAGGAGGTCTCGTCATGCTGGTCACCTTTCAGTCCACTGCTACGCCTGATGTCGTCATGCTCAGGAACCTGGCTCAATATCTTCTTGGCTTGATGGGCAAACACCTTGAGGCGAGAGGGGTAATTGCCCACGAGGACATGCCTCAAGCAATCGCTCGTCTCGAGGCGGCCATTTCCGAGGAGACACTTGTAGAGACTGCCCTCGAATCCCTCCATACAGTGCCGAACGCACGTAACTATGATGCGGATGAAGACCGTGGCCGGGTTGCGCACCGGGCGTGGCCTTTGCTCGACATGATGCATGAGGCCGGCAAACAGAATGCCGACATCATCTGGGGGTTGTAGTTGCACATGCGTGCGCCGGCGCGAATCGTGACAGGAGCAGGTCCTCGCTATTCAGACACTTCAAAGAGAACGCCGCACGACACACGATTCAATAACAAAGCATGGTTATCGCCGCTCCACCAACGTGAAAAGAGGCCTTCCGGCCGGTGACCAATAACGATCAGATCGGCTCTCAGCGCGCTCGCCAGACGTGGGATCTCCTCGACAGCACTTCCAACAACAAAGTGCCCCATTGCGGGGACACCCCAACCGTCTAACTTCTCAATACCGTCCTGGAGGATCTCTTTCGCTGCCTCTTCGTCAATATCGAACTTCATGGTCGACAGCATCTCGTAACCGCCTGACGACCAGCCGATATCGAGAATGGAAAGCAGATGGGTTTCGGCCTGCAACTGCCTGGCAAGCGCAGCGCCACAACGCAATGCCCGTCGTCCTTCGGGGGTCGCGTCATAGCAAAGAAGAATCCGGTTAAAAGGAACCATCGCCTGCGCCTTCTCTGATGAATTTGCGAATGGCAGTGCAACGCACTGACTCATTCGTCTCCGTCTCCGGGCCAGCCCTAGCCTTCGGGTATGTCCCAACGGGGGACTTAAGTCTCGCTTAAGTCCATCGCCCTACATTTGACTAAGCATCAAGTGAGTATCGACTCTGCGTGTCTGATAGCAAATGTCAGGAAATCACACGCGCTTCGAGGCACTTATGGATCAGGAATTCGCGCCGCATTTCTTGCCCGAAATCTGAACCATCAGCAGGTAGGCGAAAACGTCAGCGGCAGTTGATATTCCTAGTTGGCCAGCCAGCTTCCTTCCCTGTACCGGGGCTGGCTTTACGGATCCGGACACTACGCCGGATCCGCTTTTTATCCTACGGCGACAAGATAGCCGGCACGTTGTATCGATCACTCCTACGCCGCGTCCGAATTTTCTAAATTCCGCTACTCACGCTAGGTAAACATTGGAACAGCTTCGAACAGTGCGAAACCCAGCAAAACGCCCGCAGCAGCTCCGATCAGCCTCGGGTGCCATCGGTCGAGATGAAGGGCACTAAACAACCCGCCGAGTAGAACGATCCCTAGAAACATGAATGTGATCACAAAAAAGCCAATGCCAAAGTCGTTGTTGATGATCACAATGCGCCTCCTCTTCAGATGGAAAGGTCACCATACCCGTGACGCAATTCCCGCGAAATTCGACACCCTCACCTGGCTGCGTTGAAAAGGTCGATGTCCTGTAATTATATGTCACCGTGTGACATATACCAACTGCGACATTCAACGGATCAGACTGCTAAAACATGTAGTTGTCCGCGCCATCTTCGCGCTTTAAGGGTTGCTTAAGAGACGTCGCCTACGTTGGAAGTGTCAGCCGAGTCCGACCCTCCGGCTGCTCAACGACGGCGACGGATCACCACCAGATTTCACACCGGATTCTCCCGTGCAAGGTTGGTGGATACATCAATCCGTTTTGCTGCCTTCTGAAAGGAGAGGCAAAATGTTCAATCTGGAAATGAAACGCACCGCGATAATCGCGATCGCTGTCACGCTGTGCGCCTGCGGTATGGAAAGCGCCGTCGCCTCGCAGTCGCCGGCAAGCACCCTCAACGACATGGGGAAACTTTCTACTAAGGGAAGTCAGGCATTTACCGAAATTCAGCAGGCCCGTCTGGCGATATTTTCCGGACGCCCAGCGCAGGCAACGAAGCTCGTCAAGGAGGCGCAAGAATCAATGAAGGCTGCACAGGCGGACAATTCGGCGTTCATGAAAGCCGAGGCCGACCTGAAAACGCCCCCGTCCATGACCTATCAATCGAGCGCCGCAAAGAGTACGACGCCCGTTTCCTGGTTGCCAGTCAACGGAGATGTGACGATAACCGACGACTTCGCGGCAAAGCCATCGCAAGCGAAAGCCGTCACTTCCGCAAACGCGCAATTGAAGAACGGAAAAACAGGAGCCGCGATGCAGGTTCTCAAACTGGCGGATATCAACGTCTCGTACACCATGGCTGTCGTGCCTCTCAAACAGACCGTCGCGGACGTCGACAAGGCGGCAGGACTGCTTTCCGCGGAGAAATACTATGAAGCCAACCAGACACTGAAACAGGTCCAGGACAGCGTCCGGTACGACTGGGTGGATCTGAGGGCATTGCCGCAGCCGAGTCATGTGGCTGAAAAGAATGCGAGTGGCAGCGCGGCTTCCGGTACCGTGGCCAAGTGAAACTATGTCGCGTTCAGCCGAGCCAACCAACCGTGATCTTTGAGACGCCCGCGGCATGCGGTCGCCACGCGGCGCGGCTTTGAACGCTCGTCTTCACGGCTACACTTTATACCGTGGACGCCTTGCCGCCGCGCCGGAGCGTCGGCCCACTGAGAGCAGGCGCGGCGTTGACAACGGCGAGGTGAGTCAACGCCTGTGGGAAATTTTCAGCCAGATGCCGGCCCCCGGCACGTCGTACTCCTCAGCGAGCAAACCTCCATGACCTTCGAATAGCTATAGTGCTGTGGCTCGGCTCGTGACTCCCACACACCCGCCCCTTCCGTCTGCCAGATCGTTTCAGTAGCGATAGTCCCAGTTCATCTCGTGCAGTTTTACCGAAGCGCGCAATACAACCAGGTTCGACCCGACCTTCGAAACCATGTCGTTGGTGTCATTTACGCTCCAAGGAGGCAATGCTCCATAGTCGAAACGCAGGCGCAACGTGCTACGCATTTTTACTGTCCCGCGCAGCCCGATCACGATACGCACAATCGACGAAAAGGTTTTTCGCACAGGCATGAAATCGACGATCCGAACGTCACCTTCGATCGTCTGAAAATCGGTTTCGGTGATAAGCGTGTCGTCCTGATAGCGCCGACTTCGAGCCGTTACGGCGCCTACGGTGAAGGGGTTATTTCGAGCGTTTCCTGCCACGCAGCAGGCCAACCCCAGTCACCACAGCGATGGCGGTCAACGTCCAGAACGCATTGCGATGTCTGTTTGTGAACATCTCCCAACTGGCCGTCCTCGAACGACCGTCGAAACGCCCATGCGCGCCGTAGTCGCCCGGTACGGGTTCGAATAGATTCCCGGGCGAATCGGACTCGAGCGGCTCATCAGTGAGTTGCCCTTTATAACCGGCTTTCGCAAGGTATCTGTCTATCAACCCTGGGGCAACGCGATTTGCAAGGATCGCCTTAACGGTGGGAAATCCCACCCAGACTTCGCGACGCCGGTGTGTGGCGCCAAAGAAAATCGCTCGCGCGGCGACTTCAGGTTCATAGATCGGAGCGACTGGCTGCGCCTTTTTGCCCATCTTGTTCAATGCCCAGTCGAATTGGGGGGTGTTGACCGCGGGTAAATCCACCATCGTCAGATGGACGTTCAGCCCGTCATGAATAATCTCAGAACGCAGTGCATCCGTGAAACCCCGAACTGCGAATTTGGCACCGCAATAGATAGACTGGAGGGGCACTGAACGGTATCCCAACGCCGAACCAACGTTGACGATCGTCCCACGGTTGCGGATCCTCATGCGCGAGAGCGCCGCCATCGTGCCGTGAACCTGGCCGAGGTAAGTCACCTTGGTACCTCGCTCGAACTCCTGCGCGGTGAGTTTCGAAACCGGCGCAAACACCGTCGCCATCGCGACGTTGACCCACACTTCGATCGGCCCGAGTTCCAACTCAATACGCGAGGCCGCCGTCTCGACTGCCTCGGCATCGGCCATGTCGGTCGGTATTCCCAGGGCGCGCACGCCATATGCGCCCTGCAGATCCGCAACGGCCCGGTTGATGCGGGTTTCGTCACGCGACAGCAACGCGACATCGTAGCCGCGCCGTGCGAACTCTTCGACGGTCGCCCGCCCAACCCCGGCACCGGCTCCAGTCACCACCACAACTTTGGCCATAGCGTATTCCTGTTAATCGTGCGGATGGGTGTGACGGCTATCCAGCAGTTTCTGTTCCTGTTGCTTATCAAGGCGTTCGTCACTCGCCAGATTTCGCGTCAGCAGCGGCCGTTCATATCTCCGTGCTGATGCATTCCGGTGCGCGGCCAACCTGAACCATCCCGACGGGTCGCCAGCCGATAAAATTACCATGCCTGTCACCCCATTGCGGAACGGCGAGCTAGACCGGCATCCCGCATCGATTTGTTCGCGCCCGTTCAATGCGAACTTCGCACCACTCCCTGAACATCTTGATCGTCCGGTTGCGCGGCCATAAATCCGGATCGATATACCAATCCCCAAGCAAGTGCTCGAAGATCGCCTTCCAGTTACGCTGAATCCACCGCTTGCCCTGCTGGTCTGGGTCGTCGCTACTGTCCGTGGGGATCAGGAACGCGGATGGGTCATCACGCGCGTCATATTGTGTGTTTTATGCCCTCGCAAATAAGTACAGACTCTATTGTGCGTCGACACCTATCAACCCCACCCTGAGTAGTGCCTCCAAACATATCGTTGATTTACGATATATACTTCGTCTCGTTGCGATCAGATGCCAGACCGTATCAACCCTCATCTGTCCGCCATTCATGAGCCCGAAAACCAACCCGATGACGATCGACATCGACGCGATCCACAAGGCGCTGGCCAACCCCCTTCGCCGCGAGATTCTCGCGTGGCTGAGGGAGCCGCAGGTGCATTTCGTTGGACAGGAAATTTCGCTAGACCACGGCGTGTGCGCCGGCATGATCGACGCACGCTGCGGGCTGTCGCAGTCCACCGTTTCGGCGCACCTGGCCGCCATGCAGCGCGCGGGCCTCGTCACGTCGAAACGTGTCGGTCAGTGGGTATTTTTCAGGCGCAACGAAGCCGTCATTCAGGCGTTTCTCGAGCACATGAATACGGACCTTTGAAGCTGGCCTCTGCAACGCCACGCCTCTCTCTTCACGCTGTTTATATCGTTGCGGGCTCCGCGCCCGCCAGGAAAGGTGACCTATGCCGACTCTTTTTGACCCGCTTCAGATTGGCGACCTCAAGTTGTCGAACCGCATCATCATGGCCCCGCTGACTCGTCAGCGTGCGGGCGATGTCCGCGTACCCAATGCGCTGATGGCGAAGTACTACGCCGAGCGCGCCTCGGCCGGGCTGATCATCAGCGAAGCCACTTCTGTCACGCCGCAAGGCGTCGGTTATGCCGCAACGCCCGGCATCTGGTCGCAGGAGCAGGTTGAAGGCTGGAAACTCGTGACGAGCGCCGTCCACGCAGCTGGCGGCAAGATTTTCCTGCAACTGTGGCACGTCGGCCGCGTCTCGGACCCGATCTTCCTGAACGGCGAAGTGCCGGTTGCGCCGAGCGCGATCGCGCCGAACGGCCACGTGAGCCTCGTGCGTCCGGAGCGCCCGTTCGTCACGCCGCGCGCGCTGGATCTGGCAGAAATCCCCGGCATCGTCGAGGCGTACCGCAAGGGTGCGGAAAACGCCAAGGCAGCGGGTTTCGACGGCGTCCAGGTGCACGGTGCAAATGGATATCTGCTCGACCAGTTCCTGCAGGACAGCACCAACAAGCGCACCGACGCATACGGCGGCTCGATCGAAAACCGCGCGCGTCTGCTGCTCGAAGTGACCGATGCCTGTATCGACGTATGGGGCGCCAATCGTGTCGGCATGCACCTCGCGCCGCGCGGCGACGCGCATACGATGGGTGATTCGGATGCTGCCGCGACCTTCGGTTATGTGGCGCGTGAACTCGGCAAGCGCAAGATCGCCTTTATCGCGGCACGCGAAGCGCTCGGCGACAATCGCCTCGGTCCGCAATTGAAGGCGGCATTCGGCGGCCCGTATATTGCCAACGAGAAGTTCTCCAAGGAGTCCGCGCAACACATACTGGACGCGGGCGAAGCCGACGCTGTCGCATGGGGCCAATTGTTCATCGCCAATCCGGATCTGCCGCGCCGCTTTGAGCTGGATGCGCCGTTGAACAAGCCGAATCCCGCGACTTACTATTCGGAAGGTGACGCTGGCTACACGGATTATCCTGCCCTGGAAACCGTGGAATAAGCGTCAAGCGCACCCAATCCATAGCAGCAGGCAGGACATAGTGGGCCCGACCGGAGTGGTTTCCGTTCGGGCCCACTGCTTTCTATGCAGGCCCGACGCCCACTTCGCGCCGCATGAATACACGCTTCGATTCATCGAGCCCGCGCGCCACATGTGCCGCACGCAGCGCCCGCAAGCGCTCGTCGAGATTCGCGTCGGCGATCACGCTAAATCCCAGTCGCCGGTAGTAAGGCGCATTCCAGGGAACCTCACGAAACGTAGACAGCACGAGGCGTTGCGCCCCAGCTGTTCGCGCGAGTCCGGCCACACGTTCCATCAGCGCCGCACCAATCCGCCGACCGGCCCATGCCCTTAGTACGTCAAGTTCTTCGATGTAAAACCCCGCCGCCATCTGCACGAACATAACGAATCCCACGCAGTGCGCGTCGCGGTCCACTGCAATCACAATCTCGGATGCGCGAATCTTCCTGCGCACGAAGTCCACGTCCATGGGCCGCGCGCTTGCAATGCCGACCATGTCGATATCCGCGAAGCGCTGCGCCGCGTCATACTCGATCGCACGGATGAGTTCAGCCTCGCGAAGCGCTGCAAAACGAAAGGTTACAGAAAGAGAATCCTGCGTCTGCATAGGTCAAGGGCGATCAATAACATCCATCCTGCAGTGCAAGGGGCGTCTACAAGAACGCTCGCGCTGCCTACGGAACTGGAAATGCCTCTAACCGGAATATTGGCACCATTGCAGTCAAACGAACAGCCATCACGCGCGCTTTGCGCTACCCGGCCACACCATGCCGCGCGTAATGAGAAAATGCCCCACACCTGCCATCGCGCAGGACTACACTCCTGAAACCTGCCACCGCCGCGCCACACCATGGATCTGATGCACTTTCTGCAGATTGCCCTGCACTTCGACCGTAACCTCGGCGGCCTGATTGCGCAATACGGCACCGCCGTCTACGCCATGCTGTTCGCTATCGTATTCGTTGAGATCGGCTTTCTGCCGCTGTTTTTTCTGCCCGGCGACCCGTTGATCTTCATCTGCGGCGCATTTGCCGCCACGGGCGCCCTCAGCGTCTGGCTGGTGATGCCGGTGCTATTCGCCGCGACGGTCGCGGGCAGCATCGTCAACTTTATGATCGGCCGCAAGATTGGCGAGAAGGTCTATACGGCCGAGTATCGTTGGCTCGACAAGCACGCCTTGCAGAAAGCCCACGCATTCTACGAAGCGCGCGGTGGCCTGACCTTTTTGCTGTCGCCGTTCATCGCCGTGGTGCGCACCTTTGCGCCCTTCGTCGCGGGCGTCTCGCGCATGTCGTTCGGGCGCTTCGCTTCGTTCGTCATCGCGGGTGCAGCGCTTTGGATTGTGTCGCTCGTCACCGCCGGATATCTGTTCGGCAACGTGCCGGTCGTGCGCGATCATATGAGTTCGATCGTGCTGCTAGGCGTAGGCCTCGGCGTTGGTTCGCTGCTGGTCAGCAGTCTTTGGCGCTTCGTTAGCCGCCGGCGGCAACGGGCCTGACTACGTCGCTCATGCCTGAATCATCACGATCAACGCGGTGGGAAAATCGGATATCGGCCGCCATCGAAGATCCCGTGTCTTCACACCTCAATGCGTTAAAGTTAGTCATCCAAATTACATGTTATCAGGCAAAACCATCCACCTCTTGCACTAATCACTTCGCGAGGCGGGGTTCGTACTCTTGAGAATCTTCGAGACCGACACCCGCAGCAGCATCGACGCAGGCGCCACCTCGAATCACTTCAAACCGAGCCGCTTCGCGAGCCGGTTCAGGTTGGCCCGATCGAGGCCCAGTTCACGCGCAGCGGCGGCCCAGTTCTGATTGTGGCGCGCCAGCGTGTCAACCACCATGGTTCGCTCGAACGCCGTCACGGCGCTGCGAAAATCGAGCTCTGCTGTCGATGTTTGCGTCTGTGGCGCATCAGAACCACCTGGCGCATCCGTCTGATCGACGGTTTGGGCGGATAGCGCGAAGTCAGCTGCAGTCAACGTAAGAATGCGGCGCCGGTCGCGATTGGCCGCAAGTGCCTTGAGCGCGCTGCGTCCGATCAGATGCTCGAGTTCGCGCACATTGCCGGGCCACGAGTAGCGCAGCAATGCGGCCTGCGCATCAGTGGCAAGACGGATGCTCAGCAAGCCAAGACGGGACCGGTTCTCTTCGAGAAAGAAACCCGCCAATAGCAGCACGTCACGGCCGCGCTCGCGCATGGGCGGCACGCGCAACGGATAGACACTCAACCGGTGATACAGGTCGGCACGAAAGCGTCCGGCCCGCACCTCTTCGGCGAGATCGCGGTTGGTCGCGGCGATCATCCGCACATTCACCTTGTGCTCTTCATCCGAGCCGACGCGCTGCAACTGGCCGTTCTGCAACACGCGCAGCAGTTTTGCCTGCATGGCGAGCGGCAGTTCGCCCACTTCATCCAGAAACAAAGTGCCTCCATCAGCGAGCTCGAACTTGCCGCGCCGGTCCGACGACGCACCCGAAAACGCGCCGCGCACGTGGCCGAACAGTTCGCTCTCGACGAGGGTGTCGGGCAACGCCGCGCAGTTCAGGCTGATCAACGGTTTGCTGGCGCGCGGCGACCGCGCATGGATCGCATTCGCCACCAGTTCCTTGCCCACCCCGGTCTCGCCCGTCACCAGCACCGTCAGATCGCTGCTGGCGACCACGTCGATCTCTTCCATCAGGTGCTTGTGCGCCTCACTGGTGCCGACCATGTCGCGGCGGCTCTGGCCGCTCGCCTGCCGGTAGGCTTCCGCGCGGCTGCGTTCTTCCTCACCGGTTCGCGCGAGCGTGTCGATCCGCTCGACGATGCTCACCGTCGCCGCGGCGAGACTCAGGAATGCTTGCAGCGACGCCATATCGATCGTGTCGAAACGGGCCGGATCCAACGCGTCGAGCGTAAGCAAGCCCCATGGCCGCCCGCCGATCAATAGCGGACATCCGAGGCAGTCGTGTACCTCGAGTTGCCCCGAAACGCCATGCACCAGGCCATCGTAAGGGTCCGGCAAGTCCGAGTCCGCGGCAAAGCGCGTCGGCGAAGAGCGCGACAGCAATTGCACAAAGCGTGGATGCTCGCTCACGCGAAAACGCCGGCCCAGCGTGTCGCTGCTCAGACCGTCGATGGCGAGCGGCACCAGCGTGTCACCTTCTAGGCGTAGCAATGCCGCCGCGTCGCCGGGGAAAAGCGTACGCAGCGCGCTCAGCAAGCGCCGATAGCGCTCGCTATCGGACAGATCGCGCGAAAGATCCTGCATCAGCGGCGTGAGCGCGTCGAGCAGCGCCCGGGCAGTCAATCCGACCTCTGGTGCAGTCGATCCGACTAGAGTCGAATTAACCATCACTTTTCATAACTGTTTGATTTAACTTGATTTTACACCCGGCACGGAACTTGTATATAAGAGCGCACAGCCCGAAGCTGGCTGAACCTTCACTCACACGAGGATCTGCACCATGTTGTCAGCCGAACACCGCGCCATCGTCAAAGCCACCGTCCCTCTTCTCGAAAGCGACGGCGAAGCACTTATTACGCATTTCTACAAACTGCTGATGAGCGATCACCCCGAGGTGCGTCCGCTCTTCAATCAGGCCAACCAGGCGAGCGGCGCGCAACAGCGCGCGCTCGCCAACGGGGTGCTGATGTACGCGCGCCATATCGATCAACTCGAACAACTCGGCGGCCTGGTTTCGCAGATCATCAACAAGCACGTTGCCTTGAACATTCTGCCCGAGCACTACCCGCTCGTCGGTGAAAGCCTGCTGCGCGCCATCCGTGAAGTACTTGGCGCGGAAATCGCCACAGACACCGTGATCGAAGCCTGGGGCGCCGCGTATCAGCAACTTGCCGATATCCTGATCGGCCTCGAAGAAGAGAAGTATGCCGCGCGCGCCGCCGCGCCGGGTGGATGGCGCGGCACACGCAGCTTCGTGGTGGCGCAAAAGGTGCGCGAGAGCGACGAGATCATGTCGTTCTATCTGCGCCCCGCCGACGGCGGCGAACTGCTGGAATTTCAGCCGGGACAATACATCGGCATGCGCCTCGTCATCGACGGCGAAGAGGTGCGCCGCAACTATTCGCTCTCGGCCGCCCACAATGGCCGCGAATACCGCATCAGCGTCAAGCGCGAACTGAACGGCAAAGTGTCGAACCACTTGCATGCGAGCGTCAATGAGGGCGACACGCTGGACCTGTTCGCACCGTCCGGCGATTTCAAACTCGAAGCCAGCGAAAAGCCGCTCGTCCTGATCAGCGGCGGCGTTGGCATCACGCCGACTCTCGCCATGCTACAGGCTGCGCTGAAAACGAATCGCGTTGTGCACTTCATTCATTCGGCCCGTCACGGCGGCGTGCATGCGTTTCGCAAAGTAATCGACGAACTGGCGGCGCGTCATCCGCAACTCAAGCGCTTCTATTGTTATGAAGAGCGTCGCACTGGCGATCAGCATGCAGACGGCTTCGGCTATCTCGACGCGGCGCTGCTCGACGAGTGGCTGCCGCCAAGCCACGACGTGGACGCTTATTATCTCGGCCCGATCGGTTTTATGAAAGCGATGAAGCAGCACCTCAAGGCAGCCGGCGTACCGGAATCGCAAAGCCACTTCGAGTTCTTCGGGCCGGCAGCGGCACTCGAATAAGCTTAAGCTGCATCCCTGTTACCCCTAGCATGACGCGCAACCAACCAGGAACGACACCATGGAACAACGCCTCGACTTTTACAAAGCCAATCCTCAGGCCATCAAAGCGCTTATGGCGCTGGAAGAACAAATTGGCAAATCGTCTATCGAAAAGCCGCTGGCCGAACTGGTCCGTCTGCGCGCCTCGCAGATCAACGGTTGCGCGTTCTGTGTCGACATGCACTCGACCGATGCACGCAAAGGGGGCGAGACCGAGCGTCGACTCGCCGCAGTGGTCGTATGGCGCGAAACGCCGTTCTTTTCCGAGCGCGAACGCGCCGCGCTTGAGTGGACGGAAGCAGTGACGCTGGTGTCGCACGAACACGTTCCGGACACCGTGTGGGAAGCCGTCAAGCCGCACTTCAGCGATGCGGAAATCGTCGATCTGACGCTGCTCATCTCGGCTATCAATAGCTGGAACCGGTTCGCCATTTCGTTCCGCAAGATGCCCGCGTGACGCTTGAGACGTCATGCTCAGTGGATGCCCGTCAGGGGACCGTAATGTGACCGAATCTACTGCGTCATTTAACGAAAGTTAACTTGGGTCGGCGCATTATTTGGATCAGACTGTGGATCCCGCACACACCGATGACGGAGAAACTCATGAACATCCAGGATGCATGGGACGCTCAGATCCGCCACATTCACGATGCGGCCGCCAAGGGGCACCGCCTCCCACAGCGGAACGCTCATCAAGCGCGTTTCACGCGGCGCGCGATGCAGATTTCAACGGGCCTCCTCTGTTTATGGTCGGTGCTTGAAACGCCGTTGGAATTCGCACCCGCCGACGACCCAACGCGCGTCGCCGCGCTCGTCGCGTCTAAATGCCTGCTGCTTGCCGGGGGGGCAGCCGCTATATGTGGTGTGCGCTACACGCGCGCGGCGTTCGCTGTTGTGTGCGGGGTAAGTGTGCTGGCCGTTGCTCCGACGCTGCCATTTGTCTACAGCATTTCTCATTCGCTGTTCGCGCTCGCGCTGGGCGAGTGCGTGCTTAAGGCGGCCGTCGCGGCGAGTTGCGCGCTCTGGTATATGCAAAAGACTTCAGACTGAGCTGATAGGCCAAAAAAAGCCCGCTAACGCGGGCAACCCTCTCGGGGGAGAACAAGGAACAACCAATCTCCTTCGCGCGGCTCACTTAGCCTTTCGTTGCACCAAACGTGAGCCCCGCGACAAAGTGCTTTTGCATCGCAAAGAACATCGCAACCGAAGGCAATGCGGCCAGTATCGACCCCGCCGACACCAGATTCCACGCTGTGGTCCATTGCCCCTTCAACGCGGCGACGCCCACTGTGATGGGCGCGGCCTCATCCCCTTGTGTCAGACATAGCGCCCAGAAGTAGTCGTTCCATACAAACGTGAAGACGAGAATGGCAAGCGCAGCGAGCGCCGGGCGAATCAACGGCAGCACGATTTTGAAAAACACCGTCCATTCGTTAGCGCCTTCGATGCGTGCGGCCTCGACGAGTTCAAACGGCAACTGCTTGATGAAATTGCGCAGAAACAGCGCACAAAAACCGGTCTGAAACGACATATGAAACAGAATCAACGCGCCTACGGTGTTAAACAGCCCTAGCTTCAACGACAGATCGCGCACAGGAATCATCAGCACCTGAACGGGCACGAAATTGCCGGCGACAAAGGTAGCGAACAAGCCGGTGTTGCCGCGAAAGCGATAGATCGCGAGCGCGAATCCCGCCATCGCCGCCAACGTAATCGAACCCACCACGGCCGGCACCGTAATCAGCACACTGTTCCAGAAGTAATGCAGCATCGGCGAGGTGGTTAGCGCATCGCGATAGTTGTCCCACATCGCAAAGTGTTTCGGCCAACCCCAATAGTTACCTTCGCTCAGTTCATCGGATGAACGCACCGAGGTTACGAGCACCGCGATCATCGGCAGCAGCCAGATCAGCAAGGCCACCGGCAACGACAGCTTGTACAACCGGCGCGTGGTCGGTTTCCATTTCGCAATGGGCATTGGATACATGTCGGGCTCCTTATTGCTCAGCGCGCAGCATCCGCCGCAGGTGATAGACGATATAGACCAGCATGATGGCGAACAGCACCACCGCGACCGCGGCGGAATAGCCGATGCGGTAATACTTGATTGCCTGGTCGTACATGTAGTAGGCCAGCACGGTGGAGCTTTCGAACGGGCCGCCACCGGTCATTACGGAGATCAGGTCGAAGCTGCGCAGCGCGCCAATCACCGTCACTACGATTGCCATGAAAGTCGTGGGCCGCAACTGCGGCAAGATCACATGCCATAGCATCGACCAGCCATGCGCGCCTTCCATGCGTGCCGCTTCGACCTGTTCGGCATTGAGCGAGGTCAAGCCCGTCAAATACAGAATCATGCAGTAGGCAGTTTGCGGCCACAGCGCCGCAAAGATGATGCCGAGCGTCGCATAACGCGGGTCACCGAGCACCGGGACGCCGTGTCCGAGAATCAGCGCAAGCAGGCCGAAGGTCGGATCATAGAACCACGAAAAAATCAGTCCTACCACCACGCCCGACAGCACGAACGGCGCGAAGAACAGCGACTTGACGATGCGAATGCCACCTACAGCCTGGTTCAGATATAACGCGACCGCGAGCCCCATCGGCGGCGCCAGCAAAAACAGCAGCAGCCAGATCAAGTTGTTCTTGAGCGCCGTATAAAAGGTCGGCGCGTGGAATAGCTCCACGTAGTTGGCGAGGCCCACAAAGCTGGGTTCGGTCATGCCGTCCCAGTTGTAGAAGCTGATGCGCATCGTGGACAGAATCGGCCAGATCACATAGATCGCGACCATCACGCAGGCCGGGGCGAGAAACAGGAAAGCCGCGCGCCGTTGTCTGCGCGCAGTGGGCGACGGTCCACGCC